>NZ_JBASCI010000173.1:0-9189 GCF_049651565.1 Brooklawnia sp.
CAAACCCGAGCCAAACGAAACCACGTCTACCTCAACAAAACCAAGATGCCCCGCACACCCAAGCGGGCACCCAACCACGAGGCAACGACCCCACCCAAGCGGGCATCTTGACATGAGGCAACATGAAGCGGTGCGCAACCACGGGGAGACCCCCGCGTCCAGTCGACACGCCGATGGCCGCTAGGATTTGGCTCGAACTCGCTTGCGCGTCCGAACCCGGATAGCTAGCGTCTACGAACGGCAGCCAAAGCAGGTTTTCCACAGCCCGGTTCGACGGGATGTCCGGTGTCATGCGACCATGTGGAAAGGCCTGTGGAAATGGCGCAGCCAAGGTGGACAACCCCTGCTCGAGGTGTCGCAGCGGCGTTCGTGGACGGCTCGAGTAACGGAAAGCGGGTGGTGAGGTGCCGGACCAGGCGGACGACAAGACCCGCGACCAAGCCCTGGCCCGGGCCTGGCAGCAGGTTCTGGCGCAGTCGGATGCCAGTTCGCGGGCCTGGCTGAAGTCCTCGCAGCCGTTGACGGTGCACGAGTCGGTGGTGTTGATCGCCGTGCCCAGCGACTACGCCCGCGGCCGCATCGAGACCCACCAGCGCAGCGCCATCGAGGAGGCGCTTTCAGACGCGTTCAACCGGTCGATGCAGCTGGCCGTCACGGTGCAGCCCGACCTCGAGCTCGACCTGGGCGTCCCCGACCAGCCACCGGTCGAACCGATCGAGCCAACCGAGCTGGTCCGGCGCAGCGACGCGCCGCCGGTGACGTCCGCGACACTTGCGACTGTGGAGAGCGAACCGGCCATTCAGCGTGTCATCCCCGGTAGCGACCGGAACGATGGCGACCGACTGAACCCCAAGTACACCTTTGACAACTTCGTCATCGGCGGCTCCAACCGGTTCGCGAACGCCGCCGCCGCGGCGGTGGCCGAGAACCCCGGCAAGGCCTACAACCCGCTGATGATCTACGGCGACTCAGGTCTGGGCAAGACCCACCTGCTGCACGCCATCGGCCACTACGTGCGGGAGTACTTCCAGAACGCGCAGGTCAAGTACGTCAGCACCGAGGAGTTGACCAACGACTTCATCAACGCGATCTCCGAGAACCGGACGCACGCGTTCCGCCGCACCTACCGCGACGTCGACGTGCTGCTGATCGACGACATCCAGTTCCTGGAGTCGAAAATCCAGACCCAGGAGGAGTTCTTCCACACCTTCAACACCCTGCACAACGCCCAGAAGCAGATCGTGATGACCTCCGACCGCGCACCAAAGGCGCTGGAGTTGCTCGAGCCGCGGCTGCGCAGCCGGTTCGAGTGGGGGCTGATCACCGACGTGCAGCCGCCGGACCTGGAGACCAGGCAGGCGATCCTGAAGCGAAAGGCCTCCTCGGAACAACTCTCCGTGCCGCCGGAGGTGCTGGAGTTCATCGCCTCCCGAATCAAGACCAACATCCGCGAGCTGGAAGGGGCGCTGATCCGCGTGACGGCGTTCGCGTCCCTCAATCGGCAGGACGTTGACCTGAACCTGGCCGAGGTAGTGCTGAAGGACCTGATCCCGATGGGGGTCGAGACCGAGGTGACCGCTTCCGCGATCATCGCCGAAACCGCCAACTACTTCGGCATCGACCGCGACGACCTGGTCGGCACGTCCCGGACTCAGACGCTGGTGACGGCACGCCAGACCGCCATGTACCTGTGCCGGGAGCTGACCGACCTGTCACTGCCCAAGATAGGCGAGGAGTTCGGTGGCAAGGACCACACCACCGTGATGCACGCCGACCGGAAGATCCGCCAGTTGATGCGGGAGCGGCGCAGTGTCTACAACCAGGTGACCGAGCTCACCAACCGGATCAAGCAGAACCGCTGAACCTGCCCACAGCTGCTGTGGAAAACCCCGCAGGAGCTGTTGATCGCCTGCCCATCCGTCGGGGACGTCTCGTGGACCGGCTTCCACAGCCGGGATTCCTCCACAGCCCGCGGCGGGTCGCCCCCCGTCGGTGCACAACCAGTACACAGCCGGTGAAGCCGGTCTGGTGAGGGATTATGAGGGTTTCACACAGAATCCACAGCGGTTACTACTGCTACTGAAGTCAACTACATACCAAAACCAGCCGAAGTAAGGCTGGGGACGGCGGGTCGGAAGACCCGATCATCGGTCAGGCACGCCAACCGGATCGAATAAGCCACAATCCCAACTGCAACGCCGGGCCAGCCTGGAACCCGCCCGGTCGGGAAGTCGATATGATGCCCCCGGAGAACTTGGCTGCTCGCAGTCAGGCCCAATGACGTGAGGATTGCACCGTGAAGATTCGCATGGAACGCGATGTCCTGGCCGAAGCCGTTATCTGGGCGGCCCGCAGCCTGCCCAGCCGGCCAAGCGTCCCGATCCTGGCGGGTCTGCTGATCAGGGCGGACGCCGAGGGCGTCACCATGAGCAGCTTCGACTACGAGACCAGCGCCCGGGTGCACGTCGCCGCCGAGGTGGTTGACGAGGGCGAGGCGCTGGTTTCGGGTCGGCTGCTCGCCGACATCGCCCGCAGCCTGCCGAACCGTCCGGTCGACTTCAGCAGCGACGCGAACCGCGCCGAGCTGGTTTGCGGACCGGCCCGGTTCACACTGCAGATGCTGCCGGTCTCGGACTACCCGGCCCTGCCGGAGATGCCGACCGCTACTGGCGACATCGACTGTGACGTCTTCGCCCAGGCGATCAGCCAGGTCGAGGTCGCGGCCGGACGCGACGAGCTGCTGCCGGTCTTCACCGGCGTCCGGCTCGAGATGGACGGTGAGCGGCTGTCGCTGCTGGCGACCGACCGGTACCGGATGGCGCTGCGCGAGCTGCCGTGGCGTCCCACCAACAGCAACGCCGAGGGGGCAGCCCTGGTGCCGGCCCGGGTGCTGCGCGAGGCAGCCCGCTCGATGGCTGGCGGCGAGACCGTCAGCCTGGCACTGGCCAGCACCGACGCCGGCGAGGGTCTGATCGGCCTGGAGGGCGCTGGCGCCGGTTCGACCCGCCAGTTGACCACCCGGTTGCTCGGCGGCGAGTTCCCCAAGGTGCGGCACCTGATGGACATCCGGCCCAATGTGGCGGTTCGCTGCAAGACCGAGGAGATCATCGCGTCGGTGCGCCGGGTCTCGCTGGTGGCCGAACGCAACAGCCCGCTGCGGATGCTGATCTCCGACGACCAGGTGGCCCTGGAAGCGGCCTCTGGTGACCAGGCGCAGGCGTCCGAGGCGGTGGCCGCCCAGGTCGACAACGTGGCCGGTGGTGAACTGGCGATCACCGCGGCCGGGTTCAACCCGCACTACCTGACCGACGCCCTGGGTGCGATCGACAGCCCGTACGTGCACTTCTCGTTCACTGCGCCCGGCAAGCCGTGCCTGGTGCAGGGTCTGGACGAGATCGACGGCGAGCCCAGCGACGACTACAAGCACGTCATCATGCTGATGCGGCTGCCAAACTGAGGGCCCGGCTCGCGACGAGCAGTCAGTCTCGCCGCAACCGCGCCAGCACCCCTGGGGGCGGCCGCCGGTAGGCTCACGGTCATGTTCGTCGCCCGGCTCGAGTTGCACCAGTTCCGCAACTACGCCGCCGCCGACATCTCGCTGGCCCCCGGGGTGACCATCTTCCAGGGCGCCAACGGGCAGGGCAAGACGAACCTGGTCGAGGCGGTGGAGTACCTGTCGCGGCTCGGCTCGCACCGGGTCAGCACCGACGCCCCGCTGGTGCAGTTCGGCACCGAACAGGCCGTGCTCCGTGCCGAGGTGGTCGCCGGACGCGACGACCCGCGCCGGCTGCTGCTCGAACTCGAGATCAACCCTGGCCGGGCAAACCGGGCCCGGATCAACCGGGCGGCCCTGCCTCGCACCCACGACCTGCTCGGCGCGCTCCGCACCGTGGTCTTCTCACCTGAGGACCTGGCGGTGGTGAAGGGCGACCCGGCGGCCCGCCGCGGCTTCCTGGACGACCTGGTGATCAGCCGCTGGCCCCGAATGCTCGGCGTCAAGCAGGACTACGACAAGGTGGTCCGTCAGCGCAACGCACTGCTGAAGTCGCTGCTGGGGACGCGTCCAAACGCCGAGTTCGAGTTCACCATCGAGGTCTGGGACGCCCAACTGGTCGAGCTCGGCAGCGAACTGCTGTCGGCCCGGCTGGACACCCTCGCCGAACTTCGGGAGCCGGCGGCCGCCGCCTACGCCGCCATCGCCCCGGTCAACAACCGGATCAAGGCGTTCTACCGGTCTGGTTTCGAGTTGCCCGACGACCCCGGCGAGTTGCGGGATGCGTTCGCGGCCGCCCTGGCCGAGCGCCGCCGCGACGAACTCGCCCGGGGACTCACCCTGGTCGGCCCGCACCGCGACGACCTGGCGATGTCGATCGGCGAGCTGCCGGCCCGCGGTTACGCCAGCCATGGTGAATCCTGGTCGCTGGCCCTGGCGCTGCGGCTCGGGGCGTTCGAGCTGTTGCGCAGCGACGGCATCGAGGCGGTGCTGATCCTGGACGACGTCTTCTCCGAACTGGACGCCACCCGCCGCGAACGGCTGGCCGCGGCCGCCCGGCAGGCCGAACAGGTGCTGGTCACCGCGGCGGTGCCCGGCGATGTGCCCGAACAGCTGGCGGGGGTCCGCTTCGAGGTGCATGCTGGCACAATCACCCCGCCCGAGATCCCCGACCAGAACCCGGGAGCCGCTGATGACAAGGCATCATGACCGCCCACCCGTCGGGCGCGAGACAGCAGAGGCCGCGGACGAGGTCGACCAGGCCATGATCTTTCCCGATCCGGTGATCGCCGATGACCACGACCCGCTGGGGGTCGAGGTCGCCACCCGGATCGCCCACGACGTCGCCGGCATCCTGCCGCCACCGCGCGGCACCACGCCGCGCCGGCGCAAGAAGTGGCGGTCGGAGTTCGACGAGGAACGCTCCGGTCCGGGCCCCGACGACCGCGATCCACAGCCGCTCGGCAACGTCCTGGGCAGCTACGTGGTGCGCCGCGGCTGGCAGACCCAGATCGGGATGCGCCGGCTGCTCGACCGCTGGCCGCAGATCGTCGGTCCGGTGAATGCCGAGCACTGCCAACCGGCCGGGTTCACCGACAAGGTGCTGCTGGTGCGCGCCGAGTCGACCACCTGGGCCACCGTGCTGCGGCAACTCTCCCCGCAACTGGTGGCCAAACTGAACGCCGAACTCGGGGACGGCTCGGTGCAGCGGATCGAGGTCCGCGGACCGGCTGCGCCGAGCTGGAAGCACGGCATCCGGTCGGTGCGCGACGGCCGGGGACCGCGCGACACCTACGGGTGACCGGCCACCCACCGCTCGTCACCAAACGCCCGGCTGCCCCGCTCGGTGAGCCGGAGCGGCGGCATCTCCACCAACCCAGGAAGCGCCCGGCGGACGGCGTCCTGCTGGTCATCGGGGCAGCACACCAGCAGGTAGGCGCCGATCTTGCCGCCCGGGAACTGCGCGGCCGCCCCAACCGCCGCCACCCGGGCGGTGACATCACGCACGAACTCGTCCACGAACCGGCCTGGCAGCAGTTGCTTGAGGCGCTGCTGCTCGCCGATGCATTGGGCAACCCCCGGCAGGTCGCCGGCGCGCAGGGCGGCTGCCGTGCGGTGGGCGAGGTCCTTCACCTGGTGCAGCACGCCCAACGCCTCGGCGATGCCGGTGCTGAGCTGCTGCAACGACTGCCGGGTGTGATTGGTGGCGCGTCCGGTGGTGAACAGCAGCAGCGACCGCTCCAACCGGGCGCGGAACCCGGCCGGCAGTTCAATGCGGTGGGCCACCGCCTCGGCACCCCGGTACGCGATCAGCAGCAGGCCGCCACGAGCGCACACGTTGGCGTCGTGGTAGCCGGACGCGCCGCCCAGCACGTCCACCTCGATGTGGGACGCCTCCCGCGCCAGGGCCACCGCGTCCGGCTGCTCGCCGCGCCGGGCGCGCAGCGCATGCAGCAGGGCGACAGTGGTGGCCCCGGACGAGCCGAGTCCGCTGTGGTCGACCACGTCGGCGCGGATGTCGATGGCCAACGGTGGCCCCCGGTGGCCGACCGAGCGCAACGCCTCCCGCACCAGTTCGTTGCCGATGTCGGCCTGGCGGTCGGCGGCCTCGGTGCCGAGCACCGACGACACCTCGTAGCGGCCGGTCGGGCTGGGGCCGATCCGGACGTTGATGCCCAGATCGATGGTGGAGCTGACGGTGGCCCCGCCGAATCGGTGGGCGTAGGCCCTGACGTCGGTGAGGCCGCCGGCGAACGGTATCCGCAACGGGGTGTGGACGGCGACCGGTCTGCTGTCCTGCGCGGTCATGATCCCGACCTGCCCTCTGGGGATTCCGCGCGGGCGACCACAGGAAGGAGCTGGACATAGCCGTACCCGTCGGCCTCAGGGGATTCCGCGCGGGCGACCAGCCTTTCCACTACGGTGTTCACGTTCTCCTCCGGGCTGGGCAGGGTGCCCCCGAGGTGGATCCAGTCGGCACATTCCACGTACCCCACCCGAGCGCCGGCGTCGATGGCCCGTTGCAGGTTGACCAGCATCCTGACCTCGCCGTTCGGCGCGCGCAGTTCCCCGATGCGGGCGAGGACGTCGGGGGCGAGCTTCCACAGACTGAGTATTCGCGGTACTGGGGGCCGGGGTTGGTGCGGTTGAGCGCCGCTGGCTTGGCCCGGGATTGGTGTAGTTGAGGGCCGGGGTTGGTGTGGTTGGGCGCCATCTGCTTCTAGGCTCCTTCCCGCCTATGTGAGGGCCACGTGGGCGGGAAGGAGTACCGGTAATGGTACGCAGGATCAAGGCGAGGCTGGTGTTGCAGCTTCGTTCGCAGGGCTTGTCGGGCAGGGCGATCGCTGCCGGGCAGCAGATGTCGAGGCATAGCGTGCAGGCGGTGATCGATGCCGCTGACCGGGTCGGGCTGGGCTGGGAGGAGGCCCGGGTGATGACCGACGGGCAGGTTTATGAGCGATTGTTCCCGGGCCGTGGGGTCCGGGAGAGCGTGTTCGCCCAACCTGATTGGGATCAGATGCACAGGGAATTGGCCAAGGTGGGTGTGACGCTGCGGTTGTTGCATCAGGAGTATGTCGATGCGGCCGACGGCGGGCAGCCGGTGATGAGTTATGACCGGTTCTGCCGGTTGTATGGCGACTACGTCAACGTGTTGGGGGCTTCGTCTCGGGTCGGTCACAAGGCGGCCCGTAGTGTCGAGGTCGATTGGTTGGGGCCGACGATGGAGCTGCTGGACCCGACGACCGGTGAGTTGTCGAAGGTGTATTTGTTCGTGGGGTGTTTGCCGTTCAGCCGGTATGGGTTCGTGCACGCGTCGTTGGACATGCGGCAGGAGTCGTGGTTGCGGGCGCACGTGGCGATGTTCGAGTTCTTCGGCGGTACGGTGCCCCGGATCGTGCCGGACAACTTGAAGACCGGTGTGATCGGTCATCCGCGTGAGGGGGAGGTGGTGCTCAATGACGCCTACCGCGAGTTGGCGGGGCATTATTCGGCGGCGGTGTTGCCGACCCGGGTGCGGCACCCGAAGGACAAGCCGTCGGTGGAGAACACGGTGTCCCAGGTGGCGACCTGGGTGATCGCCGGGTTGCGTCATGAGACGTTCACCACCCTGGCCGGTTTGCAGGCGCGTATCGGTGAGCGGGTCGAAGCGTATAACGCCGAACCGTTCCAGAAGCGGGAAGGATCTCGCAGCAGCGTGTTCGCGGCCGAGGAGCAGCCGCTGCTCGGGCCGCTGCCGGCGGCGCCGTTCGAGGTCAGCCAGTGGGTCTATGGCCGCAAGGTTGGCCGCAACGGCCACGTGGTCTGGGCGAAGAACTACTACTCGGTGCCGTTCGCCCATATCGGGGCGAAGGTCGACCTGCGGATCACCTCGACCATGATCGAGATCTATCGCGGTGACGAGCGGCTGTCCAGCCACCTGCTGGTGCCGCCGACCCGGCACAACCAATACCGCACCAACGACGCTGACCTTCCCGAAGGCCGGGGCTGGCAGGAGTGGGACCGGGCACGGATCGACGCCTGGGCCGCCCGGGTCGGACCGGCCACCGTCACGGTGATCGACCGGGTCTTCGAGTCGGTGCCGGTCGAGGAGCAGGGCTACGACCCGGCCCTGGCGGTGCTGCGACTGACCCGCAGGTTCTCGCCGGCCCGGCTGGAGGCGGCCTGCCAGCTGGCGTTACGCAGCCCGATCCGGCGGGTCCGCTACGCCCACCTGCGGCCGATCCTGGACACCGGCCAGGACAAGACCGGCCCCCACCCGGCGGCAGATGCCGACGACGGCGACAGCGGCGGCTACGTCCGCGGCAGCGACTACTACGCAGGAGGCACCCGATGAGCGCCTCGTTGCTGGACGTCGAGACCAAACGCAAGCTGCGCGAGATGAACGCCGCCGAACTGATCCACGCGATCGACTCCCAGGACCAGCTACTGACCGTCGGGATGGCGTTCGAGGAACGACTCCGGCTGGCGGTCGATGAGGCCTACTCGGCGTTCACCCACCAGAAAGTGACCGGGCTGATCCGGCGGGCCGGGCTGCGCTACCCCAACGCCGACCTGCGCCGCATCGACCTGGTCGAACAACGCGGCCTCGACCGCGGCGTGCTGGCCAACCTGGGCGCCTGCTCATTCGTGACCCGGCAGCAGAACGTGGTCTTCCAAGGCTTCACCGGCTCCGGAAAATCCTACCTGGGATGCGCCCTGGCCAAACGGGCCTGCGAACACCGGATCCGCGCCCACTACATCCGGATGCCCGACCTCGAAGAAGCCTGGACCGCAGCCCAGGAACAACCCGGCGGAGCCGGCAAGTTCCTGCGCAAATACGCCGCCTTCACCGTCCTGGTGATCGATGAATGGCTGCTCGACCGGCCCACCGAATCCATGCGCGGCATGCTGCTGGAACTGATGGAACGCCGCTACGGCGAAACCTCCACCGTCTTCTGCACCCAATACCAACAGAAGGACTGGCACACCCGCCTCGGCGCCGGAGTCCACGCCGACGCCATCATCGACCGAATCGTCCACAACACCATCTGGATCGAAACCGGCACCTACAACATGCGAGAACACACCGCCTCGCAGGCCTGACCGCGAATGAGCGCCAGCAGTGGCCCCCACCCACGCCATCGCTGGCGCTCAACCGCACCAACCCCGGCGCCCAGCCACACGAACCCCCGGCGCTCAAGCCGTCAAATACTCAC
>NZ_JBASCI010000174.1:0-4677 GCF_049651565.1 Brooklawnia sp.
CCCGACTACATCGTGGCGCTGGGCGCCGGCCTGGCCGACGGCAAGGTGGGCCGGGTGCTGGCCAGCCGCGTCCGCCGGGCCGCTCAGATCGGCAGCGCGTGGCACGCCCGTGGGCACTCGCCGGTGCTGATCATGACGGGCGGTCAGGGCGACGACGAACCGTGCGCCGAGGCCGCCGCGATGGCGGAGTACGCCATCGCCGAACTGCGGGTGCCCGGTGAACTGGTGCGGCTGGAGGACGCGTCCACCAACACCGAGGAGAACCTGCGCTACACCGCCAGGCTGGTGGCCGACGACCCGCAGCTGGGTCCGGACGCCACCGGCCTGGCCGTGACCAGCAACTTCCACGTGCTGCGCACCGCAGACCTTGCCCGGCGGCTACGGCTGCCCATCCAGGTGGCCGGCGCCCCGGTCTCCTGGTACTACTGGCCGGCCGGCGTCGTCCGCGAGTTCGTGGCCGAACTGGTCAACCACAAGTGGGCGGTGCTGGCGAGCACGCTGCTGCTCACCAGCCCGCTACCCCTGGTGCTGTTGCTGAACCCGGCCTGACCGACCGGCCGGAATCACTCCTCCTCGGGTGGCACGAAGTTGGCCTGGAACTCGGCGATGTGGGCGTCGATCTCGGCCTCGGACACCTCCTCGTCGCTGACCACCGCCAACAGTGCGCCGACGGGCAGTTCGTCGTCCTCCTCGGCGATGATGCGGCGCACCACACCGGAGACCGGCGACTCGACCTCACCCTCGATCTTGGCGGTGGCCACCTCGAGCGCGGCGTCGCCCTCGGCGATCCGGTCACCGACCGCTACCCGCCAGCCGGTCACCGTGCCGGTGGTCATCGACAGGCCCCACTTCGGCATGGTGATGTTCCTCAACTCCGCCATGTCACACCCTCTCCTTCACTCCGGCGACTTCGTTGACCGCTTCGGCGATCCGCTCCGGGCTGGGCAGGTAGTACCGCTCCAGCGGCGCGGCGAACGGCACCGGGGTGTGCGGTGGGGTCACGTTGTGGATCGGCGCCCGCAGGTAGTCGAACCCCTTGGTGGCCACCAGCGACGCGATGTCGGCGGCCATCCCACACCGTGGGCTGGACTCGTCGACCACCACCAGCCGGCCGGTCTTCTCGACGCTGCGCAGCACCGCCTCCTCGTCGAACGGTGAGGTGGTGCGCGGGTCGATCAGTTCGACCGAGACGCCGTCCAGCAGGCCGATCGCCTTCTGCGCGAATCCGACCATCTGGCCGAGCGCCACGACCGTCACGTCGTCGCCCTCCTGCACCACCCTGGCCACCCCGAACGGGACGGTGTACCGCTCCTCCGGCACCTCCCCCTTCATGGTGTAGAGCATCTTGTGCTCGCAGAAGATGACCGGGTCCTTGTCGCGGATCGCGGTCAGCAGCAGACCCTTCGCGTCGTACGGGTTGGACGGCAGCACGACCTTCAATCCCGGGATGTGGGTGAAGACCGGGTACAGCGCCTGGGAGTGCTGCGCGGCGGCGTTCATGCCGGCCCCGTACATGGTGCGGATCACCATCGGGGTCTCGGCCTTGCCGCCGAACATGTAGCGGAACTTCGCCGCCTGGTTGTAGATCTGGTCGAAGCAGACGCCGAAGAAGTCGATGAACATCAGTTCACCGATCGGCTTCAGCCCGGACGCCGCCGCCCCGGCGGCGGTCCCCATGATCGCGGATTCGCTCAGCGGGGTGTCCAGGATCCGGTCGGGGAAGAGCTTCTTCAGGCCCTTGGTCACCCCGAGCACGCCGCCCCAGGCGTCGTCCTCGCCACTGGGCGCGCCGGCGCCGCCGGCGACGTCCTCACCGAAGAGCACCACGGTGGGGTCGGCCTCCATCTCCTGCCGGATCGCCTCGTTGATCGCTTGCTGGTATGAGATCTTTCGGGTCATGGCTGTCTTCCTTTGTCAGTACGAGACGTAGACGTCTTCGAGGGCGGACTCGGGAGCCGGGAACGGCGCGGCCTGCGCCTCGGCCACGGCTCGGTCGATGAGCTCGGCGACCTCGGCATCGATGGCGTCGAGTTGCTCATCGGTCAGGACCCCGGCCTGGGTGACGCGGGCCCGGAAGTTCTTCAGCGGGTCGCGGTTCTCGCGGGCGTCCTTCACCTCGTTCGGGGCCCGGTACTTCTGCTGGTCGCCGATGAAGTGGCCGAAGTACCTGACCGTCTTGCACTCGATCAGGGACGGCCCGCCGCCGGCCCGGGCGCGCCCGACCGCCTCGGCTGCCGCCTCCCGGACCGCGAAGTAGTCCTGTCCGTCGACCACGACGCCGGGCAGCCCGAAGCCGTCGGCCCGCTTGGCGACGTCGATGCCGGACTGGTGGAAGGTGCTGGCGGTGGCCTCGGCGTAACCGTTGTTCTCGATCACGAAGACCACCGGCAGGTTCATTGCGGCGGCGAAGTTGAGGCTCTCCAGGAAGGTGCCCTGGTTGGAGCCGCCGTCGCCGGTGAACGACACCCCGACCTGGTCGGTGCCGCGGACCTTGGCAGACAGCCCCACCCCGCACACCAGCGGCGGGCCGCCACCCACGATGCCGTTGGCACCCAGCATGCCGGTGGACAGGTCGGCGATGTGCATCGATCCGCCCTTGCCCTTGCAGGTGCCGGTCGCCTTGCCGTACAGCTCGGCCATCATGGCCACCACATCGCAGCCCTTGGCGATGGCGTGGCCGTGGCCGCGGTGGGTGCTGGCGATGTAGTCGTCGGGCCGCAGCACGTCGCACACGCCGGTCGCCACCGCCTCCTCACCGGCGTACAGATGCACGAAACCAGGCATCTGCCCGGTCTGGAACTCCTTGTAGACGCGCTCCTCGAAGGCCCGGATCGTCCGCATCGTCCGATATGCCTGGAGCAGCTCACTGGCGGGTATGGTCCCGCTCGCGGTGTCGGTCATCCCCTGTCTCCGTTCGTCGCGGCGGCACCACGACGATGCGGCACCGCCTGTGACGGCAGGCTAACCGGTGTCCCGTTGCAGTCGCGTTGCACGCAGCACCTGGTCGACCACGATCCGCCACGGCCCATCGGTGAGGGTGACGGTGGCCGGTTCCCCGCGGTACCGCTCGATCTCGCGTTCCCCGTCCACCGAGATCGTTCCCGGCACCGACATCAGCTCGGTGGTCTCGCCCATCGGCAGCGGGGTGACCTCGGCGACCGGCACCTCGACCACGAGTCCCGGGGCGATCGGCACCCGGACGGTCGGCCCGTCCCCGATAACCACCCGGGCGCCGTGGTCGGCGCCGCGCGGCAGGTCGGTCACGGCGGCCGCGATCGCGCTCAGCCCGATCGCGCTGGGATCAGCGAAGCAGACCACCACTTCGTGGATGTGGTCGGGTCGCCAGATCGCCCGCGCCCCCGCGAAGGTGTCGGAGATCACCCCGACGTCCACCAGCGCTGCTTCGGTGCGTCCCGCACAGGTGACCTCGAGGGCCTTCTCCCGGACGCAGCCGTCGGCGCGGTCCACCCGGCCGGTGGCGACCAGCCCGGTCGCGATGCCGGCCACGGTGGCCTCGGTCCACACCGGGTAGATGTTGTTGGTGCCGGTCGACAACGGCAGCACCGGGATCTCATCGACCCGGCCGTGGACGAGCCGCTGGGTACCGTCGCCGCCGAGCACGCACAGCGCGTCCACCCCGACCTCGACCATCGCCGCCAGGGCCGCGATGGTGTCCCGGGCCTGGTAGGTGGTGGGCTGGTCGAGCCAGGTGAGCTGCGGCAGCGGGGCGGTCAGGCCCTGCACCTGCAGTGAACGCGAGACCCGTTCGATGGCCCGGGCGATGGTGAGGTCGGCCGGCATCATCAGCACCTCGTCGACCCCGGTGGCGCCCAGGCCGGCCAGCAGCCGCACCGTCATCGCGCCCTTCTCGCTGTTGTCGACCACGGTTGCGGCCGAGACCAGCCGACGGATGTCGTGGCCGGAAGCTGGGTTGACGATGATCCCGACACGCGTCACGCCCGACTCCTCTCGACGATTGCGCCCAGCCTGCCGGGGCCAGGGTTGCAGCGGCGTGGCAACCGCACCCTCGGGTGGTCAGGCCGGGTCGGCCAGCAGCCGGCGGCGCCTGGCCAGCAGGTGCTCCCGGCCCCAGTCACCGGCCGACAGCTCGGCCAGCCGACGCTCGATCGCGGCCAGGTCGTGGCGTCCGGCCCGCGAATCACACCAGGACGCCAGCGCCGCCCCGCCGCTGCCGATCGCTGCGGCCCGCACCGTCTGCCGCAGCTCGCTGCGGATCATCTCGACCTCCAGCGCCGTGGATCTGGGCAGCAGGTCGTCGGAGTACGCGTTGACCGCCGCCAGCGCCGAGCCGCGGGACGCCAGCTCGCGGACCAACCCGACATCGGTGCGGACGCCGGCCGCCAGCCGGTAGGGCCGGCCAACCACCAGGCCGGGGAACTGCTGTCGGATGCGGTGGATCTCGGCGCGGACGGTGGTGGCCTTGCCGTCGTCCCCGAACAGCCGGTAGGCGATCTCGTCGGCGGTCAGGCCGTCAGGGTGGTCGACCAGCAGCGCCAGGATGTCGGCGCGCCGGGCGGTCAGCGGCAGCCCGAACGCCATTGGCTGCCCGGGCCCCAACAGTTGCAGGTCGACCGGGTCGGCGGGGCCGGCCGGCAACGCTGCCCGGTCGGGCAGTCGGGCGAGCAGGCTCTCGGCGAGCCGGGCACCGGCGCGGAC
>NZ_JBASCI010000175.1:0-2962 GCF_049651565.1 Brooklawnia sp.
GTGTACGCGCGGGTCGACCACGTCGCGCAGGCGGTCGGGAACGCCGCCAGCGCGGCCCTGGTCGAGGCAGGGGTGGCGCACTCGTTGCAGCGGGCCGGGAACCTGTTCTCGATCATGTTCGGTGAGCTGCCCGACGGCGGCGCCACCCCGCACGGGTTCTGGGGTGCTGGTGCGGTGGCCGACTACGCCGGCGCGCAGGCCCAGGAGTCGTGGCGGTTCCCGGCGTTCTTCCACGCGATGCTGGACGCCGGGGTCGCCCTGCCGCCGAGCGTCTTCGAGGCGTGGTTCGTCTCCGCCGCGCACGATGACACTGCGGTGGAGCGGATCGTCGCGGCCCTACCCGGGGCTGCCCGGGCCGCGGCGCAGGCTCAGCGGCCGAACTGATCCAGTACCGCGGCGGCAGCCGCCTTGCCCGACGTCACCACGTCGGGCAAGCCGACGCCGCGGTAGCTGGCGCCGGCCAGTTGCCACTGCGGGCGGGTCGACAACGCCGCGTGGATCGCGTTCAGCCGGTGCTTGTGCCCGACGACGTACTTGGGCATCCGGTCGTCCCACCTGGCGATGCGGCGCACGCAGGGTTCGCCGCGGACGCCGAAGGTGTCGGCCACGTCCTGCTCGATGACGGCGAAGACCTCGGCGTCCGCACGCTGTTGCAGGGCGTGGGCGCGTTCGGGCAGGAACGACCGGATCAGCACGCTGCCCTCGGGGGCCCGGCCAACCCACTTGCCGGACGAGATCGTGCAGCCGCTGGACGGGGACCCGCTGCCGGCATCCAGGAACCCGTGCCCGACTGGCGGGGATGGGAAGGCGTCGGCCGGGTAGCCGAGCGTCACCACCGCGGTCGATGCGTGCGGGATGGTGCGCAGTGCCGCCGCTGCGCCTGGCAACTCCCCGGCGACCAGCCCGGCGGCGACCGGCGCGGGGGTGGCGAGGATGACGGCGTCGGACTCGATCACCTCACCGGTGTCGAGTCGCAGCCGCGAGGCACCGTCGTGGGTTGAGCAGTCGGCAGCCGCCACCCCGAAGCGTTCCCGGTAGCCAGGCTGGGCGCGCAGGTGCACGGTCACCGCGTCGACCAGGTCAGCGAGCCCGCCGCGCAGGGTCCGGAACGGGGATCCGCCGCTGCCTGTGGTGCGGCCGGACTTCAGACTGGCCAGGATCAGGCTGCGGCTGTTGCGCTCGTGGCTGCGCAGTATCGGCAGCACCGAGTCGAGGCTGAGCTCCTCGATCGAGGTGCCGTAGATGCCGCCGATCAGCGGGTCGGCGAGGCGTTCGATGACGGCCTGGCCGAGCCGGTGGCGCAGGAACTCGCCGATCGCCACGTCGTCGTCGCCCAGGTATCGGGGCAGGATGAGGTCGAGGCCGGCGCGCAGCTTCTGCGGCCAGCTGAACAACCGGGTGCGGACGAACGGCCCGAGCCGGGTGGGCAGCACCAGCCCCATTCCCTCCGGCAGCGGCACCATCCGGTCGGCGCTGCGCAGGTACACCACCCTCGGCTCGGTGACCTGGATGATCTGCTCGCCGAGCCCGAACCGGCGGGCCAGTTCGGCGGCGGCGGGCCGGTAGGAGACGAACGAGTCGGGACCGTGCTCGATGGTGAAGCCGTCCACGTGCTCGGTCTGCACCTTGCCGCCCGCTGTCGGGGCGGCCTCGATGAGGGTGACCTCGGCGCCGGCATCGAGCAGGTCGACCGCGGCCGACAGCCCGGCCATACCGGCCCCGACGACCGCCACCCTCACCGGGCGGCCTCGACCGGCTGCGGCGTGCGGGTGTAGTGCGGCGGGATGTGCGGGCAGAACGGGTCCTCGGCGAGCGGGTCACCGTGGGCGGCGTAGGCCCGGGCGCGGGATCCGCCGCAGATCTGCTGGTGCTGGCAGTGGTGGCACCGGCCGGTCAACTGGCGCGGGTCGTGCAGCGACTTGAACAGTGGTGCGTCCCGGTAGACCTCGACGATGGAGTCGGTGCGCACGTCGCCCACCGGGATGGGCAGGAAACCGGCCGGGCAGATCTCACCCAGGTGCGAGACGAACATCACGCCGTGGCCGTCGCGCACCCCGAAGCTGCGGGCCACCCGGCTGCGCCGGGTCTGCTCGGCGGTGAGGCCGGCGGCCCGCATCTGTTCGATGGCCACCCGGCGGTACGAGGGCGCCTCGGTGGTGGCGACGACGAACGGAGCCGCGGAGCTGATCTTGTGGACCCAGGCCATGAACTCCTCGCCGTCCCTGGGCGACAGCGGTTCGAGTAACGTGCCCCGGCCGACGCTGATCAGGAAGAACAGGCTCCACCTGGTGAGCGGCATCGACTCGAGCAGTTCGTAGACCGCCGGGATGTCGGCGGCAGTGCCCGCGGTGACCAGCGTGTTCACCTGCACCGGCAGGCCGAGTTCGCCCGCCCACCCGATGGCGGCGAGGGTGCGCTCGTAGGTACCCCGGATGCCGCGGATCGCGTCGTGGCGTTCAGCGGTGGACCCGTCGAGACTCAGCCCCAGGCCGGACACGCCGTGGGCGGCCAGGGTGGCCAGCACCTCCTTGGTGAGCGCGCCGGTGGCGGCCGGTGTGATCGAGACGTCGACGCCGAGCCGGCGGGCCTCATCGATCAACGGCAGAAGGTCGTGGCGCTCCAGCGGGTCACCGCCGGTGAGGATCAGGGTCGGCATCGGGTCGCCGAACTGCGGGATCTGGCGGATGAACGCCACGCCCTCCTCGTGGCTCAGTTGGCGGGGGTGGGCGTCGGGCATCGCGGAGGCCCGGCAGTGCCGACAGGCCAACGCGCAGGCCTGGGTCACCTCCCAGTAGATGTTGAGCGGCGTGAGCGAGTAGTCCCGGGCAGCGTGTCGCACGGGATCACACTAGAACGGCCGGGTTCCGCACCTGCGGGCGGGCTGCCCGGTCGGGTGCTGCGGGGCATCTCAGGTGGTGGGGTTGGCCGCCCGCCAGGCGTCCCAGACCTCGGGGCGCAGGCG
>NZ_JBASCI010000176.1:0-5150 GCF_049651565.1 Brooklawnia sp.
GGGCGGCGATCACCGAGTAGAACCACTGGTAGCTGACCATCGAGAAGAACAGGAACCCCAGCCAACTGGTCACCAGCACCAACCAGATCCCCAGCGCGACGGTCCACCGCTGGTCGAGTGCGATCAGCCAGAAGCCGAGCAGCAGCACGCCGATCAATGCCAGGCCGCTCAGCCCACCGAGCAGGTCGCTGATCGAGCGGCCACCCCGGGCCAGCATCTTGAATCCGCTGGCCAGCAGCGCCAGCACCAGGCCGCTCAGCCACAGCGGCGAAGAGATCATGACCAGGCCAACGCCGGCGGCCACCGGCGCCGAAGCGGCGCCCACCCCGACCGAAGCGGCGCCCACCCCGACCGAGCCGAGCATCGCCAGCGTCACCACCCCGATCAGCGGGGCATTGAGTGCCCGGCGGGGTTCGGTGCGAACCAGGTACACCGTCCCGACCAGGACGGCGGCCTCGACCAACAGGATCAGCCAGATCACGACACCTCCCAGGAACTGCCTGTCAACGTGGCGCCGCCCAACCGGGCGCAGAGCTTGACGCGCCCTGCTGCCAGTAGACTCGATGCGTGAATGCGCCGGAGCTTGCGTTGACCGTTCTCGTCGTCGGATCGGGAGGGCGCGAACACTCGCTGGCGCGGGCGATCGCCGCCGATCCCGCCGTGGCAGCGGTGCACGTGGCGCCCGGCAACCCGGGCACTGCCGCCTTCGCCGCCAACCACCCGGTCGATCCGTGTGATCCGGAAGCGGTCGCCGCACTGGCGTCCCGGATCGGCGCGAACCTGGTGGTGATCGGCCCCGAGGCGCCGCTGGTCGCAGGGGTGGCTGACGCGGTGCGGGCAGCCGGCATCGCCTGCTTCGGTCCGAGCGCGGCCGCCGCCCGGCTGGAGGGTTCCAAGTCGTTCGCCAAGCAGGTGATGGCCGAGGCCGGGGTCCCGACCGGGGACTGCGTGGTCTGCCAAGACGAAGCCGGACTGGTGGCCGCCCTCGACCGGTTCGGGCCGCCGTACGTGGTCAAGCACGACGGCCTGGCAGCCGGCAAGGGGGTGCTGGTGACCACCGACCGGCAGGCGGCGATCGAGCACGGCCGCGACTGCGACCGGGTAGTCGTTGAGGAGTACCTGGACGGCCCGGAGGCCAGCTTGTTCGTGATCACCGACGGCACCAACGCGCTCGCGCTGCAGCCCGCCCAGGACTTCAAGCGGGTCGGCGACGACGACCAGGGCCCGAACACCGGCGGCATGGGCGCCTATTCGCCGCTGCCGTGGCTCGCGCCCGGGGTGGTGGACCAAGTGATGACCGAAGTCGTTCACCCCACGCTGGCCCGGATGCGCGAACTGGGCACCCCGTTCACCGGGCTGCTCTACGTCGGGTTGGCGATCACCTCGCGCGGCCCCCGGGTGGTCGAGTTCAACGCCAGGTTCGGTGACCCCGAAACCGAGGCGGTGCTGCCGCTGCTGCGTACTCCGCTGGCCCAGGTGCTGTACGCGGCCGCTACCGGGACGCTGGACAGCTTCGGCGAACTGGAGTTCGACGACCGCGCCGGGGTCTGCGTCGTGCTGGCCGCGCAGGGCTACCCGGCGTCCCCGCATGTCGGTTGCAAGATCGTCCTGCCACCCGACACCTCGGACGCCTACGTGATCCAGGCCGGCACCTCGCTGGACGCCACCGGGCAACTGGTGGCCAGCGGCGGCCGCGTGCTGGTCGTCGTCGCGGCTGGGGATGACCTCGCCGCTGCGCGCCGCAACGCCTACGAACACATCACCCGGATCGACTTCGCCGAGGGGTTCTGCCGCTTCGACATCGCCGCCAAGGCCGTCCTCGAGATCGCCGCCAACGGCGTCTGACAAGGAGAACCATGACAGTCCCGAATGTGCTGGCCAGCCGCTACGCGTCGGCGAGGATGCGCCGGATCTGGTCGGCGGAGAACAAGATCGTCGCCGAGCGGCGGCTGTGGATCGCCGTCCTGGAGGCCCAACGCGACCTGGGTGTCGACTTCGGCGGCGACGACCCCGACCAGGTGATCGCCGGGTACAGCGCCCTTGTCGACCACGTCGACCTGGACTCCATCGCCGACCGTGAACGGATCACCCGGCACGACGTCAAGGCCCGGATCGAGGAGTTCAACGGGCTGGTCGGGTACGAGCACGTGCACAAGGGCATGACCAGCCGTGACCTCACCGAGAACGTCGAGCAGATGCAGGTGCTGGAGTCGTTGAAGCTGGTCCGGTCCCGGGTGGTCACGGTGCTCACCCGGCTGGCCGACCTGGCCGTCAGGTACGCCGACCAGCCCATCGTGGGACGAAGCCACAACGTCGCCGCGCAGGTGACCACGCTCGGCAAGCGGTTCGCCACCTGCGCCGACGAACTGCTGATCGCACACGCCCGGCTGGACGGGCTGATCCGGCGCTACCCGGCCCGGGGCATCAAAGGTCCGATGGGTACCAGCCAGGACATGCTCGACCTGCTGGGCGGCGACTTCGGCAAGCTGGACGAACTGGAGCAGCGGATCGCGTCCGGGCTGGGCTTCGAGCACGTGCTGGACTCGACCGGCCAGGTGTACCCGCGCTCGCTCGACCTGGACGTGATCAGTGCGCTGGCCCAGACCGCGGCGGCCCCGTCCAACATGGCCACCAGCATCCGGCTGATGGCCGGCGACGACCTGGTCACCGAGGGCTTCAGGAAGGGCCAGGTCGGCAGCTCGGCGATGCCGCACAAGATGAACACCCGCAGTTGCGAGCGGGTCAACGGGCTGTCGGTCGTGATCCGCGGCTACCTGTCCATGGTCGGCGAATTGTCCGGCGACCAGTGGAACGAGGGCGACGTGAGTTGCTCGGTGGTGCGCCGGGTGGCGTTGCCGGACGCGTTCTTCGCTCTCGATGGGCTGTTCGAGACGTTCCTCACCGTGCTCGCCGACTTCGGCGCCTACCCGAAGGTGATCGCCGCCGAGCTCGACCGCTACCTGCCGTTCCTGACCACCACCAAGGTGCTGATGGCCGCCGTGCGCAAGGGCATCGGCCGTGAGGACGCCCACGAGGTGATCAAGGAGAACGCGGTGGCGACCGTGCTTGACATGCGCGAATCCGGCTCTCGGGACAACGGCCTTTTCGACCGGCTCGCCGACGACGGGCGGCTGGGGCTGAGCCGGGATGAGTTGTCGGCGCTGATCAGCCAGCCGCTGGAGCTGACCGGTGCGGCCGCCCGGCAGGTCGAGCGGGTGGTGCAGCGCGTTCAGGTGCTGGTGGACGCCGAACCGGAGGCCGCGGCCTACCGGCCGGGGGAGGTCCTGTAGCCAGGACCCGTCCCCGGGCTCGGTCAACGCCCCCAGACCGCCCGGGCCCCGGAGTCCCCGGTCAGCACGATGAAGACCACGCTGGCCACGGCCGCCAGCACGGTGACGATGCCGGCGATCAGGAAGGGCGTCCGGCTACCGCCGTCGTCCTTCGACCTCGCCGCCCACAGGTAGACCGGCAGCACCAGCGCGAGCAGCAGCACCGGCCACGGTGTCCATACCCCAAGGGTCATGTGGCGTTCGATCCGTTCCGAGCCGCCCATGCCCAGGTCGTCGGCCAGGATCGGGCCGGTGAGGCGGGCGCCGAACGCGGCGGCGGTGGCGGCCAAGGCGAACAGCTCGGTCAGCAGCCCGTACCGGGTGCGGATCTTCGGGAAGATGACCACCAGGATCGCCCCCAGCGCGGCCAGCGGGATCAGCACCACCGCCCCATGCACTATCAGCGGGTGCAACGGCAGACCGAAGTCCATGGCTCAGCCCTCGACCGGGTTGCCGTCGGCGTCCAGCACGAACCAGACCCCGCCCACACCCTGGCCGGTGATGTCACCGGGGGCGTTGTCGGCGGCCCAGTAGTACAGCGGCCACTCGTTGTAGGACGCCTGCACCTCGCCGTCGCCGCGCTCGAAGGAACCGAGCAGCGATTCATCCACGCCGACGCCGGCGACCGGCTCACCCAGCAGCGGCGGCCAGTTCACCAGGCACTGGCCCTCGCAGGCGGACATGTTCGGACTGTCGTTGGTGAACATGTAGAGGGTCATGCCCGCACCGTCGACCAGGATCGGCCCGAGGTCGGTGTCGGAGATGGTCAGGGTCAGCGGGCTGGCGTCGGCAGGTGGAGCGGTCGTACTGGTCGGTGTCCCGATCGGCGTGGTCGGGGTCACCGGCGCGGTGGACGCGGTCGTCGTAACGGCGGGCGGGACGGCTGTGGCGGTGTCGTCGCCGGGCGACGCGCCGCCGGAACAGGCGGCAAGCAAGGCCAGCCCAAGGATGGATCCGGCGATCAACTTGCCGGGTGACACTGATCTGGTGGACATGGCTTCCTCCAGGTTGTGCTGGACGCCGTGGTTGGCGCTGCCCCGGGCGAGGGGACGTAGATGATACGACCCAGACGCCGCAGTGGATTGCCCGATGACGCAATCGTTTCGGATGGCTGGACCGTATCACCTGATGTGACGCTCTTCCCGCGCGCCGATCGGGCGTCGGACGCCGACCTGGTCGCCGGCATGTCGGTCAACGACGACCAGGCGATCGTCGCGTTCGTCCGGCGGTTCGAGCGGGCGGTGTTCGGGCTGGCGATCTCGATCACGCACGACCGGGGACTGGCCGAGGACGTCAGCCAGGAGGCGTTCCTGCGTGCCTGGCGGGCGGCCGGCAGCTACGACCAACGCCGGGGTGCCGTGATCACCTGGCTGCTCACCATCACCCGGAACCTGGCCATCGACGTGATCCGGGCCAGGCGGGTGACACCCATCGAGGACGGGGTGCTCGACCAGCTGATAGCCGCCACCCGGGGCAGCGCAACCGACGTGATGGGCGTCCACCTGGAGGCGGTCGAGGCGGCCAGGCAGCTGCGCCGGCTGCCGCCCGACCAGGCCCGGGCGGTGATCCTGGCGGTCATCGGTGGCAACACCGCGCAGGAGGTCGCCGACCACGAGAGGATTCCGCTCGGCACCGCCAAGACCCGGATCCGCACCGGCCTGCTGAGGATGCGGCTGGCGATGGAGGTGGATGAGCAATGACCAACCACGCCGAAGCCGACGAGCTGGTCGCGCTGGCGCTCAGGGACATCGCGGCCGCCGACGAGGGCCGGCTGCTCGGGCACCTGGCGCAGTGCGACCGCTGCCGGCTGGAGTACCTGGC
>NZ_JBASCI010000177.1:0-19468 GCF_049651565.1 Brooklawnia sp.
GCGGCGGCGTCCCTCTGCCGAACGCCGGCCCCCGCGGGAAGGTGACTATCGCGCGGGGGAGCGCTCCGGCCGTCCCCCGGTAGGTCGCCGGGCTGCTGGCGTCCGGGACTTCAGCGAACGGGACAGGTCCGGCGGCCCCCGCACCGCTCGACGTCAGCCGGGTCCCCGTCGGGAGGACGACCGCGCCTACGGCAGGCAGCCGAGGACGGTCGAGGAGCCGCGTCCCGTTCCGCCAGGCCTGGAGCCTGCCGAGAACGAACCGGAGTTGCCGACCGGTTACGACGAGACCGGCCTGCCCACACCCCTGCGGGCCGAGCTTCGGGGCCTGAACAAGAACCTTGCGGCGCGAGTGGGCGGTCACCTGAGGGCCGTCGGTGAACTGGTCGACACCGACCCGCAGTTAGCGCTGCGGCACGCCCTGGTGGCGCGCCGGCTGGCGTCCCGACTGCCCGTGGTGCGTGAGGTGACCGCGGAGACGGCGTACGCCGCCGAGGACTATGAAACCGCGTTGACCGAGTACCGCGCCATCCACCGGATGAGCGGCGATGACGACTACCTGCCGGTGATCGCCGACTGCGAGCGTGCCGTGGGCAAGCACCAGGCGGCGCTGCGCACCCTGCGGCAGGCCCGCCAGGCCCGGCTCAGCGTCCCCCAGCAGGTGGAGTTGCTCCTGGTGGAGGCGGGCGTCCGGGACGATCTGGGGCAGCGTGCCGAGGCGATGCGCCTGCTCAAGGACGCCATCAGTAGCGGTCGTGGCGGCCGGCTGGGGCAGGCCCGGCTGCGCTTCGGCTACGCGAACCTGCTGGCAGCTGCCGGCAAGACCGAAGCGGCCCGTGAGTGGCTACTGTCGGTGCGCAACTACGACGACCAGGACAGCCTTGCCATCTCGGCAGCCATAGCTGAACTCGATGGCATCGAGCCCAGCGACGAGCCGGTCGACGACGAGTTCGAGATCATGGATGTCGAGGTCGTCGAGGACGACCACGACCGCCTGCCCGTCGAGCCGGGGCAGGGCAACAACGCCGAGGAGGAGCAGTGAGCCGGTTGATCGATGACTACGATTGCGCGATGTTCGACCTGGACGGCGTGGTCTACCTCGGACCCGAACCGGTGGTCGGCGCCCCGGAGAGCATCGCCGATCTGCGCGAACTGGGGGTCAGGGTCGGATTCGTCACCAACAACGCGGGCCGCAGCCCCGATGTGGTGGTCGAGCACCTCAACGAACTGGGCATCGAATGCGACGCCGACGACGTTGTCACCAGCGCACAGGCCATCGCACAACTGATGGCCCGTGAACTGCCCGCCGGGTCGAAGGTGCTGGCCTGCGGTTCGCAGGCGCTGGCCGACGAGATGACCGCCGTCGGATTCAACCTGGTACCCGACCACACCCATGCCCCCGACGCCGTGGTGCAGGGCTACGACCCGGACATGTGCTTCCCGCGGCTCGACGACGCCGCCTTCGCCGTCCAGCGCGGAGCCCGCTGGTACGGCTCGAACACCGACATCAACCGGCCCACCAACCTGGGCATGACACCCGGAGCCGGCTCCCAGATCGCCTGCGTCCGGGTCTGCGTCGACGTCGATCCGATCGTCGCCGGCAAGCCGTACCCGCCGTTGCTGCAGGAGACCATCAGGCGGATGGCGGCCACGCGTCCGATTTTTGTCGGTGACCGCCTCGACACCGATATCGAGGGCGCCAACAACGTCGAGATCGACTCCTTCCTGGTCTTCACCGGCGCCCACGGCAAGTGGGAACTTGCCCGGGCGATCCCCAAGCAGCGTCCCACGGCCATCGGCCATGACCTGCGCGGACTGCTGCGTCCGCGTCGGGAAGCTGTCTGGAACGGTGACGAAGTGACCTGCCGGGGCGCCACCGCCCGCGTCGTCGCTGGCCGGATCGAGGTCAGCGCCCCGCTTGCCGACCTCAGCCAGCAGTTGGACGCGCTGTGGGCGATCGTGCACCTCACCTGGCACTCCCCCGAGCTGGACGCTACGGCCTCGCTCGCCGCCCTGGACCGGCTGCCATGACCGAACAGCCGCAGCCGGCCAGCGAAGCCCCCATCACCGGGCAGCCGCAGATCGACGCCGCGCTGGCCGGTCTTGCGGGCCTGGAACAACTGGATGCGACCGAGCAGTTGAACCGGCTCGTCGCCGCCCACGAGGTGCTGGTGCGCGTGCTGGAGACCTCCCGGCAGCCGATCCCGGCGCCGAGACCGGTGACCCAGCACAGGTGAGCGTCCGCCTCGACGTGGCGGTGGTGGCGGCCGGGCAGGCCAGGTCGAGATCACACGCCGCCGAACTGATCCGCGCCGGCCGGGTGCAGCTCAACGGCCGGGTGGTGACCAGGCCGGGCCACCCGGTGCGTTCGCACGACCGGGTGACCACCCAAACCGACCCGTGGGTGTCGCGGGCCGCCCACAAGCTGCTCGGGGCGCTGGACGCCTCAGGTGTCACGGTCCCACACCGGGTGCTGGATGCCGGCGCGTCCACCGGCGGATTCACCCAGGTGCTGCTCAGCCGGGGCGCCCGCGAGGTTTACGCCGTGGACGTCGGCCACGACCAGCTGGCCGGCCAGCTGCGCGACGACCCGCGGGTGCGCGTTCGCGAACGGCTCAACCTGCGCGACCTCACCCTCGCCCACCTGGACGACCGGCCGGTCGACCTGGTGGTCGCCGACGTCTCGTTCATCTCCCTGCGGCTGCTGCTGCGTCCACTGTTCGGCGTCCTCACCCCAGCCGGCCGGGCGCTCTTGATGATCAAACCGCAGTTCGAGGTGGGCCGGGAACGGCTGGGCCCCGGGGGCGTAGTCCACTCCGCAACAGACCGGTCGGAGGCGATCGAAGGCGTGCTCGGCGACGCCGCCGGGCTGGGGTGGCAAGCCCGCTGGCGATCGGACAGCACCCTGCCCGGGCCGGCCGGCAACGTGGAACACTTCGCCTGCTTCGAGCGACCGCCGGCCGACCGACCTGATTGACGGTGCGGACCGGTCCGTCCCGGCGCCGGATCGCACCGCCAGCCTGTCGGCCGACGCGAGTAGGCTGCTCAACGTGGCCAAGAACGAACAGCAGGACGTCAGCCAACCGGGTCGACGCGGAGTTGGCGTCATCCTGCACCCCGCCCGCCCGGAAGCGGTCGATGTCGCGGTTCAGTTCGTGCACGAAATGGCGGCCAACGGCATCGAGTGCGTCGGGCTCGGGGAGCGGATCCCCGACCTGACCCGGCGGCTGGGCGACCTGGAGATCCACCAGGCCACCCGGGAATCGCTCGGCCGGGTCGAGCTCATGGTGGTCTTCGGCGGCGACGGCACGATCCTTCGGGCAGCCGAGTCGGTGGTTCCGCTGGGGGTGCCGCTGCTCGGGGTCAACCTGGGCCACGTCGGCTTCCTGGCGGAGCTGGAGTCCCACGACGTCCACAAGCTGGTCGACCAGGTGGCCGACCGCAACTACTTCGTCGAGGAGCGGCTCACCCTGTCGGTCGAAATCACCTCACCCGAAGGTGAGCGGATCTGGTCGTCCTTCGCCGTCAACGAGGTGTCGGTCGAGAAGGCCGCCCGCGAGAAGATGCTCGACATCCTGGTCGAGATCGACCGCCTGCCGGTGTCCAGATGGGGCTGCGACGGCATGCTGGTCTCCACCCCGACCGGCTCCACCGCCTACGCCTTCTCGCTCGGCGGCCCCATCATCTGGCCGGACGTGCAGGCGTTCCTGGTCATCCCGATGGCCGCGCACGCGCTGTTCGCCCGTCCGATGGTGCTGGCCCCCGACGCGGTGGTCGACCTGACCCTTTCGGAAAACCGGGCGCATGCCACGCTGTGGTGCGACGGGCGCCGAACCACCGACATCGTCCCCGGCACGAAGATGCGCATCAAGCGGGGCAGCCACAACTTGCGCGTCGCCCGCCTGCAGGAGCAGCCGTTCACCTCACGGCTGGTGAAGAAGTTCGAACTGCCCATCGACGGGTTCCGGGGCGCGGGACGCAAGTAGATGCTCGTCGAACTACGGATCTCCAACCTCGGGGTGATCGCCGACGTCACCATCGAGCCGGCCAGCGGGATGACCGTGGTGACCGGCGAAACCGGCGCCGGCAAGACCATGGTCGTCAGCGGGATCGGTCTGCTACTCGGCGTCCGCGCCGACGCCGGGATCGTGCGACACGGCGCCGACCGGGCCATCGTCGAGGGACGATTCACCGATCTCGACCAGGTGAGCGGCATCTTGGCCGAGATCGGCGCCGAGCTGGACGCCGACGAGCTGCTGGTGGCCCGGCAGGTCAGCGCGCAGGGCCGATCCCGGGCGTTTGTCGGCGGGACGCAAACCCCGATCTCCCGGCTCACCTCCGTCACCGGCGAACTGGCCACCATCCACGGCCAGTCCGAGCAGATCAGGCTGGGCAGCCCTGACCGGCAGCGCGAGGTGCTGGACCGCAGCGGCGGGCCAGAGCTGGCCGCGGCGCTGGCCGACTACCAGGACACCTACCGCAGGGGTGAACGACTGCGGGCCGAACGCGACGACCTGGCCCGTAACGCCCAGGAACGCGCCCGGCAAGCCGACCTGCTGAGGTTCGGGCTGGAGGAGATATCGGCGATCGACCCGCAGCCTGGTGAGGACACCGCGCTGGCCGCGGAGGCCAACCGGCTGCAAGCGATGGACGACCTGCGGATGCTGGCCACGCGTGCCAGTCATGCGCTGTCCGGCTCGGACGAAGGTGACCCGGACGACCCCGGCGCGATCGGCCTGGTGGGGATCGCCCGGCATGCCCTGACCGGGATCGCCCGGCTGGATGGCCAGGCGGCCGAGCTGGCCACCGCGGCCCGCCTGCTCGCCGGGCAGGTCAACGAATTGGCCGTCGATGTGGCCTCGTACCTCAACGACCTGGACGCCGATCCGCTGCGCCTCGAAGCCGTCACCGCCCGCCGCGCCGACCTGGCGGCGCTCACCCGCAAGTACGGGTCGGACGTCGATGAGGTGCTGGCCTGGGCGGCCGACGCGGCCAGCAGGCTCGGCCGGCTAAGCGGCGGTGACCAGCGGCTGGCCGAGCTGGGCGACGAGATTGCCGCACTGGATGCCCGCCTAACCGAGGTCGGCGGCCGGCTGAGCGAACTGCGTGAACAGGCCGCCGACCGGCTGCGCGGCCAGGTCCAGACCGAACTGGCGGCCCTGGCGATGCCGCACGCCCGGCTCCGGTTCGACCTGCGCCCGCTGCCCGCCCCTGGCCCGCACGGGCTCGAACAGGTCCAGCTGCTGTTCGCCGCCAACCCTGGCAGCACTCCGGCACCACTGGCCAAGGTAGCCTCCGGCGGCGAACTGTCGCGCGTCCGGCTGGCCCTGGAGGTCGTGCTGGCCAGCGCCGACCCCGGGCACGTCTTCATCTTCGACGAGGTGGATGCCGGGGTCGGCGGCGCCGTGGCGGTCGAGGTCGGTCGGCGGCTTGCGCGACTGGCCGAACACTCCCAGGTGATCGTGGTCACCCACCTGGCCCAGGTGGCGGCGTTCGCGTCCGCCCACTGGGTGGTGTCGAAGTCCAGCCGCGGTGAGGTCACCACGAGCGATGTTCGCCGGCTCACCGACGACGAACGCGAGGCGGAGCTGTCGCGGATGATGGGTGGCCTGGCCGACAGCGACTCCGGCGTGGCGCACGCCCGCGACCTGCTGGAACTTGCCCGCAGCGGATGATCCGCTGCCAGCCGGGGACGCGTTTGGGTCACGGATCCGGCATGGTAGGTTGCCTTCAGCCCGGCGGGGCGGCCGGGCTGCTGAGGAGCCTTGATGACCGCGCACGTGCCTGCTGAGTTGCCCCCCTTCGGCCCCGGACGCCACCTGTTGAGCGTGCAGCAGTTCGACCGGGAGTCGCTCCACCGGTTGTTCGACCTGGCCGACCTGGTCCGGCCCATCGCACAACGAAAGTCGATCTGTACCGTCCTGGACGGAGCGGTGCTGGGCAGCCTGTTCTTCGAACCGAGCACCCGCACCAGGTTGAGCTTCGAGTCGGCGTTCCTGCGACTCGGCGGCGAGGTGACCACCACCACCGGCTTCACCTTCTCGTCGATGGCCAAGGGTGAGTCGATCGCCGACACCTCGCGGGTGGTTTCCGGCTACTCCGACGCGCTGGTGGTGCGGCACCCCGACGAGGGGTCGGTCGCCGAGTTCGCGGCCGCCTCGGTGGTCCCGGTGATCAACGCCGGTGACGGTGCGGGAGAGCATCCCAGCCAGGCGCTGCTCGACTTCTACACCCTGCGCTCCGAACTGGAACGCCGTGACAAGGCTGTCGACGGGTGCACGATCGCGATAGTCGGCGACCTGAAGTACGGCCGAACCGTGCACTCGCTGATGAAGCTGCTGTCGCTGGCCGAGGGCGTCACCTTCCGGATGTTCAGCCCACCCAGCCTGGAGCTGCCGCCCGAGATCGCCCAGTACGCCCGCGCCCGGGGTCACCGGGTCTTCGACACCGACTCGGTGCCGGACGCCCTGACCGGCGCCGACGTGGTGTATGCGACCAGGGTGCAACGGGAGCGGATGACCGAGGAAGTGCTCGCCAACGCCAACGTCTCGGGCAACCTGGTGAACCGGCAGATCCTCGCCGAGGCCGGGGCCTCGGAGATCATCATCATGCACCCGTTGCCTCGCGACTCCCGGCTGGACTCCTTCGACCTCAGCAGCGACGTCGACCAACTGCCCGGCCTGTCCATCTTCCGGCAGACCGACAACGGCGTCCTGATCCGAATGGCGATCTTCCTCACCGCACTCGGCTGCTCCCCGGACGCGGTCAAGGCGACCACCAAGCAGCGGCCCTGGGACGCCACCCTGCGCTGGCCCTAGTCGGCCAGTACGTCTGCCAGGTCGTAGGACGGCGCCCGCTCCACCTGCTCCAGCAGGCAGCTCTCGGCGTCCCGCTCGGGTCGGAAGCGAAGCAGTTGGGCGGCATGCCGGAACCTTGACCCCTCGAGCTGGTCGAACGCCACCTCGACCACCAGGGTCGGCTCCAGCGCGATCACCTTCTGGTCATCGGAACTGGAGAACCGGGACCGCTGCTTCTCCAGCACCACCGGGTTGTCGTCCTCGTCCCGCTGCACCAACGGCTGCAGTTCGGCCTCCAGCTCTGCGCGCATCGCGTCGGGGAAGGCGCCGATTCCACCCACCGGCACCAGCCGCCCCTGACCGTCGTACATCGCCAGCAGCAGCGAACCCACACCGCTGCCACGCTTGTGCACCCGGTAGCCGATCACCACCGCCTCGGCGGTGCGCTTGTGCTTGATCTTCAGCCAGCCGCGCCTGCCCGGCTGGTAGCTCGACTCGTTCGATTTGGCGATCAGTCCGTCCAGACCGGCACCCTCGAACACGGTGAACCAGCGCCGGGCCACCTCGACGTCGGTGGTGTAGCGGCTGCGGTGGACCGAGGGGTTGTCGGGCAACTCATCGAACAGCGCCTCCAGTCGTTCGCGCCGCTGCTGCCAGCGCTGGCCGGTCAGGTCCTGCCCGGCGGCGGCCAACAGGTCGAAGCAGACCACCTCGGCCGGGGTCTGCTCGCTGAGCATCCTGATCCGGGACGCCGCCGGGTGGATCCGCTGGCTGAGCATCTCCCACTCCAGCCGCTCGGCGCCCGGCTCACCGGAGCGGACGACCAGTTCCGCGTCCAGCACCACACCGTCCGGCAACCAGCCGGTGAGCGTCGCCACCACCTCAGGGAAGTACACCGTGAGCGGCTTCCTGCCCCGACTGCCGAGCACCACCTCGTCGCCGTCGCGGCTGATGATGCAGCGGAAGCCGTCCCACTTGGGTTCGTAGATGAACTCCAGGCCGGTCGGGATCTGGTCTACCGACTTGGCCAGCATCGGATCGATCGGCAGGGTCAATGGCAGGCTCACGCGTCCCATCACAGCACGCCGCCCAAGTCGGCAGGAAGCGTAACGCCGCCGAAACATGCCCGGCTGGGGGCGCGGCTACGCTGGAGATCCGTGGGCAACGCGCGCGAAACCAGACACGTATTCGTCACCGGGGGCGTCGCCTCCTCACTGGGCAAGGGGCTGACCGCTGCGAGCCTCGGCAACCTGCTGGTCGCCCGCGGGTTGCGGGTCACCATGCAGAAGCTCGACCCGTACCTGAACGTCGATCCCGGCACCATGAACCCGTTCCAGCACGGCGAGGTCTTCGTCACCGAGGACGGCGCCGAGACCGACCTGGACATCGGGCACTACGAGCGGTTCCTCGACCGGAACCTGGGCGCCGCCGCCAACGTCACCACCGGGCAGGTGTACATGCGGGTCATCCAGGCCGAACGCCGCGGCGAGTACCTGGGTGAGTGCGTTCAGGTCATCCCGCACATCACCAACGCCATCAAGGACGCCATGCTGGCCGTCGCCCACCCCGACGACGACGTGGTCATCCACGAGATCGGCGGCACCGTCGGCGATATCGAGTCGCAGCCGTTCCTGGAGGCGGCCCGCCAGATGCGCCACGACATCGGCCGCGACAACGTCTTCTTCCTGCACGTCTCGCTGGTGCCCTACATCGGCCCCAGCGCTGAGCTGAAGACCAAGCCGACCCAGCACTCGGTGGCCGCGCTACGGGCGGCCGGCATCCAGCCGGACGCCATCGTCTGCCGCGCCGAAGTGGCCATCCCGGAGCCGATCAAGGCCAAGATCGCGATGTTCTGCGATGTGCCGACCGAGGCGGTGGTCAGCTGCCCGGACGCCGCCAGCATCTACCAGATCCCGCGGGTGCTGCACGCCGAGGGACTGGACGCCTACCTGGTGCGCCACCTCAGCCTGCGGTTCCGCGACGTCGACTGGACCGCCTGGGGCGACCTGCTGGACCGCATCGAGCACCCCGAACACCACCTGACGATCGCCGTGGTGGGCAAGTACATCGACCTGCCGGACGCCTACCTGAGCGTGGTCGAGGCGATCCGGGCCGGTGGCTACGCCAACCGCGCCCGGGTGCAGATCAAGTGGGTGCCCAGCGATGCCTGCGAAACCCCGAAGGGCGCCGCCACGCAGCTGGGAACCGTGGACGGCGTGGTGGTGCCCGGCGGCTTCGGAGTTCGCGGAGTGGAGGGCAAGATCGGGGCGATCCGTTACGCCCGCGAGCAGCGGCTGCCGATCCTGGGGTTGTGCCTGGGGATGCAGTGCATGGTGGTGGAAGTGGCCCGGAACCTGGCCGGCATAGCCGGCGCGGCGTCCAGCGAGTTCAACCCGGACACGCCTGCTCCGGTGGTCGCGACGATGGCCGAGCAGCAGTCGATAGTCGCCGGGGCCGGCGACCTGGGCGGCTCGATGCGGCTGGGCAGCTATCCCGCCCTGCTGGCCGATGGCAGCCTGGTCCGCGAACTGTACGGCCGCCAGCAGGTAAGCGAACGCCACCGCCATCGCTACGAGGTGAACAACGCCTACCGCGCCCAACTGGAGTCGGCCGGCCTGGTCTTCTCCGGGTTGTCGCCCGACGGGAACCTGGCCGAGTTCGTCGAGCTACCGTCCGAGGTGCACCCGTTCTTCGTCGCCACCCAGGCCCACCCCGAGTTCAGGTCGCGTCCGCTCACCTCGCACCCGCTGTTCCGGGGCCTGGTGGCGGCAGCCGCCCGGCGCAGCCGCCACAATGGAGCGGGGCAACCCGCGGCGCAGCAGGAGGAGGACCAGTGAGTGACCAGAACCAGGTCGTGCACCCAGAGGTGGTCGACCGGCCAGAGAACTGGCCGACGCTGAACCGCGAGGTGCAGGCCAGCGGCCGCATCCAGAACTTCATCGAGGACGCCATCGCAACCCCGGACGGCGAGCGGCTGGTCCGGCAGTGGGTGGGCCATCCGGGTGCGGTCGCCGTGATGGCCATGGACGCCGACGACCGGATCGCGGTCGTCCACCAGTACCGGCACCCTGTCGGCTACCGGCTGGTCGAGCCGCCCGCCGGCATCCTGGACATCGACGGTGAGCCCGCCATCGAGGCCGCCAGGCGTGAACTGGCCGAGGAGGCCGAGCTGGCGGCTGCCGACTGGCGCATCCTGGTCGACATCTTCACCTCACCGGGTGGCCTGCAGGAATCCATCCGCATCTTCCTCGCCCGCGACCTTTCGAAGGCGCCGCTGCCGGCGGGCTTCCAGGTGGAGGGTGAGGAAACCGACATGGGCCTGTACTGGCTGCCGCTGCGGCAACTGGTCGACATGGTCTACGCCGGGCAGGTGCAGAGCCCCACCATGGTGAGCGGCACCCTGGCGCTGGCCCTGGCCATCGAGCAGGGCCGCCTCGACCGGCTGCGGCCCGCAGACGCCGAGTGGCCGGCCCGCTCAGCCAAGGAGCACCGCGATCACGAAATCGGCTGACTCCGCCCGCACCACCGGCAACCCGTACGCCGGATCGCCCAGGCTGCAGCGGTTGCTGCGCGGCTACCTGGACCACCTGATGGTCGAGCGGGGCCTGTCGCAGAACACCGTCGCCGCCTACCGGCGCGACCTGAACCGCTACCTGGAGTGGTTGGCAGCCCGGGACATCGACGACATCGACCAGGTCACTCCCGCCGACATCGCCGCCTACCAGGCCGACCTGGCGTCCGGTTACGACGACCACCGGCCGTTGGCGGTGGCCAGCGTGGCCCGGATGGTGGTGGCGGTCCGGGCCCTGCACACCTTCGCCGTCGCAGAGTCGCTGGCGTCCGGCAACCCGGCGGTGGACATCTCGCCACCAAGGCTGGGCAAGCGGCTGCCGAAGGCGCTGTCGATCGACCAGGTGCAGCGGCTGCTGGACGGCATCGACCGCAGCACCCCGGTCGGGCTCAGGGACGCCGCCCTGCTCGAACTGCTGTACGGCACCGGGGCCCGGATCAGCGAGGTCATCGACCTGGACGTGGACGACGTCAGCCGGGTGCTGGACGACCCGGAGCTGGGCCTGCGGCTGGTCGGCAAGGGCAACAAGGAACGAATGGTGCCGCTGGGCAGCTACGCCCGGCAGGCGCTGGACGCCTGGCTGGTCCGCGGCCGGCCCGCCATCGTCGAGGCCGCCGGGCGCAGCGCACCCGCACTGCTGCTCAACACCCGGGGCCAGCGGCTGTCCAGGCAGAGCGCCTGGGCGGTCATCCGGGCGCGGGCCGCCGCCGCCGGCATCAACACCGACGTGTCGCCGCACAGCCTGCGGCACAGCTTCGCCACCCACCTGCTGGACGGCGGCGCCGACATCCGGGTCGTGCAGGAACTGCTGGGCCACGCATCGGTCACCACCACCCAGATCTACACCGAGGTCACCGTCGAACACCTGCGCGAGGTCTACCGCAGCGCCCACCCGCGAGCGCTGGGCTGAAACGATCCCGATACGACCGTGTATTGAATCCGGAGGAGGACCGCGGGAGACTGAATCGGGTGGCGCAGCCGCCACCCGCAGCCAAGGATCGGACCACAACGCGCAATGCACAAGGTCGCCGAGTTCATCGTCGGACACAGCAAGCTGCTGCTTGTCGTGTTCGGCGCGCTGACCGCGGTCTGCGGGCTGCTGACGCTGCTGGTGCCGATCAACTTCAACCTGGCCGACTACGTGCCGGACGACTCGCCGTCCACGGTGGCGATGAACGTGATCGCCGAGGAGTTCGACGACTCGATACCCAACGCGCGGGTGTACGTGCCCGACCTGACACTGGCCGAGGCGGTCGCGACCAGGCAGCAGATCGAGGCGCTGCCCACCGTTGAGTCAGTGCTCTGGCTGGACGACTTCCTCGACCTCAAGGTGCCGCTCGAGCTGGCCGACCCCGATCTGGTGTCGGGCTTCCTCACCGCCGATGGTGGCGCGCTCTTCCAGGTCTCGGTCGACCTGGCGGACACCACCACCACCCTCGCCGAACTGCAGCAGATCGCTACCCCGGACGGTGCGGTGGAGGGCCAGCTGGTCGACCTGGCGCTTGCCCAGGTGTCCACCAGCACCGAGGTGAACACGATCATGCTGTTCATGATCCCGCTCGGGTTGCTGCTGCTCACCCTGTCCACGCTGTCATGGCTGGAGCCGCTCATCCTGGCCGGCACCATCGGGGTGGCGATCGCCCTCAACATGGGCACCAACGTCTTCCTGGACGAGATCTCGTTCATCACCGCAGCGGTGGCCGGCGTCCTGCAGTTCGCGGTCTCGATGGACTACGGGATCTTCATGCTGCACGCCCGCAAGCGGTACCTGACAGCGGGGGTGGATCGTCGGGAGTCGCTGGTGCTGGCCATCGTGGAGAGCTCGACGGCGATCCTGGTGTCCTCGGCCACCACGATCTTCGGCTTCCTGGCGCTGGTCTTCATGAGCTTCCAGCTCGGCCCCGACCTCGGCGTGGTGCTGGCCAAGGGCGTCGGGTTCAGTCTGCTCTGCGTGATCTTCTTCATGCCGGCGCTGATGCTCGTCCTCGACCGGGCCGTGGAAGCCACCAGCCACCGCTCGCTGCTGCCCAGCTTCCGTCCACTGGGGCGCGCAGTCTCCCGGTCGGCGTACTGGTTGCTGCTGATCGGTCTGCTGCTGCCGGTCGCCTTCGTCGCCCAGGGCATGAACGACTTCCGATACGGCACCGGCGCCTACCCGATCGGCTCCCGGGAGGACGCCGACCGCGACTTCATCCAGGCCGAGTTCGGGCGGGCGCTGCCGATGGCGCTGCTGGTGCCCCGCGGCCAGTGGGGTGCCGAGCACCAGCTCGAAACCGAGCTCGCCGGACTCGACCGGGTGGTCGCCGTGGCGTCCTACCAGACCCAGGTCGGCCGGCTGCTGCCCGCCGAGGTGCTGCCCCAGGACCAGTTGTCGTCCCTGCTCAGCGAGAACTACTCGCGGATAGTCCTGACGGTGGACACCGCAAAGGAGGGTGACGAGGCGTTCGCGCTGGTCGAGCAGGTGCGCCAGGTCGCCCAGGAGCACTACCCGGACAGTTACCACCTGACTGGCGAGTCGGTGGTGCTGTACGACATGAGGACCAGCATCACCGCCGACAACATCGTCGTCAACGGCCTGGCGATCGCCACGGTCTGGCTGGTGCTGCTGGTCAGCTTCCGGTCGCTGCTGATCCCGTTCCTGCTGGTGCTCACCATCGAAGGCGCCATCTGGCTGAACCTGGCGGTGCCGTACTTCAGCGGCAACTACATGGTCTACATCGGCTACCTGATCATCAGCACCGTACAACTCGGGGCCACCGTCGACTACGGCATCCTGTTCACCCAGCACTACCTCGGCAACCGTGGCACGATGTCCAAGCGGGAGTCGATCACCAAGACCGTCGGCGAGACCTTCGGAACCCTGCTGACGCCGGCCCTGATTCTGGCGTCCGCCGGGCTGATCCTCAACCTGGTCTCGTCGCTGGAGGTGGTTTCCCAGCTCGGCGCGGTGCTTGGCCGGGGCGCCCTGATCTCGTTCGTGATGGTCAACCTCTTCCTTCCGGGGCTGCTGCTGGTCTTCGACCGGGCCATCGAGAAGACCACCTGGAAGGTCAGATTCACAAGGAGCGAACAGTGAAGCGGATGATCGCCCTGATCCTGGGGCTCATGGTGCTGGCCGCCGCGCCGGCGGTCGGGAACCCCGCAGGCTCTCCCAAGGAGGAGGTTGTCTACGCCCACCTCGCCGCCAATGGCCAGCCCACCGGGGTCTTCATCGTCAACGCGTTCCCCGAGGCACAGGGGCGGATAACCGACTACGGCGACTACCGGCGGGTGGTCAACCTGACCAACACCGACCACATCGAGCACGACGCCGACCGGGTGCAGGTGACCACCGAACCCGGTGACTTCTTCTACCAGGGTGAGGCGACCAGCACCGAGCTGCCCTGGCTGATCGGCCTGGACTACCGATTGGACGCCCGCCCGGTGAGCGCAGCGGAACTTCAGGGTGAGGCAGGCGAGGTCACCATCCGCATCAGCATCCGACCCAACCCGGAAGTCGACCCGGTCTTCTTCGACAACTACCTGCTGCAGGTGTCGGTCAACCTCGACACCCAGTACTTCAGCCGGATCACTGCCGACGGCGCCACCATCGCAGCCAGCGGCGCCACCTCGGTGGTGAACTTCACCGCACTGCCTGGAGCCGAGTCCGACTTCGAGGTCAGCGCCATGGCCAGGAATGCCCACCTCGGGCAGATCCAGGTCGCCGGGCTGCCCTACCAGATGATGCTTGACCTGCCGGATCCAGCAGAGTACGTCGGCGACCTGGTTGCGCTGCAGGACGCGATCGCACTGCTGGCCGACGGGGTCGGCGAGTTCACCTCCGGGGTCGACCAGCTGGACAACGCCAGCAGCCAGTTGAACAGCGGGGCAGCGGCACTGGCCGACAACGCCCGCCTGTTGTCCCGGGGATTCGACCAGCTGGCGGCCGGGCGCGGGGAGTTCGATGCCGGCTTGCGTCAGTACAACGACGGAGTGCACGAGTTCTCCGCAGGCATGACGGCGCTGAGCGACGGCATCGGACAGTTCGCCGCCGGTATCGACCAGTTGGCCGACGGCAGCTCCCAGTTGGCCTCCGGCCTAGGCACCTACAGCACCGGAGTCACCCAGTTCAGCGAAGGCCTGGATGATGCGGCCGCTGGCAGCCAGCAACTGACCGCCGGGGTGGCCGAACTGGCCGACGGCTTGGGCCAGCTCACCGAGCAGGGTAAGTACGCCGACCCCAGCCTGGTCAGCGGATCGGCGCAGATCCTGGCTGCACTGGAGGCCATGGTGGCCGCCCTGAGCGTCCCGCTGACCGACGCGGAACTCGAGCTGCTGCTGGGTCTGCTGCAGACGGTCTCCGGCGCGTTCGACGACTTCGCGGCGGCTGTGGACGCAGCCGAGTTCGAGGCCTTCCTCAGCCTGTTGCGCGAGTCCCTCAACCGCTTCGACAACTCGGTCACCGAGATCGAACGGATCGCAGCCTCGCTGCAGGACGCAGACGCGGTAGTCACCCAGTTGGGCATCGACGTCCAGGACAACCCGGAGGCGCAGGCTCTGCTGGCCTATATGGCCGAACAGGGCCGACAGCTCGACGCGGCCAGCGCCGAGCTGCGGTCTACCCGAGCCGCGCTGTCCGGCCTCGACCCGCTGGTGCAGGGGGTGCTGACCGCACTGGAGAACCTGCAGGCCGAGTACGACACCGCCCGCGACCTGATCAGCCGGCTGAACTCCACCCTGCAGGCAATCCAGGTAGACGACCTGCAGCAACTGTCGGCGGGCATCGGGCTGCTGGCCTCCAACTACCGCACCTTCCACGAGGGGCTGGTCGCCTACGTGGACGGCGTCGAGCAGGCCTACCTCGGGGTGGGCGGCGATCCCGGCCTGCTGGGTGGCGCCCAGCAGCTCAGCGACGGCCTGGGCCTACTGGCAGCGTCCGGTGACGAGCTGGCGGCAGGGGCCGGCGAACTGGCCGATGGCGCCGCCCAACTCAACGATGGCATCTGGCGGCTTCGCGACGGCGCCGCCGAGTTCACTGACCGGGGTGGCCTGGTCGTCGACGGCGCCGGTCAGCTCGCCGCCGGTGGGGACGATCTGGTTGCCGGCCACGGTGAACTGCTCAGCGGCGACCAGCAGGTACGCTCGGGGCTGTGGCAGTACGCCAGCGGGGTCGGTGAATACGCGGCCGGGGTGGGGCGGTTCACAGGCGGCTTGGCCGCCCTGAACGACGGCGGCGCCGAACTGGGCGACGGAGCGGCCACGCTGCGGGCCGAGACCAGCGACATGAACCAGCAGTTGACCGAACGGATCGATGAGGCGCTGGCCGACCTGCTGCCGGGCGACTTCACCCTTGTCTCGTTCGCCGATCCCCGCAACACCGGCATCGAGCGGGTCCAGTTCATCTACCTGGTGGACGCCCAGACCGAGCCGACCCCCGAGCCGGCCGAACCGGAGGACGACTCGGCCGGGTCGATCTGGGACCGGTTGCTGGACATCTTCAGGTAATCCTCACGATCGAATCTGCGCGGTGATTTGTCGACTATCGTTTGGCACGACATCGGGCGAAGGAGCGAGCGGATGAATGACGTCCCACATCGGGCCGACGAAGGCTTGTTCGAGGTGGACGGGGACGAGGACCACGGCGACCTGGGGCCCACCGGACGTCCACTGCCCGATCTGCCCGAGCCGACAGCGCCGCAGGCCGGCCCGAAGAGTGCCATCATCATCGCGCTGACGAACCAGAAGGGCGGGGTGGGCAAGACCACCACCACCATCAACCTCGGTGCCGCGCTGGCCGAGACCGGACGCCGGGTGCTGCTGGTCGACTTCGACCCGCAGGGATCGCTGTCGGTGGGGCTGGGGGTCAACCCGCACACCCTCGACCAGTCCATCTACGACCTGCTGCTCAGCCGGGAGTACTCCTTCGACGAGATCGCGTTGTCCACCGCGGAGGACAACCTCGACCTGCTGCCGGCCAACATCGACCTGTCGGCGGCCGAACTGCAACTGGTCAGCGAGGTCGCCCGCGAGCTGACCCTGAAGCGGGTGCTCGACCCGATCCGCGACCGCTACGACTTCATCCTCATCGACTGCGCACCGTCGCTCGGTCTGCTAACCGTCAATGCCCTGACCGCCGCCGACAAGGTGCTCATCCCGCTGGAGTGCGAGTTCTTCGCGCTGCGCGGCGTCGCTCTGCTGACCGACACCATCGCCAAGGTGACCGACCGGCTCAACAACGACCTCGAACTGATCGGCATCCTGGCCACCATGTACGACTCCCGGACTCTGCACAGCCGCGAGGTGCTGGAGCGGGTCCTGGAGGCGTTCGGCGACAAGGTCTTCCACACCGTCATCCGGCGCACCATCAAGTTCCCCGAGACCACCGTCGCCGGTGAACCGATCACCAGTTACGCCTCGTCCTCACCGGGTGCCGCCGCGTACCGGATGCTCGCCAGGGAGGTGCTCCTGCGATGCCACGGCGGGTGAAACTGCCGGGCGCCGACGAGCTCTTCGGCGGCGAGCAGCCCACCGCCACCCCGCAGACCGGTCCGGTCGAGCCCGCGCGTCCGGCGTCCGGGGGCGCCAGCGGACGCGTCCGGCACGACGAGAAGATCACCGTCTACGTCAGCTCGGCGGAGCTGCTCGAGATGGAGAAGACCCGGGTGTGGCTGCGTGAGCTCGGCATCAACGTCGACCGGGGCCGGCTGGTCCGCGAAGCGGTCGGCGTGATGGTGGCCGACCTGGCCGCCAACGGTGAGCAGTCGCCGTACGTGGCGCGGCTTCGGCAATGACCGGGCCCGAACCCGGCCTTGGGTTCCGGATCAAGCTGGACAACTTCGACGGACCGTTCGACCTGCTGCTGCAGCTGATCGGCCGACACAAACTCGACATCACCGAACTGGCGCTCAGCCGGGTGACCGACGAGTTCATCGGCTACGTCAGGGCCGGCGGCGAGGTGTGGGACCTGGAGCAGACCTCATCGTTCCTGGTGGTGGCCGCCACCCTGCTCGACCTGAAGGCGGCCCGGTTGCTGCCCAGCGGCGACGTCGACGACCCCGAGGACCTGGCGGTGCTGGAGGCCCGCGACCTGCTGTTCGCCCGGTTGCTGCAGTACCGCGCGTACAAGCAGATTTCGGCCTGGTTCGCCGACCGGATAGCGGCCGAGCAATTGCTGCGGGCCCGCCCCGGCGGGCTGGAGGACCAGTTCCGCGGCTTGCTGCCGGAGGTCACGATCCCCGGTGGCGCGGCCAGGCTCGCCAGGCTGGCCGAGCGGGCATTCTCCCGGGCCGAGGAACCGGCGATGCCGCTCGAACAGCTGCACATCCCCCAGGTCAGCGTCGCCGAGCAGGCCGACATCGTGGTCGACCGGCTGCGGAGTGCGCGTACCATGACCTTCCGGGCGCTCACCGGCGGCGCCGGGCGGCTGGTGGCGGTGGCGCGCTTCCTCGCCCTGCTGGAGTTGTTCCGGCTCGGACAGGTCGGCTTCGAGCAGTTGGCGCCGCTGGGCGAACTCACCATCCGCTGGACCGGCGAACAGTCCGGGGAGCTGCAGATCTCGGATGAGTTCGACCGGCCGGCGGTCGAACAGACCAGAACGGAGGGCCCGCAATGAGCGAAGTACCGGGGGGCGCAACGACGAGCGGGGCCGAATCCGCGCCGGCGGTGGAGCGCTCGGCAGTGCAGCTGGCGGCCGACCTGGAGGCGCTGCTGCTGCTGGCCACCGAGCCGTTGTCGGCCGAGCTGCTGGCCGAGGCGGTGGACGCGCCCACCGGGACCGTGCTGGCGGCGCTGGCGGACCTGGCACGCTTCTATGACGAAACCGGACGCGGCTTCCAGTTGCGCAACGTGGCCGGTGGCTGGCGCTACCTGACCCGGCCGGAGCAGGCCGAGCTGATCTCGCGGTGGGTGATCGAGGGCCAGCAGAACCGGCTCAGCCAGGCGTCCCTGGAGACCCTGGCGGTGATCGCCTACTCCCAGCCGGTCTCCCGGTCGAGGGTGGCCGCTGTCCGCGGGGTGAACGTGGACGGTGTGGTGCGCACCCTGCTGGCCCGCGGACTGGTCGTCGAATCCGGACACGACGAGACCACCGGCGCGGGGCTGCTCAGCACCACCGACTACTTCCTGGAGCGGTTGGGCCTGGCCGGCCTGGCCGACCTGCCGCCGATCGCACCACACCTGCCCGAGGCAGCGGACCTGGAGGCCGAACTCGCTGCCCTGGCGATCATTCCTGACAACGTGGAGGATTCCGATGACCCAAGAACCCACTGAGGGCATCCGGCTGCAGAAGGTGCTCGCCCAGGCCGGGGTGGCCAGCCGCCGAGTCAGCGAGGAACTTATCGCCGCCGGCCGGGTCGAGGTGAACGGCAAGGTGGTAACCGAGCAGGGCGTCCGCGTCGATCCCGAGCGCGACACGATCAGGGTGGACGGGTCGCGCATCCCGCCGCCCAGGCGGCACCTGTACCTGGTGCTCAACAAGCCGCGCGGAGTGGTCTCGACGATGGACGACCCGCAGGGCCGACCCACCCTCGAACAGTACGTGCCGCGCCACCAGCGGCTCTTCCACGTCGGACGCCTGGACACCGACACCGAAGGACTGCTGATCCTCACCAACGACGGCGACTTCGCCAACAAGCTCGCCCACCCCAGCCACGAGGTGCCCAAGACCTACCTGGCCGAGGTGGAGGGCCTGCTCGACAACAAGACGTTGCGGCGGCTGGAGAAGGGCCTGATGCTGGACGACGGGCCGATCAAGCCCGACCGGGTGAAGCTGGTCACCCGGGCCGAGTCCCGGAGCATGGTCCAGATCACCCTGCACGAAGGACGAAACCGGATCGTCCGCCGGATCTTCGACAACATCGGTCACCCGGTGCGCCGGTTGTCGCGGATCTCGATCGGCCCGGTGCGGCTCGGCTCGCTCCCGGTCGGCGAGACCCGGGAGCTGACCCGGGAAGAACTTGGGGCGCTGCTCGACGTGATCGGCCGCTGACAGCCCCGTCGACGGTCCTGCCCGCCCGGGGTCGCACCCGGCGGGCGGACCGTTCGGACCGGGACGGTAGTCTGCTCTGGTGCCTTCCTGCGGATCCAGACTGTCCACCCGCACGCTGCGCCTGGCGGCGGTCAGCGG
>NZ_JBASCI010000178.1:0-9255 GCF_049651565.1 Brooklawnia sp.
CGGTCGCCGACCTGCAGCACCACGATGTTGGTGGCCACCTGCTCGGGGTCGACCACCCCGGGGGCTGCCAGCGCCACCTGCTCGGCGAAGTTGCGGGCGTTGGCGTGGTCGTCTGCCAGCCGCTCGATGTTGTGGTCGAGCGCGTACAGCCCGGCCGCGGCGAGGATGCCGGCCTGCCGCATGCCGCCGCCCAGCCGCTTGCGCTGTACCCGGGCGGCCTGGATCCGTTCCCGGCTGGACACCAGCACCGAGCCGACCGGGGCGCCCATGCCCTTGGAGAAGGCGACGCTGACGGTGTCGAAGAGCCGTCCGTAGTCGGCCAGAGCGACGCCGGTGGCCACATGGGCGTTCCACAGCCGGGCGCCGTCCAGGTGCATCGCCACCCCGGCCTGCCGGCAGGCCGTGTGCAGGTCCCGGAGCGTGTCGATCGGGTGGATGGTGCCGCCGCCGAAGTTGTGGGTGTTCTCGATGGCGACCGCTGCGGTCTCGACCAGGAACGGCCCGGTGCCGATGGACATCAGGTCGGTGACGTCTCGGGCGCGGGCGATCCCGGACACCCCCGACGACGCCTGCCAGGTTCGGGTGGTGATTGCGTGCAGGGCACCGTGGGCGCCCATCTCGGCGCGGACGATATGGGCCTGCTGGTCGCACAGGATCTCGGTGCCGGGCGGGGTCAGCAACCAGACCCCGAGCAGGTTAGACATCGACCCGGTCGGGCAGAACAACCCGGCCTGGTGGCCAAGCAGCTCGGCGGTGCGGTCCTCCAACTCCTTGATCGTGGGATCCTCGCCGTAGACGTCGTCACCGACCTCGGCGGACGCCATGGCGGCCCGCATGCCCGCCGATGGCCTGGTGACGGTGTCGGAGCGCAGGTCGACGAACTGGTTGGCCACCTCAGTCATCCCAATCCGGCACCTGGAGCGGTTCGCGGCGCAGCAGCCGGCTCTGGTTCAGCCGTTCGGCGATCATGAACGACAACTCCAGCGCCTGGTTACGGTTCAGTCGAGGGTCGCAGGCGGTCTCGTACCTGGAGTCCAGGTCGGCCTCCGACAACTGGAAGGCCCCGCCGAGGCATTCGGTCACGTCGTCGCCGGTGAGCTCCATGTGCACGCCGCCGGGCCAGCTGCCGAGCTGGTCGTGGACGTCGAAGAAGCCGTTCAGCTCCTCCACCACAGCTGCGTACGAGCGTGTCTTGTAGCCGTTGGCGGTGGCGAAGGTGTTGCCATGCATCGGGTCGCAGACCCACGCCACCTGGCGTCCGGCCTGCTCGACGGTCTCGATGATCTTCGGCAGCTTCTCGCGAACCATGTCGGCACCCATCCGGGTGATGAAGGTGATCCGCCCCGGCACGCGGTCCGGGTCGAGCCGGTCGGCGATCTCCAGGGCCTCCGCGCCGGTCGCAGACGGGCCGAGCTTGATGCCGAGCGGGTTGTGCACCAGCCGCAGCAGTTCGATCTGGGCACCGTCCGGCTGCCGGGTACGATCTCCGACCCAGACCATGTGTCCGGAGGTGGCATAGGGCAGCTGGCTGCGGGAGTCGATGCGGGTCATGGCGTACTCGTAGTCGAGCAGCAGCGCCTCGTGGGAGGCGTAGAAGTCCACGGTGCTGAGGGTGTCGTCCTTCACCCCGCAGGCGAGCATGAAGCCGAGCGCCCGATCGATCTCGTCGATCATCATCTGGTAGCGCTCCTCGATCCGGGAGTCCTGGACGAAGCTGGCGTTCCAGGCGTGCATCTGCCGCAGGTCGGCGAACCCGCCGGTCACGAAGGCCCGGACCAGGTTGAGCGTGGCGGCCGAGGCGTTGTACATCCGCAGCAGCCGGTCGGGGTCGTGACGCCGGGCCTCGGGGGTGAAGTCGAAACCGTTGACCGCGTCGCCACGGTAGGCCGGCAGGGTGACCCCGCCGCGGGTCTCAGTGTCCTTCGACCGGGGCTTGGCGTACTGACCGGCGATCCGGCCGACCTTCACCACCGGCAACTGCGCGGCATAGGTGAGCACCACGCTCATCGACAGCAGGACGCGCAGCTTCGCCTTGATGTTGTCGGCCCGCACCCCGGCGAACGTCTCGGCGCAGTCACCGCCCTGGAGCATGAACGCCTTGCGGTCGGCCACCCGCGCAATGGCGTCGCGGAGATCGTCGCACTCACCTGCGAAGACCAGTGGCGGCAGTTCACGCAGCCGGTCGACCACCCAGCGCAGCCTCTCGGGGTCGTCGTAGACCGGCTGCTGCACCTGCGGCATGGCATGCAGCTGGGTCAACGAAGGGATCAGATCTGACACGACCACCACAATACTTGTCGGAAAACAGGCACTGGTTCTCGTCCAGTTCGCGCGGGCGGGACTACGGCTGGTGCTGCCTGCGCACTCGCATCGCTTCCTCATCTGCCGCGGCGGCCTTCTCGGCCTGCCGCCTGGCCGCCTCGGCCGCCTCCGCGAGGCGGGCGGCCTCCTGCTCGTCCAGCAGCCTGGCCAGTTCTGCCTCCGCTGCGCGGCGCTGCTGTTCGATAGCGCGGCGTTCAGCCCTGGCCTGCCTGGCCTCCTCGGAGCGGGCCGAACCCTGCAGGACCCCCTGACCCGCCCTGCGTGAGCGGGTGTAGTCGTCCCGGTATCGGCGTCCGGCCAATTCGCTGATCCTCGACATCACCAGGTCGGCCAGCCCGCGCAGGATCAGCCCGTCGGTGGTGTCGCTGGCGTCGGTGAGCTCGGCGTACCGATCGACGCTGATGGCCTCCCCGATCCGCAGTCGGTAGCGAAGTTCCAGATCGGACTCCGATCGGGCCATTGGAACCAGCGCGGCCGGCACGATCGGCACCCGGTGCGCAACGGCCAGGGCGGCGAACTCGGCGTGACCCCTGTGCACCGCACCGTCGTTGCCCGCTGCCACCTCGGGAAAGACCACCAGAGCCTCGTCCCTGTCGAGCACCGCGGCGGGGTGGTCGGGCGAGTCGAGGTCGGTGGTCCAGCTGGTGCGGCGCAGCCGCGGGATCGGCTGCAGGCCGGACTCGGGCTGGATGACCACGGTTGCCGCACGTCCCAGCGAGGACGCCACGTTCAGGTGGTCGAATGGGCCGACACGGTTGCAGGCCACGATCACCGCGCCTTCGGGCAATCGGTCCAGCCCCTGCACCGGGATCCGCCACGGGTGGCGGGCTCGAGCGGCGAGGCCTCGGATCCGCTCCACCAGCTTCGCTGCCACGATCACGCCTCCGGGGTCGGTTGGGTCCGAGCGCCGAGGTCGGCGGTACGCGGCGGCACCGGTTGGTTGTGGTTGGGGTGGTCGAGCACGAACCTGCTGGTGTCGGCGTCCCTGAGGTCGCCGCGCTTGACCCGGGACGCGTAGACGTCGACGTAGGTCTGTCCGGTGAGCTGCTGGATGGCGCCCATCACCTCGTTGGTCACCCAGCGCAGCACCTTCTGGTCGTTGTCCTGACCGGACCAGGCGCTGAAGTCGATCGGGTCGCCGATGACGATCCGGGCGTCGGTCATGGTGGGGATGCCGAGCCGGTTCTTGATCAATCTGGTGTTGATCAGGCCCACCGGCAACACCGGCCGGCCGGACGCCAACGCCAGCCGCGCCACCCCGGTGTGCCCCTTGTACAGCCGGCCGTCCGGGCTGCGGGTGCCCTCGGGGAAGATCGCCACCACGCCGCCGTCGTGCAGCACGTCGGTGACCGACCCCAGGCCGGCTGCGCTCTGCCGGCCGCCCGACCGGTCGATCGGAGCCTGGCCGACCGCGGTCAGGAACCAAGCCACCACCCGGTCGCGGAGGCCCTTGCCCTCGAACAGTTCGCGCTTGGCCGGGAAGGTCACCTGGGGTTTGATGAGCGAGGGCAGCGAGAAGGTGTCACCGGCGTCCAGGTGGTTGCCGGCCAGCACGCAGCCGCCTTCGGGGATCTTCTCGGTGCCCTCGATCTTGACCCCGAGCCAGAACTTGACGACTGGACGCACCAACACCGTCTTGAAAAAGCTGTACCAGCCGCTCACCCGCGTCCTCCTACGTCCTCGTCCAGCCCTACTCTAGGGCCCCACCGGCGAGGGGGCCGCGTTTGACCTAGGGTGGTGTCTGTGGAAACCAGCGGTCCACCGGCCATGATGGTCGGCACCGAACCGGTCTGGGCGCAGGGCGGTCCCGGACCACTGGCGGGCGCTGGAATCCTGTTCTGCCACGGTTTCAGTGGCTCGCCCGCCAGCGTGCGGTCCACCGCTGAACACCTCGCCGCGCAGGGCGCGGCGGTGGCCTGTCCGTTGCTGCCCGGCCACGGCACGAGCTGGCAGCAGCTGGCCCTGACCACCCATGAGGACTGGTACTCGGTGCTGCCGCCGGCGCTGGACTGGCTGCGCGAACGCAGCCACCTGCAGGTCGTGGCCGGCTTGTCGATGGGCGGGGCGCTGGCGTTGCGGGTGGCCGAACTCGAACAGGTGGCCGCCGTGGTGCTGGTCAACCCGTCAATCGGCAGCGACTCGCTGGCCTACCGGTTGGTGCCGCTGCTGTCGAAGGTGCTGCCCAGCCTGCGCGGTATCGGCAGCGACATCAAGGCCGCCGGCGTCGTCGAGCCGGCCTACCCGCGCACACCGCTGGCCGCGGTGACCAGCCTGCGGCAGCTGTGGCGGCTGGTCGTCGACGACCTCGACCAGGTCACCGTGCCGGTCCTGATGTTCACCTCACGCACCGACCACTTGGTGGACGGCTACTCGGGCCGGCTGCTCCGCAAGCGGCTGCCCAAGCTGACCGACCACTGGCTGGACGACAGCTACCACGTCGCGACCATGGACAATGACGCCGCGTTCATCAACCGGACCACCGCCCAGTTCATCAGCGATCTGTTGCGAGACCAGCATGAGCAGCAGTGACGAGGAGGAGATCGACCGCCGCTTCCGGGAACTGATCCGCGCCGAGTTCGGGGACGTGGCCGGTGCGCGCGCACCGGGTGAGGCGGCGCCGCCGCCCCCACCGCCGAACCCGCCCGCGTCCCGCAGGTTCAGCGTCCGCAAGCTGAAGGACCCGATCGAGTACTTCAACCTCAGCGAAGCCCTTGAGCATGCCACGCCGGACGACGACCACGAGCGCTGGCGTCCACCGGTCGACCTGGCCTGGGGTCGTCCGCGGCTGCGGGTCTTGATCGGGGTGGCACTGGTGACGGTGACCCTGCTGATGGGGATGCTGGTGCTGATCGGGATGAATCCCGGCGTGTGGGCCGGCATCGTCACCGCGGCTGCCGGGGCGGTCGGGTTGGGGCTGCTGTTCAGCGCGTTGCCCCGCCGACGCGACGACAGCGGCGACGGCGCCCAGCTCTAGCCGCCCTCCGACGTGGCGGTTTGCCCGCCGGCAGTCGGCGGGAGGGATACTGGCCGGGTGGAGTCCAGACCCGGGAAGACCGGCCCCGACCGCTGAAGTGCTCGGCTGTCCGCTAACTGCACAGCAGCGGCACTGGCTGGGCGGCATCCCGCCACAGGCCCACCAACAGCTTGGCTGCATCGGGCCGGCCCATGATGAGGGCCACCGCTGAGGCGCTGCGCTGGTAGGCGGTCGGTGGGTTTGCTCCGGTGAACTCCTCGTCGGCGGGCGCGGCCCAGGTGCAGTCGACCGGTTCGGGCGCTGCGCCGCCGGGTGCTGGCTCCGTGTGGTGCTGCAGCCGAACCCATTCGGCCAGTCCTTCGCTGACCCACTGCCGACCGGGTGCCGGTGCGCCCAGCCAGCCGGTGGCGGCGTGCACCTGTTCGTGCAGCAGCAATCCCTGTCGTTGCTGCGCTGTCAGGTGCTGCGTGCTGGTCGGCTGGACGACGATCCGGGTCGCCGGTGGTAGCCCTGACGGCGATTCGCCACCGCTGTCGGCCCGCCAGGTGATGGCGCCCGCGGCCCGGAACTGCAGGATGGGTTGGGCGAGCACCCGCTCGAAGGCGGCGGCATCGGCCGGCACCTCGACCACCTGCAGTGCCGTGGGCCGCAGCAAGCCGGCCGCACCGGTCTGGCTCAGCTGTTCGGAGGCGGCCACCGCGTCCGCCAGCCAGTCGGTGCCGGCGGTTCCGCTGATCACGGCCACCCTGCCCGCGTGCTGGACGCTGACTGGGCCGGTCAGCCAGATCGGGGTGGGCGACCCCGGTTGCTGCCCGATGTTGACCAGCCCGCAGCGCCACCAGCTGCAGGCCAGCTCCGGCGCCACCAGGTGGCTGGCAGCGGCGTCCTCGCCGGGCAAGCGCCAGACCACCTGCCAACTTTGGTTGGACGCCGGCCTCAGCGATGCGATCTCGAACTGGTGCAAGTTCGTCCACAGGGTCTCGACCCGCTCGGCGTCCGCGCTGGGCGAGAAGGACGCCTCGAACGCTGCCCGGTCATCGGACTGGATGGCGGCGAGCACGTCGTCGGCGGCCTGCTCGATCGCCTGCTGCTGGCGGGTCTGGGTGCCCGGGAGCGAGACGAACCAGACCACGGACCCGACAACGGCCACAGCCAGGAGTAGCAGGAGGAGCGTCCTACGGGTCATCCGCTTCGACCGCATGGGCCGCGACGTGCTCATGGCCCCCATCATGATGGAGGCCATGAGCACGCTTGCGGACGGGGCTGGGCTCAGAACAGGGTCGTCGGGTCGGCCAGTTGCCCGTTCTGCCAGGTGCTGAAGTGGAGGTGGCAGCCGGTCGAGTAGCCGGTGGTACCGACCGAGGCGACGATCTGACCGGCCTCGACAACCTCACCGGGCGACACGGCCATGGTCTGCAGGTGGGCGTAGGCGGTCTGGTACGTGCCGCTGTCGATGATGATGCGGTTGCCCCAGCCACCCTCTGCACGAGCGCTCAGCACCACACCGCTCCAGGAGGCGCGAACCGGGGTGCCACAGGGCGGAGCGATGTCCACGCCGTCGTGCAGTTCGGAGTGACCGCCGATCGGGTTGATGCGGTAGCCGAACGGTGAGGTGATCGGGCCGCTGGTCGGCCAGACGCCCGCGGAGTCGCTGGCGACCCCGGCGATGCCGTCACGGCTGACCCGGCCGGCGGCGTCAGCCGTGGCACCGGCGAGCAGGGCGGCGTTGGCGTCCAGGATGGCCTGGTTGGCAGCGGCCTCCAGGGCGGCCTTCTGGTCGCCGCTCAGCCGGTCGACGACCGATTGGGCGCGGGCGACCTTGGCGTCATACTCGGCGGCGAGTTCGGACTGCTGGTTGATCTCTTCGTCGATCTTCTGCAGCGCCTCGGACTGGGCGGCCTCCAGGTCGGTCAGCCGCTCCTGTTCGGCGGCCAGCCGCACCATCTGCTCGTCGGTGATCGCGGCCACGCTCTGCATGACCGCCATGTCGGACAGGAAGTCGTCCTCGGAGTCGGAACCGAACAGCAGGGTGGCGGCACCCATGCCGGCCGACTGCTGGTGGGCGGCGACCGCGACGCGTCCGACCTGCACCCGCATCTCGTCGACGCGGGACTGCTGCTCGGCGAGGTCGGCGGTGGTGACCTCGTACTGGCGCTCCGCGGTGACCTGCTCCTGCTTCGACCGCTCAAGGCTCAACTGAACCTTGGCCGCCTCGGTCTGCAGCTCCGCGAGTTCGGTCTGGGCTGCCGATACGGCATCATCGGCCGATGCCAGCGGCACCAGGCCGAGCGTCAAGGAAGCGGCAGCTAGCGTACCGACAGCGGCTGTGAGAGCCCGTCGCACCAAGGACATCCGTTCGTACCTTCCCTAGAAGTTCCTTAGGAACATTAAGCTCCCCTTAAGTACTTCTCAAAATCGGCTTGGCAACTCGTCTCCTCCCCGCCACCAACCGGTTGCCCAGAGGCCAGCAACGTTCTGTCGGCGCCAGCCGCTAGCTTTCCGGGCATGGCCAGCAGCAGCACCAACACCGCGATCCAACCGAGCCTGGAAGACCTCGGCAGCCCACTGTCCACGGTGACGTTCTGTGTGGTCGACCTGGAGACCACCGGGAGCGGTCCGGACGCCACGATCACCGAGTTCGGCGCGGTAAAGGTGCGTGGCGGCGAGGTGCTGGGCGAGTTCGCCACGCTGGTCAATCCGCAGACCCACATCCCGGCGCTGATCGCGGTACTCACCGGCATCACCAACCAGATGGTGGCCGACTCCCCCACCCTGGCCGAGGTCATGCCGGGCTTCCTCGAGTTCGTCGGCGACGCCGTCCTGGTCGCCCACAACGCCCGCTTCGACATCGGCTTCCTGAAGCGGGCCTGCGAACAGTTCGGCCACCCGTGGCCGGCCCCGGCAGTGGTCGACACCGTCGCGCTGGCCCGTCAGGCCCTGCTGCGCGACGAGGTGCCGAACTGCAAGCTGGAGACGCTGGCCAGGCACTTCCGTGCCGGCACCCAGCCCAACCACCGGGCGCTCTCTGACGCCCGGGCCACCGTCGACGTCCTGCACGGGCTGCTGGAGCGGGTCGGCAACCTCGGCGTCGGAACCCTGGAAGACCTGAAGGAGTTCGAGCACCGGGTCTCGCCCCAGCGCCGGGCCAAGCGCATCTGGGCCCAGTCGCTGCCCGAGGCTCCCGGTGTCTACAGCTTCGTCGCCGACCGACCCGGCCAATCCCGGCAGGTGCTGTACGTCGGCAAGTCCACCAACATCCGGCGCCGGGTGCGCAGCTACTTCACCTCGTCGGAGACGCGGCTGCGGATGGACGAGATGGTGCGGGTGGCGACCGGTGTCGAGGCGGTGGTCTGCGCCACCGAACTCGAGGCCGAGATCCGCGAGTTGCGAATGATCGCCGCCCACTCCCCCCGCTACAACCGGCGATCCCGCCGCCAGGACAAGGTCGTCTGGGTGAAGCTGACCACCGACCACTGGCCCCGGCTGTCGATCGTGCCGCAGCCCGCCGATGACTCGGCCACCTACTGGGGCCCGTTCAGCTCGCGGGCGGCCGCGCAGGACGCCTGCCAGGCGCTGTACGACGCCCACCCGATCAGGCAGTGCACGATGCGGATCGGCCGGAACTCGTCACAGGCCGGGTGCCCGCTGGGTGAGCTGGGCAAGTGCCTGGCCCCCTGCACCGGCACCGACCGGGACGCCTACCTTGCGGCGGTGGAGCAGGTGCGCCAGGCCATGCGCAGCGACGTCCGGCCGACCTTGCGGACGGTCGGCCAGCGCATCGTCCGGCTGTCCGACCAGCAGCGTTTTGAGGAAGCGCAGGTGCTCACCGACCGGCTACGCGGCTACGCGTCCACCACCCACCGCTGGCATCGCCTGACCGGCCTTTCCCGCTGCCGGCAGATAGTGGCGGCCGCGTGGGTGCCCGACCCGGCGCCATCACCCGGGTGGCAGATCCACGT
>NZ_JBASCI010000179.1:0-5120 GCF_049651565.1 Brooklawnia sp.
ACGGGCTCATCGAACTCCACCGCCGCATCGCCCGCGGCTTCCGCAACCGAGACAACTACCGGCTACGCATGCTCCTCATCGGCGGCGGACTCACCCCGCCACCCCCACCGGAAGTGTGAAGAGCCACTATCAAGAGCCAACGGCTGGAACCGCGATGGAAGTCACGTGAATGCGCGAGCGCGCTGAGGCTGGGTCCCGACCGCCGGCCCTGGAGCCCGGACGCCGGGCCGATCAGGACAGCCCGAAGTATCGGCTGAAGAACGCGCCGAGCTTCTCCAGCACGGTCTGCTTCTTCATGCTGTGGTTGTTGACTTTCGCGAACCGGGAGACGGGCGGCAGGATCCGCGTGATGGCGGTGCCGGCGGTGGGGATGGCTCCATCGCGGAAGGCCCGTCGGACGAACTCGCGGGTCTCGTCGGGGCGCAGAGCTTCCTCGGTGATGATCCGGTCGAGGTCCTCGGTGCGCCTCGCCGTTACGAACGCCTGCCACTCGCCCTCGACATCGGCGTCCACGGTGAGGGAGTCGACGAACGCTTCGATGAGGTCCTTCTTGTTGCGCAGCGTCGGGCTGGAGTCGACCGCCCGGGCGATGGTCGCGCGTACCTCGACGTCGCCGGACTCACCGCGCTTTTCGAGGTACTGCCGAACCAGCATCAGGATGTAGTCGACGTTGACCTCGACCTGCTTGATCAGTTCGAGCTCGAAGACGACGTCGTCGTTGATCGTCTCCTTGTCAGCGTCGATGACTTTGCGGAAGTCGGCGTACAGGTCGAGGTAGAGGCTCTGGTAGTCCTGCAGCTGCCGCGCGGTGAGGATCTCGTTGCCGGCGAAGTCGTCGAACGCGGTCAGGATGTTCCGCAGCCGAAGGATGGTGCCGAACAGGGCGATGAACCGCTTCTGGTTGTTCTCACCGACCACCAGCTCACCGGCCGGGAAGCCGTCGAGCAGCTCGGTGACCTTCTCGGCGTACTCGTCGTAGTACTCCCCGTACGGCTTGAGCAGCACGACACCCTTGGCATCCGGGTTGCCGAACAGGGCCAGCGCTTCGTTGGTCTCGTCCTCGAGGTTGCGGAAGCTGACGATGTTGCCGTACGTCTTGACCGAGTTCAGGATCCGGTTGGTCCGTGAGAACGCCTGGATCAGCCCGTGGGCACGCAGGTTCTTGTCCACCCACAAGGTGTTCAGCGTGGTGGCGTCGAACCCGGTGAGGAACATGTTGACCACGGTCACGATGTCGATCTCGCGGTTCTTCAACCGCAGCGACAGGTCTTTGTAGTAGTTGCCGAACCGGTCGGCGGTGGTGTCGAAGCTGGTGCCGAACATGTCGTTGTAGTCCTGGATCGCATCCTCCAGGAAGTCCCGTGAACTGCGGTCCAGGCCATGGGTCTCGAACTCCTCCTCACCCAACAGGCCGTCGGGTTCGGCCTCGTTGGCCGCGTAGCTGTAGATCAGGCCCACCTTCAACCGCTGGTCGGGGGGCAGTTCGTCCTCGCGATGGGTGAAGGCGTTGTAGTACCGCTTGGCCGCCTCGATGGACGCGGTGGCGAACAGCGAGTTGAAGCCGCTCACCCGCTTGCCGGCCAGCGTGTAGGTGGAGTTGCGTTTGGTCTTCTGGTCGAAGTGCTCCCGGACGTAGGCGACGACCTGGCTGATGCGCTCGGGATCGAGCAGGGCCTTCTCGGTGTCGATGGCCGGCACCTGCACGTCGGCGATCGCATCGGACGCCTTGATGGTGTTGATGTAGTCGATGCGGAACGGCAGCACGTTGGCGTCCCGGATGGCGTCCACGATCGTGTAGGTGTGCAGCCGGTCCCCGAACGCCTGCTCGGTGGTCCGCAGCCCCGGCGTTCCACTGCCACCGGCATTGACGGCGAAGATCGGCGTGCCGGTGAACCCGAACAGGTGGTAGCTCCGGAACGCCTTGGTGATGGCGGTGTGCATGTCGCCGAACTGGCTGCGGTGGCACTCGTCGAAGATGATCACGACGTGCCCGGAGTAGATCACGTGCTTGGGGTTCTGGCCGATGAACCGGGCCAGCTTCTGGATGGTGGTGATGATGATCCGCGCGTTCGGGTCCTCCAGCTGCCGCTTCAACACCCGGGTGGAGGTGTTGGAGTTGGCCGCGCCCTTCTCGAAGCGTTCGTACTCGCGCATGGTCTGGTAGTCCAGATCCTTGCGGTCGACCACGAACAGCACCTTGTCGACCGTGGGCAGTTTGGTGGCCAACTGGGCGGTCTTGAAGCTGGTCAGGGTCTTGCCCGATCCGGTGGTGTGCCAGACGTAGCCGCCGGCGGCGGTGGTGCCCAGCCGGCGGGCATTGGTGGCGGTTTCGATGCGGCGTAGGATCTGCTCGGTGGCCGCGATCTGGTACGGCCGCATCACCAGCAGCTTGCGGTCGGAGTCGAACACGCAGTAGCGGGTCAGGATGTTGAGCAGGGTGTGCTTGGCGAAGAAAGTCTTGGTGAAGCCGACCAGGCCCGGGATCGGCTTGTTGGACGCGTCGGCCCAGCAGCTGGTGAACTCGAAGCTGTTCGACGTCTTGCGTCGGTTCCGCTTCCCGGACGCCTCGGACAGGTGCTGGTCGCGGACGGTGTTGGAGTAGTACTTGGTCAGCGTGCCGTTGCTGATGACGAACAACTGCACGTAGTCGAACAGGCCTGAGTCGGCCCAGAAGCTGTCGCGGGCGTACCGGTTGATCTGGTTGAAAGCCTCCCGAATGTCAACGCCCCGCCGCTTCAGCTCCACGTGTACCAGCGGCAGGCCGTTCACCAGAATCGTCACGTCATACCGGGACGCGTGCGCCCCGCCACCGGACGGGACGCCGTCGGCGCCGGTGGCCGCGGCAGGTACCTCGTACTGGTTGATCACCTGGAGGCGGTTGTTGTGGATGTGGGTCTTGTCGAGCAGGTAGATGTTCTTGAACGTCCCGTCGTCGCGCTTCAGCACCTGGACGTGGTCGGTCTGGATCTTCGCGGTCTTCTCGACGATCCCCTCGTTCGCCGAGGCGATCTGCTGGGTGAAGAACTGCTGCCATTCGGAGTCGGTGAAGGTGACCTTGTTCAACGCCTCCAACTGGACGCGAAGGTTCGCCACCAGCTGCGCTTCGGAGTGCAGCGGCAGATAGTCGTAGGCCTGCTCCTGCAACAGTGCGATGAACGCCCGCTCAAGATCGGCCTCCGACTGGTAGCCGTCCTGCACTGCCGGGTCAGGGACGAACTCCGCCACCACCGTCGACTCTGCACTGATTGCGATCGGCTCAAAGCCCAGGGCTTCGGCCGTGATCACTTGTCGAGCCCCCGGTTCTCCCACGTCTCGTACATGCCCCCGGACCACAGCCACTCGCGGCGTCCATTGCACGACCGGCCAAGCGCGATGGAGCCGGCGGTCGATGGCGAGGTGAAGGGGACATCGCGCGTCAACCGACCCAGCGCTCCTGTCGCCTCGATGGCGCCCTCGGCGATGAGTTTCTCGTGCGCCGCGCGGTACGAGGCGTACGCCCGACGAGTGCTCTCCGCGCTACCTGTCCCCGCCCAGGTACCAACCACTAACGAACCCTCCAGCATCGTGAACTCGTCCCCGATCACCTGAGCTCGCGCGTCGACGCCTCCCTTGCTGGTGAGCGTGAAGACCGGCGACACGTCGCGTGTGTGTGGAGATGAGGCGACGGCCGGTCGTGTGCGGATCGCGTTGATGCCGAGAACGGGAAGGATTATCTGGAGGTGTTCCATGAAGGCCTCCATATCGGAGGCTTGAGCCTCCGATAGCTTCCGGCCTTGAGGGGTGTTTCCGTTCTGCAGCGAGACCCGCTGCGCCTGGCTCGCCAGTTCGACCAGTCGGGCCTCCAGGTATCCCCAATGGCCCTCAGTGAACGCATGGTCCTTGGCCGAGATCAGGACGGCCCTGTCCCAGAAACTCTTGGTTCGCTCATGGTCGGCGAACCGGCGCTCGAGGTTCTCGGTCCGACCGATGTAGCAGCGCACGCCCCCGATTGCGTCCTTCTCCTCACCCAGCAGGAGGTATGCCCCGTTGCGCTTCGCCTCAGGCCTGGCAAGCAGGTCGGCGAGTTCCGAGCGAGGCCCGGTCAGGACGTGCCCGGTCCACCCAGCAATCTCGGCAGTGGTTATGCCACCCGGCACGCCCTCTACGAGAAACAGCTCAATGTGCTTGCCTCGATTCATGCCACCATCTCCTCGAATGTCAGCAGGCGATCGCGGTAGTACTCGTATTGCTGGCGCCGGGCGGCCAACTCGGCGGGCAGACCGACGGACAGGTCGTTGACCAATGCGTCGAAGCCGTCGAGGATCGTCACGATGCGCTCCTGCTCAGCCAGCGGCGGGATTGGAAAAGGCAGTCGTTCCAGAGTCCTGACTGCCAGACCGGGCTGCGCCGACTTGGTCGCGAATTGATTAAGGTTCATGTAGTCCAGCACGTGAAAGGCCCAGCGAACATCAATGTCTGGTCTTGGGGTCACTACCACGGCGTGTTCGGTGGCATAGAAGCGCCCCTTGGCGCGCTTAACATTGCCACAGAGTGCTCCTTGACGACCGATCAAGACGTGATCGCCATCGTGGCTAGGTTGCGACACATAGCCCCGGATTCCGTTTCCGCCAAAACAAGGGATCGGATGCGCAGAATCCTCCTCCGGGGACAATTCAGTTGGCTTGACGGATCTGCCCGCTCGCATGCCTAGAACCGTACCCATAGGTGCCCACTCGCAACTTTGAAGGCACTCACGATCCAGCAGGGCGTCGCGGTAGTGATCGTACTGGCGTCGGCGCGCTTCCAGCTCCGCTTCCAGCTCCGCTTCCAGCTCCGCTTCCAGCTCCGTGAACGTGTCCAATACTCTCACGATCTCCCGCTGAACTTCCAGCGGCGGCACCGGGATGCGAAAAACCCGGACAAGGCTGTCAGGGATCGAGGGATAATTGCCCGGCACCTGATTGTTCACCCCGGATAGGTTGGGTACGCGCGCGGCTGGGGGATGTCCCTTGAGCGCGGTGTGGCCTCGGTGGTGATTGTAATGGTGCAGCCATTGGTCGAAGGCGGCGACTCGCTGGGTTTCGGAGGTGTAGGGCTGGGCATAGGCCCATTCCTCGAGCATGATGCGGTTGAACCGTTCG
>NZ_JBASCI010000180.1:0-4573 GCF_049651565.1 Brooklawnia sp.
CTGCGGGGCCTGCTGGGCCGGTTCGGCCTGCGGCGGCGCCCCGGCCTGGTCCTGGCTGGTGGTGGCGGCCCCGCCGCCGGAGGATCGCTCCGACTCGTCGCCGCCCATCATCCAGCCGCCCTGGCCGCAGCTCGCGAACAGCACGAGCGCGAGGACGGCGAGCACGATTCGCACCACCCTGGTCTGCAACATGTCGATCCTCCGGTCAGCGGTTGGTGTGGTCGAGGACGCCGTACCGCACCCGGATGCGTCCATCGGGAAGGGTCTCGTGGCTGAGCAGCTCCAGCCGCGTCGGCCATTCATCGGACGCCAGCGGCGCCGCGTCGAACAGTGCGGGGGTACCGCGGCCACCGAACACCCACGGCAGGATCTCGAGGTCGATCTCGTCGACCAGCCCATGGCGGAGCAGCGCACCTCCGAGCCGGCCGCCGCCGGTGCTTACCACGGTGTGGACGCCGAGCAGTTCGCCGGTCAGTTCAAGTGCCCTTGCCAGGGCGACGTGCTCGCGTCCCACCACGAGGTAGGGAATGCCGCGGCGCCGCAACCTGGTGAGGTGCTCCTCGGTGGCGGCCCCGGAGGTGAGGACGAGGGAGTGCCAGCCGGCCCACGCCTCGTCTGGCCACTCGGTGAACTGCAGGTCGATCGCGCCGCGGCCGTCCACCACCGCGAACCAGCGCCGACCCGGGGCCTCGACGACCTCGGCGGGCAGGAAGTGCTCGCCCTCGGGTGGGTCGGCGTCCTCGGGTTCGATCAGGGCGGCGTCGACCGGGCTGAGGAACGAACCGCTGCCCTCCAGCATCAGCTGGGGATCGTGCAGGGCACGCGGCCACTGGTAGGAGTCGCCGACGTCGTTGACTACCTCGAGCCAGCGTTCGTCGGGCGCCATCAGGTTGTAACCGGGTGCCAGGGTGAGGCGGCCGTCGATCGAAGCGACGTTGAGCGTGATCAATCGCGGACGAGCCATGCCCAATGGTAGGGCTGGGCGCGACCGTGCCGGCAGGGCCTTGGCTGCAGTGTTATCGGATTGTGGCTCCGGGGACCCTCAGCCCTCGACCAGCTCGACTTCGAGGGTGATCTCGGCGTTCAGCGAGTTCGACACCAGGCAGGCGGCCTCAGCCTTGTGCATCAGCTTCTCGGCCCGATCGCGATCGGCACCGGCAGGCAGCGTCAATTTCGCTGTCATGTCGACCTTGGTGAAGCGGGTCACCCGGTCGATGCGGTCGAGGACACCCTCGGCGCTGACGTCGAGATCGGTCCACTCGAACTTGTTGACCCCTGCCACCGAGCGCCAGGTGGCGACCAGGCAACTGACGACCGCACCGACGAGCATGGTCTCCGGCGACCAGTATCCGGCCGGGCCGTCGAACTCGGGCGGGGAGTGTCCTTCAAGGTCCGGCAGGCCGGGCGACGAGATGGTGGCCGGGTCTCCATCGGGCCGGCCAGCGGCCGAGGCCTGATAGCGGTGCGGGAACTTCTCCATTGCAGTTCCTTTCGTGTCATCGGATTGTCTCGATTGTCTCCCGGGAGGCACTGATCTGGTGGCCACCCCCGTGATCTGGTGGCCTCCTCAGCCGGACTGGATGCTGAGAGTGCTGGTCTGATACTCGCGTTCTTAACCTCGCAGCTATTGCGAATATTGCGAATAGCTGAGACGCTGAGGACATGAACAGCGCAGCACAGGATGCCGAAACGTTTGTGCCCGAGGACCAAACGGAAGCTGAAGTGCTCGACTTCATTGCAGCTCTCAAGGCGCGCGGCCTGGATGCCCCGGAAGCCAGGGCTCGCCTCGTTTCGAAGGATGGAACCGAAACTATAGACCTGCCTGACAAGGTGTTCCGCGCACTCAAGTTCGTCGCGGAGAATCTGGCCGAAGGCCGCGCGGTCACGGTGGCCCCTATTGAGACACTGATGACCACTCAGGAAGCCGCAGAGTTCCTCGGGATGTCTCGCCCATCGTTGATCAAGATCATCGAGCGAGGGGATCTGGCTTGCACAAAGGTGGGCCGCCATCGGCGGCTCCGACTCGGCGACGTACTGAAGTACCAGCGATCGATGGCCGACACTCGACGCCGCGCTCTGGATGAAATGGCCGCCATCGCTCGCGAGCACGGCCTGTATGGGGCGACCAGCCAGTCGCCGGAGGGGATCCGCTGATCAATCGTTCAGGGCGCGAACGACGTTTGTCACCGGGATGGTTGGTCATCATGCCCACGAGATGCTTGTAGCCGTTAACCATCGCTTCAGGAAACGCCTCTTCCATGAACAAGCGGCGGCGATGAATCTGCTCAGGCAGTGCCCGCTGACGCTCTGCCACGCTCCGCTCCATGGCGTCCAGCACTTCCACCGACCAGTAGGGAGTGAAACACCCCTGCTCAGCAATACTGAGCAGGTAGTCGCAGAGCACTTGCCCGAAGAGGGTGCACGTGTCGAGGAAGACCGGAAACGCCATCAGTCGCTACGCCTTGTCTCCGGCCTCGTGGTCGGCAAGTAGTTCCATCTGCTCCAGGACGAGCTTCACCGCGCCGGGTTGCTTGTCGGGCGGGTACTTGTGCTTGCGGAGCAGCCGCTTGACCTCGGCGCGAAGCCTGGCCTGAACGTCGGGCCGTCGCGTCCAGTCGGTTACACCCCTCATGCGGATCTGCACCGAGAACATATGACAAGGGGGATTATCAGACTGGATACTCGCGGCACGCTACTGGAGCGATCGCAGCACCCGGGCTGGATTCCCGACCGCGACCGAGTTCGCCGGGATGTCCTTGGTGACCACCGAACCGGCGCCCACCACACTGTTCTCCCCAATCGTCACGCCCGGGCAGACGATCACCCCGCCGCCGAGCCAGACGTTGTCGCCCAGGGTGATCGGCTCGGCGGCCTCGAGCTTGTCCCGGCGGGGCTGCGGCTCGAGCGGGTGGATCGGGGTGAGCAGCTGTACATTCGGGCCGATCTGGCAGTCGGCGCCGATGGTGATCGCCGCCACGTCCAGCGCCATCAGGTTGTAGTTGATGAAGGTCCGGGCGCCGACCGTGATGTGATCGCCGTAGTCGACGAACAGCGGCGGCTTGATCGTCGCCTCCTCACCCAGGTCGCCGATCAGCTCGGCCAGCACCTCCCGGGCCTCGGGATCCCCGGCTACGAAGGCCCGGTAGTACCGGTCGGCCAACGACACCGCCCGCTGGGCCCGCTGGGCGCTCACCGGGTCGTCCGCGATGTAGTAATCGCCGGCGATCATCCGCTCCCTGTTCGTCCGAAGGTCACCTGGGAAGTAGTCGCGTCCAGCCGCCTGGGATGTCGCCATGTCGGCAACTTAGCCGATCCACACCTGCGGGGCAGCCGGCCACGCAAGCTCCGCCCGGACGCCGGACAGCCGATCCACACCTGCGGGGGCTGCCGCCGCCACTGCCGTCCTGTCATGATCAACGGCATGGCGAGCCAGGAGAACCAACTCGTCGTCGACGGGCGGTCCATCAGGATCACCAATCCTGACAAGGTGATGTACCCGGCGACCGGCATGACCAAGGGCGAGGTCATCGCCTACTACCAGGCGGTGGCGCCCTGGTTCGTCCCGCACGCGGCCCGGCGTCCGGCCACGCGTAAGCGCTGGCCCAACGGAGTCGGCACCGCCGAGCGCCCCCAGCGGCCGTTCTTCCACAAGAACCTCGAACCCAAATCGACCCCCGACTGGGTGGCGACCCACACCATCGAGCACTCCGACGGCCCCAACGTGTACCCGCTGGTCAACGACGCTGCCACCCTGGTCTGGCTGGCCCAACTGGCGTCCCTGGAGATCCACGTACCGCAGTGGCGGGTGGGCGCCGACGGCCAGCCCGAGCCGCCCAACCGGCTGGTCCTCGACCTCGACCCCGGCGAGGGGGCCGGGATGGCCAAGTGCGTCGAACTGGCCCACCTGATCCGCGAGGTGCTGGACGAGGTCGGGTTCACGTCCTACCCGGTGACCAGCGGCAGCAAGGGCATCCACCTGTACGCGAAGCTGGGCGGCGAACTGTCCTCCGACCAGGCCTCCGACTGGGCCAGGGAGCTGGCCCGGTCGCTGGAGACGCTACATCCCGACCTGGTGGTCAGCGACATGAAGAAGGCGATCCGGCAGCGCAAGGTGCTGCTCGACTGGAGCCAGAACAACGCCGCCAAGACCACCATCGCCCCCTACTCGCTGCGCGGCCGCGAGCACCCCACCGTGGCCGCACCGCGCAGTTGGGACGAGTTGACCGCCGACCTGAAGCAGCTCGACTACCACGAGGTACTGGAGCGGCTATCGGACATGGGCGACCTGGCGGCCGGGCTGGACGACGACGCCGACAGCCCGGCGGCCGAGCGGCCCGACCAATCCGAGGGGCCTCAGCCTGCGGCCAGGGCTGACGTCGACCGGCTGACCCGGTACCGCAGCATGCGCGACGCCGAACGCACCCCCGAACCGGTGCCCGAGGCGTCCCCGCAACCGCGACCCGACGGCAACTCCTTCGTCATCCAGGAACACCACGCCCGCCGGCTGCACTGGGACTTCCGGCTGGAACGCGACGGCGTCCTGGTGTCGTGGGCGGTGCCGAAGGGCCCGCCG
>NZ_JBASCI010000181.1:0-48019 GCF_049651565.1 Brooklawnia sp.
GCCAGCCGGCGGGCGAGCGTGCCGATCACGTCGTCGGCTTCGAAGCCCGGCGCGCCCGCGACGCACAGCCCGGCGGCGGTCAGGCAGTCGACGATCCACGGCACCTGGCGGGCCAGGTCGTCCTCGACGATCTCGAGGTTCGCCTCGGTACCTTCGGTGACCGCTTCGGCCGCCGCGCCGGCCAGCACCTCCGGGGTGGCCAGCCGGTGGGTCTTGTAGCTGGGCACCAGTTCGACCCGCCAGGCGGGCCGCCAGTCGTCGTCCCAGGCGCAGACCAGGGCCGCGGGGGAGTAGATCTGGACCAACCTCGCCAGCATGTCGAGCAGACCATGCACTGCGTTGACCGGGTGTCCGGCCTCGTCGGTCAGGCTCGCCGACACACCGTAGTACGCCCGGAAGTACAGCGATGCGGTATCCACTATCAGCGTCGGTGAGTCGGCCACGCTCCTCATGGTGCCACGATGATCGTATGGAGCCCACCGACCAACAGATCCTCGCCCTGCTGTCGCGGGACGGCCGAATGTCCTTCACCGAGCTCGGACGACAAGTGGGCCTGTCGACCTCTGCCACCCAGCAGCGGGTACGCCGCCTGGAGCAGCGCGGCATCATCACCGGATACCGGGCCGACATCGACCCCGCCGAGGTGGGACGGGCACTGAGCGCGTTCATCCAGATCAAGCCGCTGGCCTCCGGGTTCGACCGGGATGCCAGCCAGTACCTGGCCACCCTGCCGCAGATCACGTCCTGCTACTCGGTGGCGGGCGACGCGTCCTACCTGTGCCTGGCACAGGTGGGTTCGGCCGAGGAACTGGACGAACTGCTCGCCCGGATCCGCCGGGAGCTGTCGGTGAACACCGTCACCACGATCGTGCTGCGCACCGCGTTCAAGCACCGCCCGCTGGTCTAGACTCCCAGCATGGCTGAACGCATGGAGTTGCTGGACAGGGTCCTGGTCATCACCCCCACCTACAATGAGGCCGAGAACCTGGCTGCAATCATCCGCCGCCTGCGGGCAGCCGAACCCAGCGCGCACCTACTCGTCGTGGACGACAACTCACCCGACGGCACCGGCGCCATCGCCGATCGGATGGCCGCCGAGGATCCAGCCATCCACGTCATGCACCGGGCGGGCAAGCAGGGCCTGGCCGCCGCCTACCTGGCCGGCTTCGAGTGGGGCCTGGAACGCGACTACGACGTGCTGGTCGAGATGGACGCCGACGGCTCCCACCAGCCCGAGCTGCTGCCGTCCCTGCTGGCGGCGATGCGCGACCAGCAGGCCGACATGGTCAAGGGGTCGCGCTGGATGCGCGGCGGATCGACCAACCAGAGCAGGTCACGCGAACTGCTCAGCCGGCTGGCCAACATCTACGTCCAGGTGGCCATGGATATCCCGGTGCGCGACGCCACCGGCGGGTTCAACGCGTTCCGGGCGTCCATCCTGCGCCAGATCGACCTGTCCGGCGTCGCCTCAAAGGGCTACACCTTCCAGGTCGACATGACCCGACGCGTCCTGGATGCCGGCGGCAAGGTCGTCGAGGTGCCGATCTCCTTCCCCGACCGCGAAGTCGGCCAGTCCAAGATGAGTGGCGCCATAATCGGAGAAGCGCTTCTGCGCACCACCGAGTGGGGCGCGCAGAAGCGCTGGTCACAGCTCAAGGGCGTGGGAGCGAAGATCTCCGAGGAGTTCGAGAGCTTCAACTCCCGTACCTGATATCAGTAGCGGGGCGTGCGGCGCACTTCCTCCAGCCGTTCGGCGAGGAGTTCTTCAAGTTCTGCTATCGAGCGACGTTCCAGCAGCATGTCCCAGTGGGTGCGCGGCGGTTTGACGTCCTTCTCCTCGGCCCTGGTGCCGTCGCTGCGTACCGCAGGCGATCCGCAGCGGGGACACTCCCACTCGGTGGGCAGTTCCGCCTCCACCGAGAAGGCCATCTCGAAGTGGTGTCCACGTTCGCAGTCGAAGCCGAGGGTTTGACGAGCGGCGAACTCGATGCCTTCCTCGTCCTCGAAACTCTTGGCGCCCAGACCCATGCCCCTAAGTGCACGATCAGCCATTTCGGCCTCCCTTCGTCTGAACAACTCTCCTTGAATCAACACCAGAGGACCACAGATTGTTCCTCCGAGGAGCTGAAACCGGCGCTTCTCAACCGTTCCACAGACCGCGCTCGATCGCCACACTGCGCAGTTCGGCGATTCGGTCGGTGATCAATCCGTCCACTCCGAGGTCGATCAGCTCGTGCATCTGCTGGGGGTCGTTGATCGTCCAGACGTGGACCCGGACGTCCTGTGCGCGGGCGGCCGCGACCAACCGCGGGGTGAGGACGCGCACCTCGCGTCCGGCGATCGGGTGGGTGACCGGTACCTGCAGCACCTGCCCGGGCAGCGGCAGTCGCCGGGTCAGCAACGGCGGCCCGTAGGCTGCCCAGGCCACCGCCGGGGTGGACCGTCCGGTTGCAACCCGGTCGCCCATCAGGCGACGGAACCGGGCCAGCCGGAGGGCGCTGAACGAGCTCACGCAGACCCGGTCCTCGGCGCGGTGCGCCCGCAGAGTGTCGACCAGCAGCTGTACGGCACCAGCGGCCTTGATGTCGATGTTGATGCGGGTGTCGGGGAAGGTCTCCAACACCTCGTCTAGCGCCGGGATCTGGTCGCGGCCGCCGATCCGGGCCTCACGGATCGCCGCGTACGGCAGTTCCGCCACCACGCCGGTGGCCGGGGTGACCCGGTCGAGGACGCGGTCGTGGAAGGCGATCAGGTGGCCGTCGCTGGTGGCGTGCACATCGGTTTCGAGATAGCGGTAGCCTGCCGCCACTGCCCGTCCGAATGCGTAGATGCTGTTCTCACGGGTGGCGTCGTCCGGGGTCAGGTAGCCGCCGCGGTGGGCCATGCAGGTGAATCGCTGGTCCAAGTATGAATAGCTGCTGGCGCCCCGGTTCACGCCGGTCAGTCTAGGGGCCGACCAGGCATGGGCGGGTGGCCGGTGCCGGTGACGGCAGGCGTCTACACTGTGCCGGTGGCTCAAATCCTCTCGATTCAGTCCCACGTCTCGTTCGGGTTCGCCGGGAACTCGGTAGCCGCGTTCACGCTGCGCCGGGCCGGTCTGGATGTCTGGCCGGTGAACACCGTCGAGTTCTCCAACAACACCAGCTACGGCGACTGGCGTGGCCCGGTGCTCGAGCCTGAACAGGTCGGCGAGGTCGTGCATGGGGTGGACGACCGTGGCGTGCTGGCCCAGGTGGACGCCGTCCTGTCCGGTTACCAGGGGGCCCCGCAGATGGGCCGCACCATCCTGGCCGCGGTGGAACTGACCCGATCGCGCAACCCGCGGGCCATTTACTGCTGCGACCCGGTAATGGGCGACGTCGACCGGGGCTTTTACGCTGCCCCCGGGATTCCGGAGTTCATGCGTGACCGGGTGGTCGGCCAGGCCACCATCATGACGCCGAACCTGTTCGAGCTGGAGTACCTGACCGGGCGCACCACCGCCAGCATCGCCGACGTGCTGGACGCCGCCGCCCTGCTGCGCAGCCGCGGCCCACGCACCGTACTGATCACCTCGGTGGTCGGGCGGGACGCCGACGACGACGTCATCCGGATGGTGGCTCAGGACGACGCCGAGACCTGGCAGGTGACCACCCCGATCATCGACCGCAAGTTCACCGGCTCGGGCGACCTGACCTCGGCGGTCTTCCTGGCCGCTCTGCTGCGCGGCCAGAGCCTGGGGGAGGCGCTGTCGCTCACGGCCTCGTCGGTCTTCTCGGTGCTGCAGCGCACCCATGAGCTCGGCCGCCGGGAGTTGGCACTGGTGCAGGCGCAGGAGGACATCGTCGCCCCCAGCCACCGGTTCGAGGCGTTCCGGATGCAGTGAGCGACCTGACGGGCCGACTTCGGTGGCGGCCCGTCAGCGGTCTCACTCGTTGAAGGTGGAGATCCTGGCGCCGAGCTTGTTCAGCCTGGCGGGCAGGTCCTCGTAACCGCGGTTGATCACGTAGACGTCACGCAGGATCGAGTTGCCACGCGCGGCCAGCATGGCGAGCAGGATGCAGACCGCCGGCCGCAGCGCCGGGGGAGAGATCATCTCGCGGGCCCGCCACTTGGTCGGCCCGGTGACGTTCAACCGGTGCGGGTCGAGCAGCTGCACGTTGCCGCCCAGCTTGCTGAGCTCGAGCAGGTGGATCGCCCGATTCTCGTACACCCAGTCGTGAATCAGTGTCTGGCCCTCGGCGCAGGCAGCGATCACGGCGAAGAACGGCAGGTTGTCGATGTTCAGCCCGGGGAACGGCATGGGGTGGATCTTGTCCTGCCGGGCATGCAGTTGCGAGGGCTTCACCGTCAGGTCGACCAGCCGGGTGAACCCGTTGCCCGAGCGGTACTCCGGGCCGACCTCGAACTGCAGGTCCATCTCGTGCAGCAGTGCCAACTCGATCTCCAGGAACTCGATCGGGGCGCGGGTGATGGTCAACTCCGAGTTGGTCACCACCGCGGCCGTCACCAGGCTCATCGCCTCGATCGGGTCCTCCGAGATGGTGTAGGTGACGTCACCGTGCAGTTCTTCGCGCCCATGGATCCGCAGCGTGGTGGTGCCGATGCCCTCGATCTCGACCCCGAGCATGGTCAGGAAGACACACAGGTCCTGGACCATGTAGTTGGGGGACGCGTTGCGCAGCGTGGTGACCCCCGGGGTCAGCGCTGCCGCCATCAGGGCGTTCTCGGTGACCGTGTCACCGCGCTCGGTGAGCACGATATGGCGCTCCTGGGCGTCGTTCGGCGTGGTCTTCGCTCGGTAGAACCCTTCGGTGGCCAGCACCTCCAGGCCGAATGAGCGCAACACCTGCAGGTGCGGCTCGATCGTCCTCGCCCCCAACTGGCAACCGCCGGCGTAGGGCAGCTTGAACTGGTCCACCATGTGCATCAACGGCCCGAGGAACATGATGATGCTTCGGGTGCGGCGGGCGGCGTTGACGTCCATCCGGTGGAGGTCGAGTACGTCGGGGCGAACCAGGGTGAGGTCGGTCTCGTCGGCCGACCAGGTCACCTCGACGCCGATGCTCTCCAGCACCTCGACCAGGCGGTTCACCTCCTCGATGTGCGCGATCCCGCGCAGCACGGTGCGTCCCTTGTTCAGCAGGCTCGCGCACAGCAGCGCAACGGCGGCGTTCTTGGACGAACGGGTCTCGATTGTCCCGGACAGCGTTGTCTCACCGCGGATGCTGAGGTTCATCGAGCTGCGGCCACCGGGGACGATGAGCGGCGACTCCAGGGCGTTCGCGATCCGATTGATCATCTCGAGCGACAGGTTCTGGTTGCCCGACTCGATACGATGGACCGCGCTCTGGCTGGTGCTCAACAGGGACGCCAGTTCGTTCTGGGTCAGGCCCCGCTGCTTGCGCGCATCCCTGACCAGGCGGCCGATACTCGCTGGTGTAGTGGTCTGAGTCACCCCGCGACCCTAACTCACATGTGAGTTAGGCCGCAACTCGAATGCAACGTGTCTCGCAAGTGAATTGTCAATAGACTGCCGGGCATGAGCGCACATTTCGACGTTGTTGTACTTGGCGCCGGCCCTGGCGGGTATGTCGCCGCCATCCGCGCCTCTCAGCTCGGCCTCAAGACCGCCGTCATCGAGAAGCAGTGGTGGGGAGGGGTCTGCCTGAACGTGGGCTGTATTCCCACGAAGTCACTGCTGCGCAACGCCGAGTTGGCCAACATCGTGCTGCGCGAGGCCGACAAGTTCGGCATCTCCGGTGACATCAAGGTCGACTACGGCAAGGCCTTCAGCCGCAGCCGCGCGGTCTCCGACCGGATGGTCAAGGGCGTGCACTACCTGATGAAGAAGAACAAGATCACCGAGATCGACGGGTGGGGCAGCTTCGTCGACGCGAAGACCATCGAGGTCGCCGCTGACGACGGCTCCACCGAGAAGGTCACCTATGACAACTGCATCATCGGGGTGGGCGCGACCGTCAAACTGCTGCCCGGCACCCAGACCTCTGCCAACGTGATGACCTATGAGGAGCTGATCCTGGCCGAGCAGCTGCCGAAGTCGATCATCATCGGCGGCTCCGGTGCGATCGGCACCGAGTTCGGATACGTGCTCAACGCCTACGGCGTCGACGTCACGATCGTCGAGTTCCTCGATCGCATGGTGCCGACTGAGGACGCCGAGGTCAGCGCCGAGCTGCTGAAGGCTTACAGGAAGCTCGGCATCAAGGTTCTCACCAGCACCGCGGTCAAGACGGTCGAGGACACCGGGTCCGGGGTCAGGGTGACCGTCGAATCGGCCAAGGGCGGCGACCAGCAGGTGCTGGAGGCAGACAAGATGCTGCAGGCGATGGGCTTCGCGCCGCGCCTGGAGGGTTACGGGCTCGACAAGACCGGCGTTGAACTCACCGACCGTGGCGCCATCGCCATCGACGACTACTGCCGCACCAATGTGCCCGGCATCTACGCGATCGGCGACGTCACCGCCAAGCTCATGCTGGCCCACACCGCCGAGGCCCAGGGCGTGGTTGCCGCCGAGACCATCGCCGGCGCCGAGACCATGCCGGTCAACTACGCGATGATTCCCCGCGCCACCTACTGCCAGCCGCAGATCGGCACCTTCGGGCTGTCCGAGCAGCAGGCCAGGGACGCCGGCTACGACGTGAAGGTCGCCAAGTTCCCGTTCTCCGCCAACGGCAAGGCCCAGGGCCTGGGCGAGGGGATCGGCTTCGTCAAGCTGGTCGCCGAGGCGCAGTACAACGAGATCCTCGGGTTGTCAATGATCGGCCCCGACGTCACCGAACTGCTGCCCGAACTGCAACTGGCCCAGCAGTGGGACCTCACCGCCGACGAGGTGGCCCGGGTCGTGCACGCGCACCCGACACTGTCCGAGGCGCTCAAGGAAGTCGTCGAGGGCATCGCCGGGCACATGATCAACCTGTGACCCGTGCAACGCAAGCCCCGGCTGCGGCCGGGGCTTCGTTGTCCCGGGACCCTCCCGCAACGGCGAGGTACCAAATAGGCTTGACCGATATCCGACCCACGAGGAGGACCCGCGATGGCCACTGGGCAATCCGTCACCGGTACCCGTGGCAAGCGTGATCCTCACCGGGTGGAAGTCGCGCCACCCCTGCGTCCACGTTGCGCAGCGATACCGAGTGCGAAGAAGTTTCCCGACCCAGAAAGGATGCCACTGCAATGACCGAACAGCTCGACTACACCGACCAGGTGAGCCTCGACGACTTGCGTCAACTGGCCAAGCAGGAGGGACCGGTTTGGGTGACCATCTCGATGCCCACCCACCGCACCGGCCCCGAAACGCGACAGGATCCGATCCGGTTCCGCAACCTGGTGTCGAACGTGGTCGGTCAGCTCGCTGAACAGCAGGTCGATGAACCCACCTGCCAGGCGATCAAGGCACGGCTGGACGAGCTGTCCGGCGACGTGGAGTTCTGGCGCCACCAGACCGGTGGCCTGGTGGTGCTGACCTCCGGAGGCGAGCCGGTCCGCTACCGGTTGCCGGGCGAGGTGCCCGAACGTGCCGTGGTGTCGCAGTACCCGGCACTGTCGGTGCTGGTCCCGTTCGTGGTGGAGGACACCAGGTTCCGGGTACTCACCCTGGGCGCCGACAGCGTCCGGCTGCTGGAGGGCAGCCTCAACTCCCTCGGCGAGGTCGACCTCGGCCCGATCCCGCCCGACTACGACACCGTCTTCGGGCACGTGGAGAACCAGAAGCACCTGCAGCATGCCGCCTCGCGCGACGGTTCGCTGTACCACGGCCACTCCAGCGACGACGAGTCGGGCAGCAACGCCACCACCCGCTACCTGCGTGCGGTGGCGGCCGGCCTGGACGAGCGGTTGCGCGGCGAGCCGGCCGCGCCGCTGTTGCTGGCCGGCGCCACGGCGGTCACCAAGGAGTTCCGCCAGATCAGCTCCAACCCGGCGATCGTCGACCAGACGCTGAGCGGCAGCCACGTCAAGACGCCGCCGCACGAGCTGCACGAGCTGGCCTGGCCGATCGTGCGCGACACCAACCGGCTGGCGGTCGACGTTGCAACCGAACGGATCAACCAGGCCTGGGCGAAGGACCAGGCCCTGCTGGACACCGCCGAGATCCTGCGGGCCGCCGGTGAGGGACGTGTCGACTCGCTCTTCCTGACCGAGGACGCCGCGAACGATGAGCCGCGGCTGGAGCAGGCCGTCAGGCTGACCGTGCAGATGGGCGGCGAGGTCCACACCATCGACGCCACTGACTATCAGGCAGCCGCGCTGCTGCGCTACTGAAGGACGACCGATGCTCAACCCGACCGACCTGGTGATCTGTGGTTTCGACGACTCCGGCCAGGCGCGGATGGCCGCGTTCTGGGCGGCCGACTGGTGCGACCGGCTTGGTTGTCAGTTGCGATTGATGGCAGTGACCGGCACCGTCGGCACCGCCAGCCGGGATACCGGGCGCGGTCGGCTGACACCTGCCGAGCAGCAGGGCCCCCGCACTGCCGAAGCGCTTGCGGCGTTGCGTGCCGAGTTGGCGCGGGACCATCCGGAACTGTCCATCGACTCGGCGGTGTTGCGTGGCCTGCCGGCCGACCAGCTGCTCGAGGCGTCCCGCGCCGGTGCGGTGGTCGTCATCGGCACCCGTGGTCTGGGCCCGGCGTTGTCGGGCCTGCTGGGCGGTGTCGCCGAGGAGGTGCTGAGCAACGCGTCGGGTCCGGTCGTCGTGGTCCCCAGCACCCTGACACAGCCGACCGAACACGTGGTGACCCTGGGAATCGACCCGGAGGGACCCAGCCTCGCGGCGCTACGGTTCGCCCTGGACATCGCCGAACGTCTCCGGGTGGGACTGCGGGTGGTGGCAGCGGTGGAGGCCGGGGAGTCGGCCGAGCGCGCCGGCCTCCAGCTGGACGACGTGGTGGCCTCGGTGATCGACGCCCACGCCGACCTGCCGATCGACCAGCAGGTGATCCGGGGACGACCCCACGAGGTGCTGGCACGAGCGGCCGCCGGCACCGAGTTGCTGGTGGTCGGCAGCCGAGGCCGGGGCGGCCTGGCCGGCCGGCTGCTCGGCTCCACGAGTCGAAAGGTGGTCCGCGAGGCCCGGGTCGCCACGGCGGTGGTGCGGCGGCCGCGGAAGGTCAGCGAACCCCCCGGGACGGCGGCGACCTGACAAGCACCGACTCGCCGTCCCTGGAGGGAAGCCTTGAACCACGCGACGCTGGGTGAGCTGCGCACCCGACTTGATGACCTGCGCGACGAGGTCGACGACTTCGGCCAGGACCAGGCTCTGCTGGCCCGGGTGCATCCGCAGAACCACGACAGCGCCGCCAACTTGCTGCACTACCTGGCCTTGCGCTCCAACGACCTGCGCCCGCTGCAGAGCGAGCTGTCGCGGTGGGGGCTGTCGTCGTTGGGACGCTGTGAGGCACACGTCCTGCCCACCATCGACCTGGTGAGGGCCGCCGCCGGTGCCATGCTGGGCGCCGATCCGATCGACGTCCAGTCGATCCAGCAAATCCACGACGACTTCGAGACCCGTCTGGAGAAGAACAGCGAGGAGCTGTTCGGCACCCGCCGCTCGGGCCGGGCCACCCGGGTGATGGTGACGTTGCCCACCGAGGCTGCCGAGGACCCGGACTTCATCGAGGCCTGCGCGACCCGGGGAAGCGCACTGTTCCGGATCAACACCGCCCACGACGACGAGCAGATCTGGTCCGGCATGATCGACCGGATCCGTGCGCTCCCGGCCGAGCACTCGGCGCGGGTCTTCGTCGATCTGGCCGGTCCCAAGCTGCGCACCGGCCCGATCGCCGATGGTCCCGAGGTACGCCGGCTCCGACCCGGCCGTGACCCGCTGGGCCGGCCGGTCACCCCGGTCGTGGTCCGGCTCAGCATGGCCGCCGACGAGCAGGCGGACGGGCTGCCGGTGACGGATGCCGGCTGGCTGCAGCGCCGCCGGCTGGGTGATGAGATCCGGTTCTCCGACGCCCGCGACTCATCGCGGCGGATGTCGGTGGTCGGCGTCGACCAGACGGGGGTGAGCTGCGAACTGCTGGACACCTCTTACCTGGTCACCGGCACCGAGCTGGTGGCCGACGCACCCGACGGTGGCACCGACGTGGTCGAGATTGGGCGGCTGCCGGCCATCGAGCAGCGGATCCGGCTGAACCGGGGCGACGACCTGATCGTCACCACCGACCTGTCGCCGGCCGATCCGCTGGCCGAGCCGGCCCGGATCGGCTGCTCGCTGCCCGAGGTGCTGGCCAGCGTCCAGGTCGGCGACCGGATCTACTTCGACGACGGCAAGTTCGGCGGCCGGGTGGTCAGGAAGCGGCGGGAGGAGCTGCACGTCCAGATCAACGAGATCGACGACTCCGGGGCATGGTTGCGCGCGGAGAAGGGCATCAACCTGCCCGACTCCGACCTGGAGCTGCCCGGCCTGACCGACGACGACCGGGCGGTGCTGCCGTTCATCGTGGAGCATGCCGACGGCGTGGAGATGTCGTTCGTGAACACCGCCGCCGACGTGGCGGCGTTGCGCGCCGAACTGGCCGCCCTGTCGGCGCCCGACTTCCCGTTCGTGATCAAGGTCGAGACCGCCCGGGCGTTCTCGAACCTGCCCGAGATCCTGATGGAGGCGCTCCGCTCGCCGCGGGTCGGGGTGATGATCGCCCGCGGTGACCTGGCGGTCGAGGCCGGTTTCGCCCGGATGGGGGAGCTGCAGGAGGAGATCATGTGGCTCTGCGAGGCCGCGCACGTCCCGGTCATCTGGGCCACCCAGGTGCTGGAGAACCTGGCCAAGTCGGGACGTCCGTCCCGGGCCGAGGTCACCGACGCCGCACAGTCGGTGCGTTCGGAGGGTGTGATGCTGAACAAGGGCCCGTTCATCCTGGACGCGGTCAGCTTCCTGGACCACCTGCTCACCCGGATGTCGGACCACCTGGACAAGAAGAGCCCGCTGCTACGTCGCCTGCGCCTCGGTAGCGGCAACTGAACCACCCGAGCGCGACCCGGGCTGTTCCTCGTCCGGGCCGTCATCGTCCTCGTCTGGGTCGGACGGGAAGAAGATCGCCTTGATCGTCGACATCACCGGCACCGCGAGCAGCGCACCGGCAAGGCCGAAGACGTAGGTGGCGCAGGCCACCCCGACCAGCACCGCCCACGGGTGCACCTGCACCGCGCCGCCCAACAGGAGCGGACCGACCACGTCCGACTCGAGCTGCTGAACCACCAGCACGATGACCAGCATGATGACCGCCTTGCCCAGGCCACCGAAGGCGAGCCCGATCAGCACCGCGACGGCGCCCGACAGCAGGGCACCGACGATCGGGATGAAGGCGGCGAAGAAGACCAGCACGCCGATAGGCAGCGCGAACGGCAGGCCGAGGAAGTAGGCACCCAGGCCGATGCCCACGGCGTCCACCGCGGCCACCACCAACTGGCTGCGCGAGAACGCCTTCAGCGATGTCCAGACCCGGTCGGCGGCTGCCCGCACCTCGTCTCGGCGCTGGCGAGGGGCCCGGTCGATAAGCCAGCCGGCGATCCCGGCGCCGCCGCCGAGGAAGAACAGCGTGCTGAGCAGCATGATGACGGCACCGGCGCCGACACTCACCACCGAGCCGCCGAGCTGAACCGCACCGCTGGCCAGCACGTCGCTGTTCGATTCCACCCAGCTGATCAGACTGTCCACGGTGTTGCTCAGCCAGTTCGAGCTGAGTTGCAGGGGACCTTCGCGCAGCCACTCCTCGAGCCGTTCAAGGCCGGCGAGCACACCGCCTTCCAGGTCGGTGATGCCGTTGATCATCACCCGGGCAGTGAGGTAGATGATGCCGGCGGCGACAGCGAGGAAGCCCAGCAGCACCACGCCGGCGTGGACATGAGCGTTGATCGGGATGCGTTCGGAGAGCCACTTGACCAGCGGTGAGAGCAGTGCGGTGACCAGCACGGCCAGCAGCACCGGGATCAGCACGTTCGCGATCCGGGCACTGACCACCAGCACCAGCCAGACGACGGCGGCGAAGACCAGCAGGCGGACCCCGGCGGTGCCGGCCGGGCCGAGCCCGGGGATCAGTCGGGTGGTGTCCCGGTCACGCACTGTGTGCCTCCTCCTGACGTGTTCTCCAACCTAAACGGCGGAAACGATCCGGATAGACTCACCGGGGTAAATGACGCCAAGAGCTTAATCAACACGACGTCGGACGGTCGCAACGGTTCATTGCATACGGTGGAGGTGTCATGGATACCCAGATTGCGCGCGAACGCCAGGACATGCTTGTGCCCGAGACCCCGCACGCCCTGCCCTCCAAACAGGTGCTCGCCCAGCTGGGAGCCTCGGACGACGGCCTGAGCGCCCAGGAGGCAGCCACTCGGCTGGAGAGCCATGGGCCGAACCGGCTGCCGGAGCCGCAGAAGGAATCGAAGCTGAAGCGCTTCTTCAAGCACTTCAACGACGCGCTGATCTACGTCCTGCTGGCCGCTGCCGTGATCACCGGCGTCCAGGGCCACTGGATCGACACCGCGCTGATCCTGCTGGTGGTCGTCTTCAACGCCGTGATCGGCTACGTCCAGGAGGGGCAGGCGGAGAACGCCCTGGCGGGCATCCGGCAGATGCTGTCCGCCACCGCAACCGCCCGGCGCGACGGCGAGTGGGTAGTGGTGGATGCCGAAGACCTGGTGCCGGGCGACCTGGTCCGGCTGGGTGCCGGCGACCGCGTCCCGGCCGACGTACGGTTGTTGCGAGCCACCGACCTGCAGGTAGAAGAGGCCGCACTCACCGGCGAATCAGTGCCGTCGGACAAGCAGACCGACCCGGTGGACGCCGACGCAGGCATCGGCGACCGTTCGTCGATGGCCTTCTCCGGCACCCTGGTGACCGCCGGCACCGCCCTCGCCGTCGTGACCGGCACCGGCCAGCACACCGAAATCGGCAAGATCAACACCATGGTCGCCGAAGTGGAGACCCTGGCCACCCCGCTGACCAGGGCGATGGCCCGGTTCAGCAAGGTGCTCTCGCTGATCGTCGTCGGGATCGCGGTCCTGCTGTTCTTCATCGGCCTGATCTTCCACGACTTCACCCTCGGTGAGCTGTTCGTGGCCGCGATCGGCTTCGCGGTGGCGACCATCCCCGAGGGGCTGCCCGCGATCCTGACCATCACGCTGGCCCGGGGTGTGCAGCTGATGGCCAAGCGCAACGCCATCACCCGCAAGCTCAACTCGGTGGAGACGCTGGGCTCGGTCACCACCATCTGCTCGGACAAGACCGGCACCCTGACCAGGAACGAGATGACCGTCCAGCAGGTCGTCACGATTTCCGGGCAGTACCAGGTCACCGGCACCGGCTACGCCCCGGAGGGTCAGCTGGAGCGGGACGGCCAGCCGGTCAGCCTCGACGACCACGACGACCTGCGCGCGCTGATCACCGTCGCCGGGTTGGCCAACGACTCCGAGGTGCGCCGCGCCGACGACGACTGGAAGCTGCTCGGTGAGCCAACCGACGGGGCCCTGCGGGTGCTCGCCATGAAGACCGGGTTCGAGGCCGGCGGCTCGCGGGTGGCGGGCGTGCCGTTCAACTCCACCAACAAGTGGATGGCCACCCTGGACGACCACGGCGGCGCCCGGATCGTCAACCTGAAGGGCGCCCCGGACCGCATCCTCGCCCTGTGCAGCTGGCAGGGCGCCGGCCCGGACGCTCGCGACGACCTCGACCACCAGCACTGGGAGGACGAGATCGACCGGCTGAGCGAGCAGGGACTACGCGTCCTCGCTGCCGCCGTGCGGACGGCTGACGATGCCGATGAACTGACCGCCGATGACGTGGACTCCGGTGGCTTCGTGATGCTCGGCCTGTACGGCATCATCGATCCTCCTCGCCCGGAGGCGATCGAGGCCATCGCCGAGTGCCAGCGCGCCGGTATCGACGTGAAGATGATCACCGGCGACCACGCTGGTACCGCGTTGGCCATCGCCCGCGAGATGGGTATCGGCGACGGCCGGACCGCGATCACCGGATCCCAGATCGAAGAGGCCTCGGACGCCGAACTCCAGGAGCTGGTCAGGACCAGCGATGTCTTCGCCCGCACCTCACCGGAGCACAAGCTGCGGCTGGTCACCGCCCTGCAGGCCAACGGGGAAGTGGGGGCGATGACCGGCGACGGCGTGAACGACGCCCCCTCGCTCAAGCGTGCCGACGTCGGGGTGGCAATGGGCATCAAGGGGACCGAGGCCACCAAGGAGGCGGCCGAGATCGTGCTGGCCGACGACAACTTCGCCAGCATCGAGAAGGCCGTCGAGATGGGCCGGACCATCTACGACAACCTGCGCAAGTCGATCGTCTTCATCCTGCCGACCAACGGCGCCGAGGGCGTGGTGATCCTGATCGCCATCATCGCAGGGCTGTCGCTGCCGCTCACCCCGGTGCAGATCCTGTGGGTCAACATGCTGACCTCGATCACCTTGTCGATCGCGCTGGCCTTCGAGCCGTCCGAGCCCGACATCATGAAGCAGCCGCCACGCGACCCCAACAGCGGCCTGCTCAGCAGGCTCACCCTGGCCCGGATCATCTACGTGTCGCTGATCATCGCCGGCGCCACGCTGCTGATCTTCGGCCTGACGATCAGCCAGACCGGCTACTCCCTCGAGGTGGCCCGCACCATGGCGGTCAACACGCTGGTCTTCGGCCAGATCTTCTACCTGTTCAACGTGCGGTACATGCGGCAGTCCAGCCTGCGGCTGGCGATGTTCACCACCAACCCGATCGCCTGGATCTGCGTGGCCGGTGCCATCGTCCTGCAGTTGCTGTTCACCTACGTACCGTTGCTGAACACCGCGCTGAGTTCGGCACCGCTGAATCCCGCCCAGTGGTTGTACCCGGTCGGGGTGGGTCTGCTGGTCTTCGTCGTCGTCGAGGTCGAGAAGGCGGTCGGCCGTGCCCGCCGCGCTCGCCAGGACGAGTCCGCCGACTCCTGAGCCGGCCCGCCGGTCGCGTCCACCCTCCCGGGTGTGATCCGTCGACGATCAGTGCTTCGGCTTGAGAGTGCGTCGTAGGTTGGACTGGTGGCCCACACCCTTGAGATAGACCCGATCACCAGCACGGCCGAAGAGGTTGCCGCAGCACTCGGCACCGACCCGGAAACGGGTCTCAGCTCGCAGGAGGCGGCCCGCCGCCTGGCCGAGTATGGCCCGAACGAACTGCAGGGCACCCCGCCCACCCCCAGGTGGAAGCTGTTCGTCGCCCAGTTCAACTCGCCACTGATCTACCTGCTGCTAGGGGCGATCGTCATCTCGACGATCGCCTGGGCGCTGGACCCCGGGTCCGACCCGGTTCCGGTGGACGCGATCGTCATCGCGCTGATCGTGTTGCTCAACGCGGTGCTCGGCTACGTCCAGGAGTCCAAGGCGGCCGACGCGGTCGCCGCGCTGCAGAGCATGACCACGGCGCACTCGGTGGTGCTGCGCGACGAGAAGCGGATGGAGATCAACTCCACCGACCTGGTGGTCGGGGACATCCTGGTGCTGGGGGAGGGTGACGAGGTCGGCGCCGACGGTCGGCTGGTCTACTCCTCCGCCCTGCGGATCGCCGAATCCTCGCTGACCGGCGAATCCGAACCGGTCGAGAAGGAGCCCGGGGTGCTCTCCGGCGAGGTGGCGCTCGGCGACCGCACCAACATGGTGCACAAGGGCACCGCGGTCACCCAGGGCGTCGGCCGGGTGGTGGTGACCCACACCGGAATGGCCACCGAGATGGGCGCGATCGCCACCATGCTGGACAGCACGGAGGAGGAACCCTCACCGCTGACCAGGGAGATCGAGTACCTGGGCAAGGTGCTGGGCATCGCGGTCATCATCATCGCCGCGGTCGTGATGGCCACCGCAATCCTGATGTCGCCCAACCGTGACCTCAACGCCATCATCGACGCGCTGATCCTGGCGGTCTCGCTGGCCGTGGCCGCGGTTCCCGAGGGCTTGGCGGCGATCCTGACCGTGGTGCTCTCGATGGGCACCCAGCGGATGGCCGCCCAGAACGCCATCGTCAAGGACCTGAGCTCGGTCGAAACCTTGGGCTCGGCGTCGGTCATCGCGTCCGACAAGACCGGCACCCTGACCCGCAACGAGATGACCATCCAGAAGGTGGTGACGGCCAGCGGCGAGATCGACATCAGCGGCGTCGGTTACAGCCCCGAAGGTGGCGTCACCGAGTCCGGCAAGCCGCTCATGGACGGAACCAAGGTGCTGGCCGAGGCCCAGGTGGCGCTGCGCGGCGGAGCGATCGCGAACGACGCCAGCCTCGACCGGGACGAGGAGGGCAGCTGGCAGATCCAGGGCGATCCCACCGAGGCCGCCTTCCTGGTCGCCGCGCACAAGGTCGAGGGCGTCATCAACGACACCCGCGCCTACGAACGGCTTGGTGAGGTACCGTTCACCAGCGCACGCAAGATGATGTCGGTGGTCGGTGAACTGCCCGACGCCGGCACAGTCATGTACACCAAGGGTGCACCGGACGTCCTGTTGTCGAACTGCAGCACCGTGCTGGTGGGGAACGAACAGGTGCCGCTGGACGACGAGCGGCGCGCCCGGATCCTGGCCAAGACCGAACGGTTGGCCGGGCAGGCCTACCGCACCCTGGCGGTCGCCTTCCGCGACCTGGCCAGCGTGGCCGAACTCGGTGAGGAGTTCGACGAGGAGGACGAATCCGACCTCTGCTTCGTCGCCATCGCCGCCATGATCGACCCGCCGCGCACCGAGGCCGCGGCGTCCGTCGCCGAGGCGCACCGGGCGGGAATCCGGGTGCTGATGATCACCGGCGACCACCCGGCCACCGCGGCCCGCATCGCCTCCGACCTGGGCATCGTCGAGCCCGGCGAGGAAGCGGTCACCGGCGTCCAGATCGACCGGATGGACGACGCCGGGTTCGCGCAGGCGGTCCGGGACCACTCGGTCTTCGCGCGAGTGACACCCAAGCACAAGATGCGGATCGTCGACACCCTTCAGGCGCAGGGCGAGATCATCTCGATGACCGGCGACGGGGTGAACGACGCCCCGGCACTGAAGTCGGCCGACATCGGCGTGGCCATGGGCATCACCGGCACCGAGGTCACCAAGGAGGCCGCGAACATGATCCTGGCCGACGACAACTTCGCCACCATCGTGGCGGCGGTCAAGCAGGGCCGGATCATCTTCGACAACATCCGCAAGTTCCTGCGCTTCCTGCTCAGCTCCAACATGGGTGAGGTCATCACCGTCTTCTTCGGCACGCTGCTGGCCGGTGTGCTGGGACTGCGGATGGAGGACGGCTCACTCATCGCGCCGCTGCTGGCCACCCAGATCCTGTGGATCAACCTGCTCACCGACTCCGCTCCGGCACTGGCGATGGGCGTCGACCCGGCCGTCGACGACGTGATGGCCCGCAAACCCCGCAAGATCACCGATCGGGTGATCAACCGGCACATGGGCGGACGCATCCTGCTGCTGGGTCTGATCATGGGCGTCTCAACCCTGTTCGTCCTCGACTGGTACCTGCCGGGCGGGCTGTTCGACGGCTCAGGCAGCGTGGACATGGCCCGCACCGCGGCCTTCACCACCCTGGTGCTGGCGCAGCTGTTCAACGCGTTCAACTCCCGTTCGGCCTACCAGAGCGCGTTCAAGGACGCTTTCTCCAACCACTGGCTGTGGTGGGCGGTGCTGGTGGCGCTGGCGCTGCAGGTGCTGGTGGTCCACGTGCCGTTCCTGCAGGACGCCTTCGGCACCACCGCGCTGAGCCTCGGCCAGTGGCTGTTCTGCCTGGCGGTGGCGTCCTCGGTGCTGTGGATCCAGGAGATCCACAAGCTGATCCTGCGCTGGCAGGGCCGCGAGGACATCGACGAATGACTCCCGCCGGCAACGGTTGGGTCGCGATCAGGTAACAACTTGGTCGCGACCCACGCGGCGCGGCTGAGACGCGCCGGCCGGAACTGGTGGAGCGTAATAGTCTTCGGGCACGACGGATTGACTGATCGAAAGAGGTTCACATGAAGCGCAGATTCGCCGCGATCGCGGCCGCTGCACTGTCGCTGTCGCTGTTCGCGGCCTGCGGCGGCGACTCCGGTACGGCAAGTTCCGATGCCGAAGTGGTGAAGGTGGGCGTCAACTACGAGCTCTCCGGCCCGGTCGCGACCTACGGCGACGCCAATGTCAAGGGTATCGAGATGGCCTTCGAGGAGATCAACGCCGCTGGCGGCGTCGACGGCAAGCAGGTCGAGATCGTCAAGTACGACAACAAGTCCGAGCCTGCCGAGGCCACCACGCTGGCCACCAAGCTGATGACCCAGGACGACGTCGTCGCGATCATCGGTCCGGCCACCTCAGGTTCGTTCAAGGCCACCATCCCGGTCGCCAACCAGAACCGGATCCCGGTGATCTCCGGCTCCGCCACCGCCGAGGACGTGACCGTCAGCAACGGGCAGCTGCAGGAGTACGCCTTCCGGACCTGCTTCTCCGACTCCTTCCAGGGCACCGCGATGGCGAACTTCGCCACCAAGAACCGGGACGCCCAGACCGCGGTGATCCTCAAGGACACCTCGTCCGACTACGCCAAGGGTCTGGCAGACAACTTCCGGGCCACCTTCGAGGAGGCCGGCGGAACGATCGTCGGCGACGAGGGCTACGTCGCCGGTGAGACCAACTTCAACTCGGTTCTGACCCGGATCCGCGGGCTCGAGTTCGACGTCATGTACGTGCCCGGTTACTACGAGGAGGTCGGCCTGATCATCAAGCAGGCCCGCGACCTGGGCATCACCCAGCCGGTGCTGGGCGGCGACGGCTTCGACTCTCCGGTGCTGCTGGAGAAGGCCGGCGCCGAGGCGCTGAACGACGTCTACTACACCAACCACTACTCGTCGCTGGATTCCGACCCGCAGGTCCAGGACTTCATCGCTGCCTTCAACGAGAAGTACGGTGAAGACCCCAACGCGTTCAACGCGCTCGGCTACGACACCGCCTACTTCGTCGCCGACGCCATCGGCCGGGCCAGTGAGCTGACCGGCGAGGCGGTCGCGCAGGCCATGGAGCAGACCCAGAACTTCTCCGGCGTCACTGGTACCTTCAGTATCGACCCCGAGACCCACGAGCCGATCAAGCAGGCCCTGGTGATCGAACTGCAGGACGGCGTCCCCGTCTCTGCCGAACCTGCCGCATTGTGAGCTGAAGATCATGGGGTGGGGGAGTGGTTCCTCCACCCCATGATCGTGCCCTGACCAGGAAGCAACCGGATGGACCAGATACTCCAACAGCTGATCAACGCCCTGTCGTTGGGCAGCATCTACGCGCTCATCGCGCTGGGCTACACGATGGTCTACGGCATCATCCAGCTGATCAACTTCGCCCACGGCGATGTCTACATGGTGGGTGCCTACGTCGGGTACGCGTGCATGGCCCATCTCAACCTGGACTTCTTCGTCTCGCTGCTGATCGCCATGGCAGCCTGCACCGTGCTCGGCGTGGTGATCGAACGGCTGGCCTACAAACCGTTGCGCAACTCCACCCGGATCGCCGTCCTGATCACGGCGATCGGGGTCTCGTTACTGCTTGAGTACACGATGATGTACTTCGTCGGTGCGCAGAGCCGGGCCTATCCGCCGCTGCCCGAGTTCATGAGCCGCACCTTCCGGCTGGGCGAGGTCAGCATTACCTCGCTGCAGATCCTGATCATCGCGATCTCGGTGCTGCTGATGGTCGGGCTGCAGTTCATCGTCCAGCGCACCAGGCTGGGCAAGGCGATGCGCGCGGTCTCCCAGGACCGCGACGCCGCCCAGCTGATGGGCATCAGCGTCGACAACACCATCTCGTTCACCTTCGCGCTCGGCTCGGCACTGGCCGGCGCGGCCGGTGTGCTGGTCGGCATCTACTACAACTCGGTCAACCCGCTGATGGGCATCCTGCCTGGCCTGAAGGCGTTCGTCGCCGCCGTGCTGGGCGGCATCGGCCTGATCCCCGGTGCGCTGCTGGGCGGCTACGTCATCGGCGCCACCGAGACCCTGGTCGCCAGCGTCGGCTTCTCGATGCTGCGGGACGCGGTGGTGTTCGCGCTGCTGATCCTGGTGCTGATCGTCAAGCCGAGCGGTCTGCTCGGCAAGAACGCGCGGGAGAAGGTGTGATGACCGCCCGGCGCAAGGCCATCCTGGTCAAGACCGCCGCCCTGGCCGCGGTTTACTTCGGCGTCCTGCTGCTGGTGCAGGTGGGCGTCATCGACGCCTACATCCAGGCCACCATGGTGACCATCTGCGTCAACATCATGCTGGCCGTCAGCCTCAACCTGATCACCGGTTTCACCGGCCAGTTCTCGCTCGGGCACGCCGGGTTCATGGCGATCGGGGCCTACTCGACCGCGCTGATCACGATGTCGATCCCGACGGTGCCGGGCTTCGTGCTCGGCCTGCTGACCGGGGCGGTGCTGTCCGCGCTGGTCGGCTTCCTGATCGGCCTGCCCACCCTGCGGTTGCGCGGCGACTACCTGGCGATCGCCACCTTGGGCATGGCCGAGATCATCCGGGTCCTGCTGCTGAACTTCGAGTTCAGCAATGGCGCGGCCGGGCTGTCCGGGATCCCGCAGTTCGTCAACTGGAGCTGGCTGTTCGTGCTGACGGTCGGCACCGTCGTGCTGATCACCAACTTCCTGGGTTCGCGGCACGGCCGTGACTGCGTCGCGGTTCGTGAGGACGAGATCGCCGCCGAGTCCATCGGTGTGCGCTCCACCCAGGCCAAGACGCTCGCCTTCACCGTGGGTGCCTTCTTCGGCGCGATCGCGGGCGGGGTCTACGCGTCCTACTTCTACTTCATCAAGCCCGACCTGTTCGGGTTCATGCAGTCGGTCAACATCCTGGTGATCGTGGTGCTGGGCGGTCTGGGTTCGATCTCCGGCTCCATCATCGCCGCGGTACTGCTGGCCATCGTCTCCACGCTGCTGCAGCCGTTCCCGGAGATCCGGATGATCCTGTACTCGGCGGTGCTGGTGCTGTTGATGGTCTTCCGTCCGCAGGGCATCATGGGGTCGCGTGAGGTCTCGCTGGCCATGTTCAAGCGGCTGCTGCCCAGCCGCGGCCCGCGCGCCAAGGTGAGCGCGGAGGACGCCGGATGACCACACCGATCCTGGAGGTGACCGACCTCACCCGCAACTTCGGTGGCCTGGCCGCGCTCAGCAACGTCGACCTCACCCTGCAACCGGGGGAACTGGTCGGCCTGATCGGCCCGAACGGGGCCGGCAAGACCACCGCGTTCAACCTGCTGACCGGGGTCTACCCGCCGTCGGCGGGAACCATCAAGTTCACTCCCGGCGAGAACACGATCAGCCTGGGCGGACGCAAACCCTACGACATCTGCCGCGCCGGGGTGGGCCGCACCTTCCAGAACATCCGGCTGTTCAAGGACCTCTCGGTGCTCGACAACGTCGTGATCGCAATGGAGCAGGCCCAGACCTACTCGCTGATCAGCTCGTTCTTCCACACCCCGGCCTGGTCCCGGGCGCGAGCCGAGGTGCTGGACCGCAGCCGCGAGTTCCTGCAACTGCTGCGGCTGGAGCACAAGGCCCACGACCTGGCCCGCAACCTGTCCTACGGCGAGCAGCGCCACCTCGAGATCGCCCGGGCGCTGGCCACCAACCCGCGCCTGCTGCTGCTGGACGAACCGGCAGCCGGCATGAACCCCGCCGAGACCGCCCAGCTCACCGAGCTGATCAGCTGGATCCGCGAGAACTACCACCTGACGATCCTGCTGATCGAACACGACATGAGCCTGGTGATGGCGATCTGCGAGCGGATCTACGTGCTCGACCACGGCATCGTCATCGCGTCCGGAACCCCCGACGAAGTGCAGCACAACCCGCGGGTGATCGAGGCCTACCTCGGGCAGGAGGTCAACGGTGTTTGAGATCAGGGACCTCCGCGTCAACTTCGGCGGCATCCAGGCGCTGAAGGGCATCTCGCTGGAGGTTCAGGCCGGCGAGATCGTCACCCTGATCGGCGCCAACGGGGCCGGCAAGACCACCACGCTGCGCACGGCGTCCGGTCTGGAGCGGCCGGCTGGGGGACAGATCTGGCTGGAGGGCAAGGACATCTCGAGGACGTCGGCCCAGGACCGGGTGAAGCGCGGCCTGGTGCAGGTGCCCGAGGGTCGCCGGGTCTTCCCGCGGATGTCGGTGCTGGAGAACCTGGAGCTGGGGGCGTTCCTGCGCCGCGACCGGCAGGGCGTGGCCACCGACCTGCAGCGGGTCTTCGACCGCTTCCCGGTACTGGCCGACCGCCGCACCCAGGACGCCGGCACCCTGTCCGGTGGCGAGCAGCAGATGCTGGCGATGGGCCGGGCGCTGATGGCGGCGCCGAAGGTGCTGCTGCTGGACGAGCCATCAATGGGCCTGGCGCCGCTGTTCGTGCAGGAGATCTTCAGCATCATCGCCGGTATCAACGAAACCGGTACCACGATCCTGCTGGTGGAGCAGAATGCCAACATGGCGCTGCAGGTCGCCAACCGCGCGTATGTGATGGAAACCGGGAAGATCGTGCTCAGCGGATTGCCGAAGGACCTGCTGGCGACCGAGGAAGTGCGCCGCGCCTACCTTGGAGGTTGATCAATGTTCGTGAAGTGGCGGATGACCAACAACCCGTTCACCATCGGGCCGGACGCTACGGTGCCCGAGGCGATCGAGGTGATGCAGCAGAACAAGGTCCGCAAGCTGCCGGTGGTCTCGAACGGCCGGCTGGTCGGCGTGGTCTCCCAGTCGGACATCGACCGGGCGTCCCCGTCGGCGGCCACCTCGTTCAGCGCCGGCGAGATCGCCTACCTGTTCAGCAAGCTCAAGGTGTCCAAGGTGATGACCCGTGACCCGGTCACCATCAGCCCGAACGCGCTGCTCGAAGAGGCCGCCATCGTGATGCGCAACCGCAAGATCGAGATGCTTCCGGTCATGGACGGCGACAACCTGGTCGGGGTGATCACCGAGAGCGACCTGCTGGACGCCTTCATCGAACTGAATGGGGCCCGCGAGAGGGGCACCCGGCTGGTCATCGAGGCCGATGACGCCCCCGGCGTGATGGCCAGGCTGGCCTCCGTCACCGGGGCGGAGCAGACCAACATCACCCACATCGCCGTCTACCGCGGCAACCTCGATCGCAGCCTGGTGGTGCTGGGCGTCAACACCTTGAACACCACCGAACTCGAACGCCGGATCGCGGAGATGGACGGGTTCACCCTCAAGTACCGGCTACGGAACGACTGACTCCGAAGGTCGGACGCGATGTCGGTGCGGCGACGCCTGGTCAGATCGGTGGCCGCGGTCGTGGCCCTGGCTCTGGTGGCCGGCTGCGGGGGCAGCGCCGGTCGCCAACCCCACCTGGGCCAGACCATCCGGATCGGGCTGAACCTGGAGCAGTCCGGTGAGCTGGCATGGTACGGCGATTCGGCGCTGAAGGGCGTCCAGGTGGCGGTGGACGCGGTGAACGCGGCCGGCGGCATCGACGGCCGGCCCATCGAGATGGTTGTGGCGGACAACGGTTCGCAACCCGGTCGGACGGTGGTGTTGAGCGCCCAGATGATGAGTCAGGACAAAGCGCTTGCGGTGCTCGGACCGGTCACCGAGAACCTCTTCCGGGCCACCGCCACGGTGGCCGACCGGCACGAGATCGTCGCGGTGTCGACGCTGGCCTGCAGCAGCGAAGTGCTGGCCATGACCAAGCAGGCCCCGCACCCGTACCTCTTCCGAAGTTGCCTGGGCTACCGGCAGCATGGCGCCGCGATGGCGAACTTCGCAGTCGACGAACTGGATGCCCGGACCGCCGTTGTGCTGCGGTTCACCGAGGGCGCCTACGCCAACTTCGCCGAGGGGTTCAGCGAGCGGTTCAGCGCCGCCGGCGGGCAGGTGGTGACCGACGACGTCATCCTCCCCGACGATACCGACCTGTGGCGCTACGCGGCCCGGCTCGTCGAAGCGCCGGCCGACGTGGTGTACGTGGCGGCGCCGCCCTGGGAGACCGGTCACCTGATCGCGCAGCTGCGCGAATCCGGGCTGGCCCAACCGGTGCTCGGCATCGACGAACTGGACGACCCGGCCCTGCTCGAAGCGGCCGGCGCCGGCGCGCTGAACCGCGTCTACTTCAGCACCGACTACGCGCCGTGGGACACCGGGAGCCCACGGTTGGCGCAGTACATCGAGAGCTATCGGAACACCTGGGACGGCGCCGACCCGAGCAGGTCGAGCGCGCTGGCCCACGACGCGACGCTGATGATCATCGAGGCGATCCGGCGGGCCCGCGAACCGACCGGCGTCGAGGTGCAACGGGCGATGGTCGAGACCCAGGGCCTGTCCGGCGTCACCGGCCGGCTACGGGTGACCTCCGACCACGAGACCATCAAGGACGCACTGGTGGTCGAGTTGGTCGATGGTGCGCCCACCGCGGTGACCCCGGTGGCGCCCTGAGACTCAGGTGCCGCCCTCGGCGGCAACCACCGCTGCCCGTCGGTACGCGGTGTGCGGGTCGAGGTAGCGGGCTGTCGGCCGGTGCCGCCCGAAGCTGTACACCAGCGGCTGACCGGTCGGCAGGTTGAGTCGTTCCACCTGCTCGTCGGGCAACTGCTCGACCAGCGCGCAGACCGCTCGCAGCGAGTTACCGTGCCCGACCAGCACCACGTGCTGCCCGGCGGCCAGGTCCGGTTGCAACTCCTTCCACATCGGCCGGATCCGGTCGATCACTTCCCGCAATGACTCGCTCATCCCCGGCCGCAGCGGGCCCAGCCCGGCGGCCACCAGACCTGCCCAGCCGGCGACCTGCTCGGCGTCCGCGGGTGGTGGTTTGCCGTCCATGGTTCGGCGCAGCCGGAAGAACGCCTCCTCGCCGAGCATCAGGAGGGCCTGCCGCTTGGGCACATTGGTCAGGGCGCCGTAGTCGCGCTCGGCCAGACGCCAATCCTGAACGGCCGGTGGCAGGCCCAGCCGCTCGGCGATCACCTCCGCGGTGCGCCAGGCCCGCTGCAGGGGAGTGGTGATCAGCCGGTCCGGGTGGGTCTGCTCGGCGATCAGCAGCTCGGCCGCCTCATGGCACTGCTGCAACCCGCGCGGGCTCAGCGGCACGTCGAGCAGGCCGGTGAACCGCTGCTCGGCGTTGAAGGTGCTCTCACCGTGCCGAACCAGCACCAGTTCCCCGGTGGGGTTGGGTTGGTCAGGCATAGTGTTGCCCCACCGCCATCGCCTGCGCACCGTAGCCGGAGCCGAACAGCTCGGCGTGCACCAGCAGCGGGTGGAGCTGGTGCAGGCCGGTGCGGCTGCGCCAGTCGGACGGCAGCCCGGCGGCCTCGGCGTAGGCGTCCTCGACCCGCCGCAGCTGGGTGCAGCCGAACAGCGCCAGCATCGCCAGGTCGGTCTGGCCGTGGCCACCGTGCGCGGCCGGGTCGATCATCACGATGCCCTGCTCGGTGGTCAGGACGTTGCCACCCCACAGGTCACCGTGGATTCGGGCGGGTGGGCGGCCATCGTCGAACTCGCCGTCGCGCAGGCGTTCGCAAACCCGTTCGATGAGCGCGAGCCCGGCCGTCGGCAGCGAGCGCCGGTCGTGCGCGGCCCGGGCGTGCGGGAGCAGCCGAAGTTCGGCGTAGAACTCGCCCCAGCACTGGTGGTGGCCGAGCGGCAGCCGGGCGCGACCAATCCAGCCCGGCTGGGTATCGTCCCAACCCTCCGGTCCGCAGCCGAACGATGCCGCGCCGGCCGCGTGGGTGCGGGCCAGGTCGCGTCCGAACTGCGCGGCCGCCACCGGGGTCGTGGCCACCGGTTCGAGCCGCTGCTCGACCAGTTTCCGCTCGTCCCAGGCCAGCACCGGCACCACGGCCGCGCCTTCGGCGTCAGCAAGCCAGGCCAGCCCGTGCGCCTCCCACCGGATCTCGTCCGGGCTTCCGGTCTTGACGAAGTGCTGCGTCATGGGCCAATCGTGGCATGTCCGCGGCGGGCGGGCTCAGGCCTCGTCCAACCAGCGCACCGCGCCCAGCCCGGGGGCCGCGCGGCCACCTGACAACTCGGCCAGCTGGTCGACCATCGCCTCAATGGTGGCTGGCTCGTCGGGTACCGCGAGGGTCAGGTCGGCGTGGTCGGCGCGATAGCTGGTCGGCTCCACGTGCACACCGCGGGACCGCAGGGTGGTCTCTATGCGTCCGGCTTCGGGGATCGGCAGCGGCAGGGTCAGTTCCTGCATCCGCTGCCGGACGACCATCCGCGCGGCGTCCAGGGTGGCGGCCGCGGTGTCGGAGTAGGCCTGCACCAGTCCGCCCGCGCCCAGCTTCACCCCGCCGAAGTAGCGCACCACCGCGACCACCACGTCGGACAGTTCGGTGACCCCGGGCGAGGTCTGGCGTCCGGTGATGGCGTTCAGGATGGGCGCGCCGGCGGTGCCGCTCGGCTCACCGTCGTCGCTGGATCGTTGGGTGTCGCGGTCGGGGCCCAGCACGAAGGCGTGGCAGACGTGCCGGGCGGTGCGGTGCTGCTGGCGGAGATCGGCGAGGAACGACCGGGCTTCTTCCTCGGTCTCGACCCGCGCGGCATACCCGATGAACCTGGACCGCTTGATCTCGATCTCCACACTGGGACGCGCGGTGCGCCGCAGCACCACGTAGTGGTTGGCCTGCGCCTGGCTCATGCAGCCGCCGACCGCACGTAGACCGGGGTGAGGCGGGTGGAGCTGGCCTCGTCGAACCGGTATCCGGATTCGTCGAAGTCGCGCAGCCGGCGCACCGAGCGGATCCGGTTGCGGACCACCCAGCCGGCCATCTCGCCGCGGGCCCGCTTGGCGAAGAACGCAACCATCCGGCGCCTGCCGCCTGGTCCTACCTCCTCGAAGCGGGGCGAGATGATCTCGGCGGTCAGCACGTCGGGGTTCACCACTGCGAAGTACTCCCTGGACGCCAGGTTGAGCACGATTCCCGGGTCGGGTGATTCGGCCAGGTCGGCGGCCAGTATCTCGCTGACCTGGTCGCCCCAGAAGTCGTACAGGTCGCGGCCGCGGTCGGTGGCCAGCCGGGTGCCCATCTCCAGGCGGTACGGCTGGATCAGGTCGAGCGGCCGCAGCACCCCGTACAGCCCGGACAGGATCCGGACGGTCTTCTGCGCCTCGGTGAAGTCCCGCTCGCCGAATCGGGTGGGAGCCGACATGCCACGGTAGACGTCGCCGGCGAACGCCAGCACTGCCTGCCGGGCGTTGTTGGTGGTGAATGGCGGGTCGAAGTCCCGGTAACGGGTCGCATTGAGGGCGGCCAGTTCGTCCGAGATGCCCATCAGGGACGCCACCTCGGCCACCGACTTGGTGCGCATGACCTCAATCAGCCTCACCGACTCGTCCAGCAGCCTCGGCTGGGAGTGCTTGCGGGTGACCGGTCTGGACTCGAAGTCGAGGCTCTTGGCGGGGGACAGCAGCACCAGCATGCGGGCAACGGTACCCGAGCCCGCAGGGGCTCCCGGCCAGCCTGTCGGTCGCCCTATGGTCTAGTCGATCCATCAACGATTTGTTGGAGGCGAGCATGCCGAGCGCTGATCATCCAGCCGACCGCCACGACCGGATCCGGGTGCAGGGTGCCCGGGTCAACAACCTGAAGGGCATCGACGTCGAGATCCCGAAGCGCCGACTAACCGTGTTCACCGGCGTATCGGGATCGGGCAAGAGCTCGCTGGTCTTCGACACCATCGCCGCCGAGTCGCAGCGGATGATCAACGAGACCTACTCGGCGTTCGTGCAGGGCTTCATGCCGACCATCGACCGCCCCGAGGTGGACGCCCTGGACGGCCTGACCCCGGCGATCGTGGTCGGCCAGGAACGCCTGACCCCCAACGTGCGGTCCACCGTCGGCACGGTCACCGACGCCAACGCCTTCCTGCGGACGCTGTTCAGCCGGCTCGGCCAACCCCACATCGGCTCGTCGCAGGCGTACTCGTTCAACGTCCCCTCGGTCACCGGGTCGGGCGCGATCAAGGTTGACAAGGGGCCCGGCGGGGCCGCACCGGTCCACCGGACCTACACCCTGCTCGGTGGCATGTGCCCACGCTGTCAGGGCACTGGCAACGTGAAGGACATCGACCTCACCGAGTTGTACGACGACTCCAAGTCGTTGCGCGAGGGCCCGTTCAAGGTGCCCGGCTACTCGATGGACGGCTGGTACGGTCGGATCTTCGCCGGCTCCGGCTTCTTCGACCCCGACAAACCGATCCGTGACTTCGGCAAACGCGAGCGGCACGACCTGCTCTACAAGGAACCGACGAAGATCAAGGTCGAGGGCATCAACTTCACCTACGAGGGGCTGATCCCCAAGATCACCAAGTCGATCCTGTCGAAGGACCCCGACGCGATGCAGCCCCACATCCGGGCCTTCGTGGAACGGGCGGTGACCTTCCAGCCCTGCCCCGACTGCGACGGCACCCGGCTTGCCGAGGCGGCCCGGGCGTCCCGAATCAACGGCATCAACATCGCCGATGCCTGCGCCATGCAGATCAGCGACCTCGCCGAGTGGGTCCGTGGGCTGGCCGAGCCGTCGGTGGCGCCGCTGCTGGCGAGCCTGCAGCACCTGCTCGACTCGTTCGTGGAGATCGGGCTGGGCTACCTCAGCCTGGCGCGTCCTTCCGGCACGCTGAGCGGGGGAGAGGCGCAGCGGACGAAGATGATCCGGCACCTCGGCTCGTCCCTGACCGACATAACCTACGTCTTCGACGAGCCGACCATCGGGCTGCATCCGCACGACATCCAGCGGATGAACCAGCTGCTGGTCCGGTTGCGCGACAAGGGCAACACCGTGCTGGTGGTGGAGCACAAGCCGGAGGTGATCCGGATCGCCGACCACATCGTCGACCTCGGGCCGGGCGCCGGCACCGGTGGGGGAGAGGTGGTCTTCACCGGCAGCTTCGACGACCTGCACCGCGCGGACACCCTGACCGGGCGCCACCTGGGCGACCGGGCATCCCTGAAGACCACTGTTCGCGAGCCCACCGGCGCGCTGGAGATCAGGGGAGCAACCACCAACAATCTGCGCAACGTGGACGTCGACATCCCGCTTGGTGTGCTGGTGGTGGTGACCGGGGTGGCCGGGTCGGGCAAGAGTTCACTGATCCACGGATCGCTGGGTGGGCGGGACGATGTCGTGATCATCGACCAGGGATCGATCCGGGGTTCGCGGCGCAGCAACCCGGCCACCTACACCGGGCTGCTGGAACCGATTCGCAAGGCGTTCGCCAAGGCGAATGGGGTCAAGCCGGCGCTGTTCAGCGCGAACTCCGATGGTGCCTGCCCGGTCTGCAACGGCAACGGCGTCATCTACACCGAGCTGGGCTTCATGGAAACCGTGGCCAGCACCTGTGAGGAGTGCGGTGGCCGGCGCTTCCAGGCGTCCGTGCTGGCGTACCGGCTGGGTGGCCGCGACATCAGCGAGGTGCTGGCGATGCCGGTCGACCAGGCGGTGGGCTTCTTCGGCTCCGGGGACGCGCGGACGCCGGCTGCGCACCGGATCCTGGAGCGGTTGACCCAGGTGGGTTTGGGTTATCTCACCCTGGGACAGCCGTTGACGACGCTGTCGGGCGGGGAGCGGCAGCGGCTCAAGCTGGCCAACCAGATGGGCGTCAGCGGCGAGGTGTACGTGCTGGACGAACCCACCAACGGGCTGCACCTGGCCGACGTAGCCGGGCTGCTCGGGTTGCTGGACCGGCTGGTCGATTCCAGGCGCACGGTGATCGTGATCGAGCACCACCAGGCGGTGATGGCGCACGCTGACTGGATCATCGACCTTGGCCCGGGCGCCGGCGACCAGGGCGGCCGGGTCGTCTTCAGCGGACGGCCAGGGCAGTTGGTGGCCGAGCGGACAACGCTGACCGGCCAGCACCTGGCCCAGTACGTGAGTTGAGTGAGGAGGAGAACGGTGGAAGTCACCGACATGTTGTTGCCGACCCTGCCCTTGGCGGAACTGGTGATCCGGGGCAGCGTCACCTTCCTGGTGCTGTACACCCTGATCAGGGTGGTGGGCCGGCGTGAGTCGGGCGGGCTGGGCCTGACCGATGTGCTGGTGATTGTGCTGGCCGCAGATGCCGCGAGCACCGGCATGAACGGCGACAGCAAGTCGATCGGCGACGGCTTCGTGCTGGTTTGCGTGATCCTGGGTTGGAGCATGGTGATCGACGCGCTCAGCTACCGCTTCCCCCGGTTCGCCAGCATCGCCAAGGCCGGGCCTAAGCCGCTGATCGAGAACGGGGAGCTGGTGCGGCGGACGCTGCGCCGGGAGTTCATGACGGAACAAGAGGTGATGACCCAGCTGCGGATGCACGAGATCGACGATGTCTCGCTGGTGGAGCACGCCTACCTGGAGCCGAACGGCAGCGTCAGCATCGTCAAGCGGGTTCGGGCCGACGAGGATGCGGGGTAGGTCCCCGCGGCTGATCCCACGCGGCCGTCGGATTCAGTGCTGGCTGAATTCAGGACTCGATGTATCATCGATCGCGTGATTGCAGCACCGGCGACAGTGGATCGGATGGCGGCCCTGGCACGCTTCGGACATGCCTTGTCAGACCCGACCAGGGTGGGCATCCTGATGCACCTGCGCCGGCACGACTCGTACCCGGCGCACCTGGCCGATGAACTGGGGGTGACCCGGCAGTCGATATCGAACCACTTGGCCTGCCTGCGCGGGTGCGGCATGGTGGTGGCGGTGCCGGAGGGACGCCGCAACCGCTACCGGCTGGCGGATGAGCGGCTGGCCCACGCCCTGGACGATTTGGTCCAGGTGGTGCGCGGAATTGATCCCGAATTGGTGGACGAGGCCCATGAGGGGATGGCCGGGCTGGGGGAGGAGGCCGACGAATGAACCACTCGCACGGCCAAGTGCCGGTGACCGGGCACGTGGGCATCCGCTATCGCCGGCGTATGCTGGTCAGCTTCGCGCTGGTGGCCATGTTCATGGTCGTCGAGCTGGTCTTCGGCTTCCTGTCCGGGTCGTTGGCGCTGATCTCGGACGCCGGACACATGATGGCCGACGTCGTGGCGCTCGGGGCCGCGTTGCTGGCCACCACGATCGCCGCCCGGTCGACCAGCGACGGACGGCGCACCTACGGGTCGTACCGGGTCGAGGTATTCGCCGCCGGGCTGACGGTGCTGATCATGCTGGGGGTCGCGATCTACGTGGTGGTCGAGGGATTCAGCCGGCTTGGCAATGGTGACGCGGTGGCTACCACGCCGATGGTCATTGTCGGCGCGCTCGGGCTGGCGGTGAACGTGGTCGTGATGCTGCTGCTGCGCGAGGGCGCGAAGAGTTCGGTGAACGTGAAGGCGGCCTACTTCGAGGTGATCGCGGACGCCGCGGGCAGCGTGGGCGTCCTGTTGGCCGGCGCACTGATCGTACTCACCGGATCGACCATCTGGGACACCGTGGTGGCATTGGCGATCGGAACGTTCGTCGGGGTGCGAGCCGTGGTGCTGGGGCGTCAGGTCATGGCGATCCTCGGGCAGGAGGCGCCGCACACCATCAGTCTGGACAAGGTGACCGGCGACCTGGCGGCAGTTCCCGGCGTCACCGAGGTGCACGACCTGCACCTGTGGACGCTGACCTCCGGCATGCACGTCGCCACCGCGCACCTGGTGGTGGACGCCGACAGCCCCGCGCAGGAAGTCCTGACCCGGGCGCAGGAGGTGCTGGAGTCCAGGCATGGCATCGAGCACGCGACGCTACAGACCGAGAGCGGTCCCACCCGGCAGTGCCAGCTGGACTGGTAGCCCGAACGGGTTCCACCGGGAGCGGGTAACGGTCGTTCGTCGTCCTGTTGGCTGGCCCTGAGGTGGCCGGCTGACAGGATCTATCCATGCGGCTGGAAGAAGAACGAATGGTGTGGTCCTCGCGCGCTCGACAGGAGGCATCGGGAAACCACCTGCTGGTTCTTCTGCACGGTGCCGGCGGCGTCCCGGATGACCTGACACCCTGCTTCGAGGTACTACCTCCCGGGATCTCGGCGGTGTCCTTGGGCGGCCCGATCGCAGCCGAGGGACGGTGGGCATGGGCGCACCTGGATGAGCCCGACCCGGATGGTTTGCGAGATTCTGCTCGGGCGGTCTCGTCTTGGCTGGACAGCTTGCGAGGTTTCTCATCGGTCGGCCTTCTTGGCTTCTCGCAAGGAGCCGCCGTAGTGATTGAGATGCTCCGTCACTGTCCACAGCGGGTCGTCTACGCGGTTGTGTTGTCAGGGTTGCTGCCCAGTGAAGTCGATGACCGGGATGGGGAGGTGGCCCGCCACTCACCGCCTGTGTTCATGGGGACCGGTAACTTGGACGATGTCATACCGCCGGAAGAGACCCGGGCGCTTCGCGCCTGGCTCCGCCGCCACACTGCGGTAACCGAGCACCGGTACCCGACGCTCGGACATGGGATGTCGTCCGATGAAATCAGGGATGCGATCTCGTTCGCCGAACGGCACCTCGGGTCCTCGCAGTAACGCCTTGTGTGGCGCCGGGATTTGAGCACGGAAACCAGCGGACCGAGAGCCGTCCCACTCGGCATTGCGGGAGTAGTGACCTCAGTCGGTCCAGAAATCAGTGATCGGATTGGGTATCACCCCGGCCGCTTTGGCCGAGTGGGGCGGGAAGCCCTGCTCGATGCTGGCGGCCAACTTCTGGCGCTCTGCCTGTTCGGTGCCGAGCCTGGCCCGGGCGGCATCGTTGGTGAACCCGACCACGTATGACAGCTCCTGCTGGGTGCCATCGGCGTACTCGATCCGTCCCTCGATCAGGGTTTCGAATATGTCGCCGTGCTTTTTGCCCGCCCGCAGGTTCCGATAGACCTTGACCGGGGTCTGGGACGGCTTCATCTGCGGAGGCGGGTTCTCGACCTCGACGGTGGCTACGCTTTCGGAACCCCAGTCGTGGTACCTGGTCTGCGTCAAGTGGCGCGCGACGCTCACATGACCGTTGTCGTAGCGGGTCGTGATGACCATCTCGGTGGCGGCGCCGTCAGGGCTGGCCCGCAGCGCGTAGTCGGTGAGCTGTCTGCTGATCACATTGGCCGGCCAGGTTGGACTATTCATCACGGCTCCCAAGGACGGTGGTGTGATTCGGGCGCTGCCAACTACATTGTGGATCGCAGCCATTCCTGATGAGGACGAACCAGCCGTAACCGGCACTGGCGGGAGCTGAGCGAAAGACTTGGTGTGGAAGGTGGTATCGGGTGTCCGATAAGTGACATTATGTCATCATGCTTGGAACAGGCAGGCCTGTGCGCTGTCTTCTTGCCAACCTCCTTCGGCGTCTCCTTTCCCAGCCCGAGCGAGCTTTGACGACACCGAGAGGGTTAGGGTTCACTCCGAGTGCGACCGTGGTCCCGCCTGCCCAAATCGGTTCACATCACGCTCATCCCTGTTCACCCCAGCGGGTGGACCTACGTGCATCGTTCCGGCCTAATCCTCACCGGAGCGGGCACGTTCCTGTCGGACGAGGCTCAGCAGCGAAGCTGGTTCGAAGAACAACTGCACCGGTGGCGTAGATATGGCGCTGACCGAATCAGGTGAGATGGGCCGTAGGCGTTCGGGCTGGCGGCCAGGCCCGGTCCTTGATGCTGCCGTGACTGGGCTTGCATGGAAAGTGCGGATCTACGACAGTCAGGCAGCCTTCAGCGCCTCGCCCGACGCCGACATGGGCCCGTTGTCCGAGCCTCGGACTCTGCCTGATGGCACGGTGATGAACCGGCTTCGGTTCGGCCCGCAGAGCTTCATTCCCGTCGGCATGTTTCAGGACCCTTGGAACCCGATGGCGAGGTTATCTGCGACCGTGGATCGGTCCTGGACGAAGACAGTCGAGGCAACCGGTATCAGCTTCCACGTTGCGCGAGTCACGACTCTCGACGCCTTCGGGATCTACCTGTGCTGGCCCACATACCTGGCCCCGCTGGCGGAGCCTGGCCAAACTGTCTACTCCGACGCATACCTGACTACGAGTGTCCCGGGGATCTGGCAACGCCAGCGGCCGCCAGCGTGACCGCACCCAAGGGGTCTCACGCGCCCTCAACGAAGAGCCGAACTGCGTCGTCACGACTCCACTCGTTGAAGTCGTCGGGGACGCGGCCCTGTCCAGCCAAATAGGATCAAGAGACCGACTGTTTAGAAAGTTGAAGCGTGACCAAGCCTGACCCGAACTTCATCTGGTCCATCGCCGACCTGCTCCGTGGCCCGTACCGGCCCAAGGAATACGGCACCGTGATCCTGCCATTCACCGTGCTCGCACGGCTCGACTCCGTGCTGGCCCCGACGAAGGACGCCGTACTCGAAGCCGCTACGAAGTACGAGGCCAGCCCGACGATGATGCGCCAGGAGATGCTGCGACGGGCCTCGGGCCAGACGTTCTACAACACCTCCCCCTTCAGCCTGAGCAACCTCGGCGACCCGGCCAACCTCGCGGCCAACCTGCAGGCCATGATCGAGGGCTTCGACCCGGACGTGTTCGAGGTCTTCGAGCGGTTCGACATGCCCAAGATCATCCGCGATCTGGACGACCGCGACCGGCTGCCGGAGATCGTGAAGCGCTTCGCCGCCCTCGACGTGCACCCCGATCGGGTGAGCAACGCCGAGATGGGCGACGTGTTCGAGGAGCTGATCCGGCGCTTCATGGAGGCGTCCAAGGACGTGGCCGGCGACTACTTCACCCCGCGCGAGGTGGTCCGCCTCATGGTCAGCCTGCTGTTCGCCCCGGACGAGGAGGACCTGTCCAACCCGCACGCAATCCGCCAGGTCTACGACCCGACCTGTGGAACCGGAGGCATGTTGTCGGAGGCGCACGAGTGGCTGCGGACTCATGGCAGTGGCGCCACCCTGAACCTGTACGGGCAGGAGTTCAACGCCCTGTCCTATGCCATGGCCAAGGCCGACCTCATCATCAAACGGCAGGACGCCCAGAACATCTACTTCGGGGACACCCTGCTGAAGGACGGGCACGCGGGCCGAACCTTCACCTACTGCCTGTCCAATCCCCCATTCGGGCAGGAATGGAAGGTGCAGGAGAAGTCGGTCAAGGCCGAGCGGGAACGCGATGGCGACGAGGGACGGTTCGCGGCGGGGCTGCCGAGCGTGAGCGATGGCGCGATGCTCTTTCTGCAGCACCTGGTTTCGAAGATGCGTCCCGCTACGCAAGGAGGCGGGCGCGGCGCGATCGTCCTCAACGGGTCGGCGTTGTTCACGGGCGCAGCGGGCTCCGGCCCATCGGAGATCAGGCGCTGGCTGCTGGAGAACGACCTGGTGGACGCCATCATCGGCCTGCCGACCGACATCTTTTACAACACCGGCATCGCCACCTACATCTGGGTGCTGGACAACCACAAGCCCGAGAAGCGCCGGGGCAAGGTGCAGTTGATCGACGCCACCGAGCAGTGGGTGAAGATGCGCAAGTCCGTGGGCGCGAAGCGACGCATGCTCTCCCCCACCAACATCGAAACCATCGTCAACCTCTACGGCGACTTCGAGGACGCCGACCCCGAGGTATCCAAGATCTTCAACACCGAGGACTTCGGTTACCGCACCATCACGGTCGAGCAGCCGTTGCGTCAGGTCTTCTCTGTGGGGACCGACAGGATCGATCAGGCCCTGGCAGCCAGGCAGGTCGCGGCTCTCGACAAGGACCACCGGCATGACCTTCGCACTGCCCTGGAGACGCTGGAGCAAGGTCGGACCTGGACCAATGAGGCCGACTTCATGAAGGTGCTCGGGCCTGCGTTGGGGGCTCACGGGGTGACGCTGAAGCCGGCCGTCCACAAGGCCGTGGTCGCCGCGTTCGCTGAGTCCTCCCCCGACGGCATGATCGTGAAGACCACACGAGGAAAGATCGAGCCTGATCCTTCACTGCGCGATACCGAGAACGTCCCGCTCACCGAAGACGTGGACGCCTATGTGAAGCGTGAGGTGCTCCCCTGGGCTCCCGAGGCATGGGTGGACAAGACCAAAACGAGGATCGGTTACGAGATCCCATTCACCCGTGCGTTCTACAAGTACGTTCCGCCCCGGTCGCTTGCAGAGATCGACGCCGATGTGCAGGCGGCCATCGCTCGGGTGCAGGCGCTTTTCCAAGAGGTCAAGGCGTGAAAGGTCGAGTGCAGGCCATCAAGAGGGTCGCAACCGTGAGTCTTGGGAAGATGGTACAGCCGAGTCCAGCAAGCACTTCGGATGTGGAAGCCCAGTATTTACGGGCAGCACATGTGCAACCAGAAGGCCGCCTTGCAGACGCAGAGGAGAAGACCATGTGGTTCTCGCCACAGGAACTCCGTGATCTCAAACTGGCGTCTCGCGATGTGGTGGTAGTGGAGGGCGGTGCGGGATATGGAAGGAGCGCTTACATCGCGTCGCCGATGGAGGGATGGGGTTATCAGAACTCGATCATCCGGGTCAGGCCCCGCCCCGGCCTTAGTGAAGGGCGCTTTCTCAACTACGTTTTCCAGTCGTTGCTTTTCACTGGAGAAACGGCCCTGGCGGCGTCAGTGGCTACCATCCCGCATTACACAGCGGACAAGGTAGGGGCTACGCGACACTGGATGCCCAATGTCGAGGCCCAAGGGCTCATAGCTGATTTCCTCGACCGTGAGACTGCACAGATCGACGCCATGATCGAAGCGCAAGAGGAACTGACGGCTCGGATACGGGAGCATCACGCTGCGAGCCGTGCTCACGCTGTCCTACCGCTCTTACTCGAAGGGGCGAGATTGAAGAAAATCCTCCGCGAGTCGGACGAACGAGCAAGGACCAGAGCAGAATCTCTGCCACTCCTTTCTGTCTCAGTTGATTGGGGGGTTCAGCGACGAGACGAGTCCGCCGTTAACCAGGCAGCCAGTGACAACCTCTCCCACTACAAGCTCGCCCGTGAGGGAGATATCGTGCTGAACCGCATGCGTGCGTTTCAAGGCGCACTCGGTCGCGCGCCGGCCGACGGAATCGTCAGCCCGGACTATTCGGTCTTCCGCCCACGTCAAGCCGTTCTCACGGAGTGGCTATCCTTGGTCATGCGCAGCGGTCCTTTTGTGGCCGTGATGGCGTCTCGTATCAGAGGAATCGGATCGGTTGACTCCGGACAGGTGCGCACGCCCAGATTGAATGCGCGCGATCTACTGGATATCCGTTTACGCATCCCCAACACTTGCGAGCAAGCGAGGTCGCTCGAGGAATGGAACCGGACAGATAAACAGATCGGTGACTTGATCAATTCGGCCTCGGAAGTGGTGCGCCTGCTGCGCGAACGCCGCGAAGCCCTCATCACCGCCGCAGTCACGGGCAGGATCGACCCCGCAACCGGCGTCGAGCAAACCGACCCGGCGACCTACAAGGAGGCGTCGTGACCGAGGCGCACAAGGAACTGGCGATGGAGAACGAGGCCGTCGCACTCCTCCACTCCAACGGCTGGCTCTACGACGAGGGCAGCAACGCCCGCTACGACAGGAAGCGGGCCCTGTTCCCCGATGACGTGTTCGCCTGGCTGGAAGCCACCCAGTCCGAGGAACTGGAGAAGCTCATCAAGCCGGGCATGGACTCCACGCAGGAGGCGAAGGCCCGCGAGGGCATCCTCGACGCGCTGGCCACAGCCCTGAACCAGCCGGTCGGGAACGGCGGCGGCACGCTCAACATCCTGCGCAAGGGCTTCCGGCGCATCGGCTCGCGCTTCTACATGGCCCAAGCCAAACCGACCGAGACCCTGAATCCGAAGACGGTCGCGGACTACCAGCAAAACCGGCTGCGCGTCGTCCGGCAAGTGCACTACTCGGTCACCGATACCAGCAAGTCCATCGATCTGGTGCTCTTCCTCAACGGCCTGCCGGTGGCGACCATCGAGTTGAAGACCGAGTTCACCCAGTCAGTCACCCGGGGAGAGGTGCAGTACAAGAACGACCGCAACCCGGGCGCGGACGGCAAGGAACTGCTGCTCGCGTGGGGCAAGCGGACGCTGGTGCACTTCGTGGTCACCGACAACGAGGTCTCGATGACCACCAAGTTGGCCGGCCACCAGACCACCTTCCTGCCGTTCAACACGGGCGACGGCACCGGCAAGGGCAACCCGCTCAATCCCACGGGTGCGCGCACCGAGTACTTCTGGGCCGACATCCTCGACAAGGACATGTTCCTGACGATCCTCACCAAGTACCTGGTCACGCGGAAGGAGGAGAGACCGAACCCGGTCACCGGTGAGCGGGAGACCTCGACCTCACTACGGTTCCCGCGCTTCCACCAGTTGTCCGCCGTGGAGAAGATCGTCGGCCATGTCAAGGAGCACGGCGTCGGAGATCGCTACCTCATCGAACACTCGGCGGGCTCGGGCAAGACCGACACCATCGTTTGGACGTCGTTCCGGCTCGCGGCCCTGCACGACACCGACAACAACAAGGTCTTCGACTCTGTGATCGTCGTCACCGACCGCAACGTCCTCGACAAGCAGATGACCGACGCGATGCGTCAGCTCGACCCGCGTGGCGCCCAGGTCGTCTCAATCGACGGCGCGGGCTCATCCAAGTCGGCCGAGCTGGCCGACGCCCTGGCCATGCGCACCCCGATCATCGTGGTGACTATCCAGACCGCCCCGTTCGCCCTGGCCTACCTGCGCCAGCAGTCCGAGACCAAGGGCGGTCGCTACGCAGTCATCGCCGACGAGGCGCACTCGTCCCAGACCGGCATGGCAGCGTCCAAGCTGAAGGCCGTCCTGAGCCCCGAGGAGCAGGACTCACTGGACGACGGCGGCGAAATCGACACCGAGACCGTCCTGGCCGCAGAACTGGGCCAGCGTGCCGAGACGCCCAACATCACCTACCTGGCCTTCACCGCGACACCGAAGTCGAAAACCCTCGAACTGTTCGGCACCCCGAACCCCGAGGTGCTGGACGACGATGGCAACCCCAAGCCCGAGCCCTTCCACCGCTACACCATGCGCCAGGCCATCGAGGAAGGTTTCATCCTCGACGTGCTGCAGAACTTCATCGAATACAAGGTCGCCTACGAACTCGCCCTGAAGACCAGGGACTCCGACATCAAGTCGGTCGACAAGGAAGCCGCCCGCAAGGCGGCACTGAGGTGGGTCCAGCTCCACGAGTACAACATCAGCCAGAAGGTGGCGCTGATCGTGGAGCACTTCCGCGAGCACGTGTCGCAGATGCTCGGCGGCGCGGCCAAGGCGATGATCGTCACCTCTTCGCGCAAGGCAGCCCTGCGCTACTACAACGCCGTCAACCGCTACGTCGCCAGGTGCGGCTACACCGGCGTGCGTGCCCTGGTCGCCTTCTCCGGCAAGGTAACCGTCAGCCCCAACGACCCGGACCTCGCACCCGACGACCTGCTGGGAGTCGGTGAATACACCGAGGCCAGCGTCAACACCGGCACCAAGGGCAGACAGCTCGCAGACGCGTTCAACGGCTCGGACTACCAGGTGATGATCGTCGCCAACAAATTCCAGGTCGGCTTCGACCAGCCGCTGCTGTGCGCGATGTACGTCGACAAGCGCCTCGACGGGGTGATGGCCGTGCAGACCCTCTCCCGGCTCAACCGCACCTGGCCGGGCAAGGACCAGGTGTACGTGCTCGACTTCGTGAACTCCGGCCAGGACATCCTGGAGGCGTTCCTGCCGTACTACGAGGGTGCAGAACTCACCCAGACCACCGACCCCGATCTGGTGAACCGCATCGCGGCCAAGTTGGACGCCGTGGGCCTGGATCGCGTCTACACCAATGACGAGATGGCCCAGGCCGGCGACGCGGTGACCAAGGGCCTGCACAACCTGCTGACTGCGGCCATCGACCCCGGCGTCCAGAGATTCACTGCCGCGCTCGACCAAGCGCGTGAGGACGGAGACGGCGAAGAGGTCCAGCGGCTGGAGGGCTTCCGCTCCGACCTGTCCAACTACGTCAAGGCATACGACTTCCTGTCCCAGATCGTCCCCTACGGCGTCGAGATGGAGCAGCGAGCCATCTACTATCGGCTGCTGGCCAAACGCCTGCGCGATGAGCAGTCGGGGGTCAAGGTGCGGGTGGCCGACATCGCCCTGTCGCGCTACCGGATCGACAACAGGGGCAGCCAGAAGATCGACCTCGCAAGGGGTGAGGCGACGCCGCTGACCCCGCTGGTCGAGATGGGAACGGCCCAAGCTCGTGAGCGCGACCAGGCACGCTGGGACGAGATCATCGACGCGATCAACAGCCTGTTCGCGGATAGCGGGCTCACCGCCGACGATGCGGTCCAGCAACTCGAGCTGACGCTGCGCAAGACCAGGCAGAACACCGACCTGGTGGCGAAGGCCAGGGCCAACACCGATCAGGACTTCAACTCCGACCCCGGTGTCGTGCAAGCCTTCCTGTCCACGGTGATCGACATGGCGCAGAACAACGCCGAGTTCACCGACGCCCTGCTGAGGAACCAGAATCACGACTCGTTGTCGGTCCTGCTGGCGATGCTCGGCTTCCGGAAGTACCTCGCCGCTGATTACGCCTTCCCTGACGAGTCGCTTCATGTCGAAGTCGATGCCGGGGCTGCCCACGCCGCCAAGAAGCAGGAGGAAGCGCACGCCTGAACGTACCGTTTGAGGTCATCGAGGCCCCGAACCATTTGGAGGCGCGCGCTGGAACGATGGAATACCCCTACGGGTATCCGCGTTGATCAGGCATCGTTGAGCACAGGAGGAATCATGAGCTATTCCATCGCAGGCACCAGCAGTCTGAGCTTCGGCGAGGCGATCCAGTCCACCAGGGATGCCCTCAGCGAGCAGGGATTCGGCGTCCTGACCGAGATCGACATGTCCGCGACCCTCAAGCAGAAGATCGACGCAGACATCCTCCCCTACACCATCCTGGGTGCGTGCCGGCCGGTCTTCGCAGAGGAGGCACTGCGCATCGAACCCCTGATCGGCCTGATGTTGCCCTGCAACATCGTGGTACGCGAGTTGGCCGACTCCACCATCGAAATTAGTGCGATCGACCCGATGAGCATGGTCGAGATGACCGGGAATTCGGAACTGACCAGCATCGCCAGCGACGCCCGCACCCGCCTCCAGCAAGCGGTCGCCGCGGTCACCGACTGAACTCGGTTCCGGGAGGGCGGGGCTACCTGTTGCCGGCGCCTGACATCCTTGTGGGATGACGATGGGCAACTCCCCCACGGCCGAGGCCGGAAAGCAACTCGAGGACATCGCCCGCGACGAGTACGGCCTGCCGCGGCTGCGTCCCGGACAGCTGGCGGCGATCACCGCCCTGACCCGGGGCCACGACGTCCTGGCGGTGATGCCCACCGGCTACGGCAAGTCGGCCATCTACCAGATCGCCGGCTCACACCTGAGGGGCACGACCGTGGTGGTGTCTCCTCTGATCGCACTGCAGAACGACCAGCTGGCCGGCATCCGGGACGCGCCCGACGCCCCGCGGGCGGTGGCGGTCAACTCCGCCCAGACCGTCGCCCAGAATGCCGAGGCGTGGCGGTTGGCCGAGGCCGGCGCGGAGTTCATCTTCCTGTCCCCCGAGCAACTGTCCAACGACAAGGTGCTCGAGCGCGTCAACGGCCTGAGGCCCACCCTGTTCGTGGTCGACGAGGCGCACTGCGTCTCATCCTGGGGGCACGATTTCCGGCCCGCCTACCTCGCCCTGGGAGCCGCCATCGAGCGGCTGGGCCGGCCCCGCGTCCTGGCGTTGACGGCGACCGCTGCCCCACCGGTCCGCGACGAGATCATCGAACGGCTTGGCCTGCGGGACGCCACGCTCATCGCCCGCGGGTTCGACCGACCCAACCTCAACCTCAACGTTCGCCGACACATCACCGCAGCCGACCTGCGGCGCGCCGTCCTCGAGCACGTGACCGAACTCGCCACCGAAGCGCGCGGCGCCGGCACCGGCCTGCTGTACGTGGCCAGGCGCAAGGACGCCGAAACCTACGCCGACGAGCTGATCGCTCGCGGCGTCCCGGCAGTGCCCTACCACGCCGGCCTGAGCGACCAGGCACGACAGGACGCCCAACAGGCCTTCGACGACGGATCGGCGGACGTAGTGGTGGCCACCAGCGCGTTCGGCATGGGCATCGACAAGCCGGATGTCCGGTTCGTGGTGCACGCCGCACCGCCCGGGTCGGCGGACAGCTACTACCAGGAGATCGGCCGGGCCGGCCGGGACGGCCGACCGGCCACCGTCGTCCTGCACTACCGGCCAGAGGACCTGTCGCTGCGCCGCTTCTTCTCGGCCATGCAGGTTGCCGAGGACGACCTGCTCGCGGTGCTGGCCGCCGTGCAACAGGGTCGAACCACGGCCGCGGCAGTTCGCCGCCAGACCGGGCTGAGCACCAGGCGAGTCACCTCTGCGGTGAACCTGCTGGAGCAGGTCGGCGCGCTGGATCGGCGGCAGCGCAACCTCGTCGCGAACCGAGACGTGACGCCGCAGGACGCGGTCGAGGAAGCCACTCGGTACGTCGCGGCCCGCGAACGGGTGGAGAAGTCCCGGGTGGAGATGATGCGGGGATACGCCGAAACGACCGGCTGTCGGCGCGAGTTCCTGCTCGGCTACTTCGGCGAACAGTACGAGCCGCCCTGCCAGGGATGCGACAACTGCCTGGCCGGCGAGGTCGTCCCGGGCGCACCGGCCGAGGACGCCGACGACTTCGGCACCCACGAGCGGGTGCGGCACGACAAGTTCGGACAGGGCACCGTGATGCACACCGAGGCGGACCGCCTGACCGTCTTCTTCCTCGACTTCGGTTACCGCACGCTGGACCGCGACCACGTCGTCAGCGAGGGCATCCTCACCTCCGCCGACGCAACAGACAGCAACCGGCCATGACGAGCCGGGAACTCGACGTCGTTCTGTTCGGGGCCACCGGTTTCGTCGGCCGGCTCACCGCAGACCACCTGGCCACCGCGGCCCCGCCAGGCACCAGAATTGCCCTGGCCGCGCGGTCGATGGCCGGCCTCGAGCAACTCCGCGCCCAGCTGCCCGAGCGGGCGGCGGACTGGGAGCTGATCGAGGTGGATGCCGCGGACGTCGAGGGTCTGCGCCGGCTGGCGGGGCGCACCAGCGTGCTGGCGACAACCGCGGGACCGTACGCCCGGTTCGGCAAGGGAGTCGCCAGGGCGGCCGCCGAGCAGGGCACCGACTACGCCGACCTCACCGGCGAACTGCTGTTCGTTCGCTGGTCGATCCAGGAACTGACCGACGTGGCGTTGCGGACCGGCGCCCGAATCGTCCATTCCTGCGGCTTCGACTCCGTCCCATCCGACCTGGGAGTCTGGTTGGCGGCCAAGCAGGCTGCTGCCGACGGACAGGGCACCCTGACCGACACCCAACTGGTCGTCCGCAAGCTGCGGGGCGGCGTCTCCGGCGGCACCATCGACTCGCTGCGGCAACAGATGATCACCGTCGAGGATGACCCCGGGCTGCGTCGGGTGCTGTCCGACCGGTACGCGTTGAGCCCGCGCCGAGGTGAGGAACCTGAGCCGGCCTCGACACGGCCTGGACGCGGTGGCCGGCGTGGGGCATGGCTGCGTCGCGAGCCCGGCACTGGGCACTGGCTGGGGCCGTTCGTGATGGCCGGCTACAACACCCGTGTGGTGCGGCTGTCCAACACCCTGAGCGACTGGTCGTACGGTCGAGACTTCCGCTACCGCGAGGTCAGCGACTACGGCAGCGGTCCGGCCGGCCTGTTGCGGGCGGCAGGAACCGGCATCGCCCTTGCGGGGCTGGCTGCAGCAATGTCCCGACGGCCTAGCCGCGCGCTGCTCGACCGCGTCCTGCCCCGGCCCGGCCAGGGTCCGAGCGCCGACCGGCGGGCCGCCGGCCACTACCAGATGGAGATCTCCGCCAACACCACGACCGGCGCCCGCTACCGCGCCGTGGTGGCGGACCACCGCGACCCGGGCTACAACGGAACCGCAGTGCTGCTGGGCGAGACCGCGCTCGGCCTGGCTGCTGACCAGGCCCGGCTGGCCGACCGTGCCGGGGTGCTGACCCCGGCTGTCGCGATGGGCGAAGTACTTGCCGAACGGTTGCGCGCGCAGGGCCTCAGCATCGACATCCGACGGGTGGGCTGAGCTCAAGCCGCGGCCAGGACCTCCCGGGCGGCCTGCTTGGCCTCGGCCGCGGTCACGGCCTGCAACGCCTTCTCGGCGGCCCGCTGGCACTGCGCAAGCGTCCGGCCGCCCAGAGCCACCCCGACCGCGGGTATCGCCGAGGATGCCATCGAGAGCGAGGTGACGCCGAGTCCGACCAGGACACAGGCCAGTTCCGGGTCGGCCGCCGCCTCGCCGCAGACTCCGACCGGCTTGGCGAGCTTCTTTCCGGCGGCCGCGGTCTCGGCGATCAACCGCAGCACCGCGGGCTGCCACGGGTCGGTCAGCGCGGCCAGGTCGGGCGACATCCGGTCGGCGGCCATCGTGTACTGGGTGAGGTCGTTGGTGCCGATCGACAGGAAGTCCACCTCGCCCAGGAACGCCTCGGCCAGCAGCGCAACTGACGGCACCTCGACCATCACACCGGCGAACAGACCTCGCGCCCGCACCTCGGCGGCGAAGCGGCGCGCCTCGTCGATGGTGGCGATCATCGGGGCCATCACCCAGACGTACGACCTGTCCCCCGGCTGCCCGGCCACCGCCTCGGCGATCCCGTCCAGCTGGCGAGTCAGCAGCCCGTCCCTGGCGAACGACAGCCGGACGCCACGCACGCCGAGCGCCGGGTTCTCCTCGTGTGCGTGGTCGGCGAACGGCACCGGCTTGTCCGAGCCGGCGTCCAGCGTCCGGATGACCACCTTCCTGCCCGGGAAGGCATCGAGCACCTCCCGGTAGATCGCGGCCTGCTCGGTCACGCTGGGCTCCACCTGCGCGGACAGGAAGCACAGCTCGGTGCGGAACAGGCCTACCCCCTCGGCCGGCGAATCGGACGCGGCACGCGCCCCGGCACCGTCCTGCACGTTCGCCAGCAGTTGCACGTGCTCGCCGGACGCCAGGCGTCCCGGACCCCGCCAGTTCCGGATGGCGGCCCGCCTGCCCTCGTCCGCCGCGACCAGTTGCCGAGCCTCGGCCTCGTCGATGCCCCACGCGATGGTGCCGGCGGCGCCGTCCACCAGGATCGGGGTGCCGTCGGGCACCTGCGCCAGGCCGGACACGGCGACGATGCACGGGATGCCCAGTTGTCGGGCGATGATCGCGGTGTGGCTGGTGGGTCCGCCGAGCTGGGTGACCAGCCCGAGGACGAGGCTGCTGTCGAGTCCGGCGGTGTCCGAGGGTGCCAGGTCGGTGGCGAGCAGGATGATCGGCCGCTCGGGGCGGGGTACACCGGGCTCGGGCAGGCCGAGGACCTCAGCCACGACCCGGTCGCGAATGTCCTTCAGGTCGGTGGCGCGTTCGGCCATCAATCCCCCGAGCTTCTCGAACTGGGCGATGAAGCCAGCTATCGCCTCGGTGGTTGCCGTCGCAGCCGGTTTGCCGGCGGCGATCTGGCGGGTGGCGGCGCGGATCCAGCCGCGATCCCTGGCCAGCGCGGCGGTGGCGGCCAGAACCTCGCTGGCAGCGCCGGTGACCGCCGAAGCCCTGGCGGCGTACCGGTTCGCGACCGCATCGGCTGCTGCCAGGAAGCGCGCCTTCTCCTTCTCGCGCTCCTGTTCGGGGATGATCCGTTCGTCCGGGACGAGCTCAGGTGGCTTGCGCGCCCAGGCCGCAGGGGCATGGGCGATGCCCGCCACTACTCCGGTACCGCGCAGCAGCTCAGCTGTGGTCATCTTCGGTCTCCTCGGTTCGCGAGTGGGATAACCACATGATCCAACACGACTCGTCGCTTGTCAAGGCTTGCATTCCCACACAAAACCATGTAAAACAATGGATACAAACAGGAGGAGGTTGGAATGTACGCGGAGGAACGCCAGCGGCAGATTGTCTCGCTGGCCCACGAGCAGGACCGGGTCACGGTCGCCGAGCTGGCCGATCGCTTCAGCGTGACGACCGAGACGATTCGCCGCGACCTCGAAGTGCTGGATGAGCGCGGCCTGGTCCAGCGGGTCCACGGGGGCGCGCTGCCCCGCGCCACCGGCAGGTTCGCACCCGAACTGGGCCTGGTCGAACGCGAGACCCGGAACGTCCCGCAGAAGATGGCGATCGCCCGCAGCGCTCTGACCCACCTGCCCGGCAAGGCCGGCAGCGTCATTCTGGACGCCGGGACCACCACCGGGCAGCTCGCCGCCCTCCTGCCCGAGGACGCCCCGCTGCCCACACTCATCACCAACTCGGTCGCCATCGCCGCGCTGCTGTCCGCCCGTGACATGGCCGACGTCCTGATAGTGGGCGGCCAGGTCCGTGGCATCACCCAGTCCGTCGTCGGCGCCAACGCTACTGAGGCCGTCGGACGTCTCCGCGTCGACGTGGCCTTCCTCGGCGCGAACGGGATGTCGGCCCAGCACGGGTTCTCCACCCCCGACCTTGACGAGGCGATGGTCAAGCGCGCCATGATCCGGGCTGCCCGCAAGGTCGTGGCCCTCGTCGACAGCTCCAAGATCGGCACCGAGGCCCTGCACCGCTTTGCCCGGCTGTCCGATGTGGACGTGCTCATCACCGACGCCGGCATCCCCGATGCCGTCCGCGCCGAGTTCACCGACCAGGCAGTGGAGGTAGTGGTCGCATGATCGTCACGTTCACCGCCAATCCGAGCCTCGACAAGACCGTCGGTCTCGATGCCCCGCTGTGCCGGGGCGAGGTCCACCGGGCCGCGAGCGTCAACGTCGAGGCGGGCGGCAAGGGCATCAACGTGGCCCGCTGCATCGACTACGCCGCTGTCCCGGTCGTCCCGGTGCTGTCCTTCCACGACGAGGTGCTGGTGCCGCTGCTGGCGACCACCGGTCTGCGGCCGTCCGCCCGCACGGTCGACGGGCCCTATCGGGTTCGCACCAACATGACGATCACCGAACCCGACGGCACCACCACGAAGATCAACGAGCCCGGGCCGGTGCTGACCGAAGCCCAGTTGGCTGCTGCCGCCGCCCTCCTGCTCGACCGGGCACGCGGAGCGGAGTGGGTGGTCCTGTCCGGCTCGCTGCCGCCGGGCGCCCCGGACAACTGGTACGCGACCCTGACTCCCAGCCTGAAGCGGCTCGGCTGCAAGGTGGCGATCGACACCTCCGGCGCCGCCCTCGATGCCGTCGTCGATGCCCTGCCGGGCGCGGCGTTCGACCTGATCAAGCCGAACTCCGACGAGCTAGCCCAGTTGACCGGCGGTGATTCGTCCGCTTTCGAGGCGGCCGCCCGCGACGGTGACCTGGGCGAGATCGTGACGGCGGCCCGCGCACTGCAGGTTCGCGGCGTCGCGAACGTCCTGGTCACCCTGGGCGGCGCCGGCGCGGTGCTGGTCAACGCCCAGGGAGCCTGGGCCGCCACCTCCCCCAAGGTTCCCGTGCTCAGCACGGTCGGTGCCGGTGACTCCTCGGTTGCCGGCTTCCTGCTCGCCGAGGTCGCGGGACGGTCCCCCGGTGACTGCCTCGCGAACGCCACCGCCTACGGGTCCGCCGCGGCGGGCCTGCCGGGCACGTCACTGCCCCGTCCCGAAGTCGTGCACCCCCTGCGGGCGCACGTCACCCGTCTTGCCTGATCACCCTGGACACTCCACCGAACAGAAAGATCCCGATGCAGCTCATCACCCGTGAACTGGTGGCGCTGGATGCCGACCTGGGCGCCACCAAGGCCGACGTCATCGCGTCGCTTGCCCAGTTGGTCGCCGATGCCGGCCGAGCGGACGCCGCCGGCCTGACCGCCGATGCCATGGAGCGCGAGGGCAAGGCCGCCACCGGCCTGCCCGGCGGCTTCGCCATTCCACACTGCCGTTCCGCCGCCGTGACCGAGGGCTCGCTGGCCTTCGCCCGGCTCTCGCGTCCGGTTGACTTCGGCGCCAAGGACGGCCCGTCCGACCTGGTCTTCCTGATCGCGGCGGCCGCCGACGGTGACGCCGACCACATGAAGCTGTTGACCAAGCTCGCCCGGGCGCTGATCAGGAAGGACTTCCTGGCCTCACTGCGCAGCGCCCAGACGCCGGACGAGGTCGTCGAACTGGTGGCCGACGTGGTGCAGCCGGCAAC
>NZ_JBASCI010000182.1:0-9260 GCF_049651565.1 Brooklawnia sp.
GAGGGGATCACCTGCGCAGGAACCTGTGTTTACTCGGGGCAACGATTACCGATTGGGGAAACTCATGAAGACAACCGCTCGCCTGGCCCTTGGAGCCTGTTCGCTCACCCTCCCCTTCGCTCTGGCTGCCTGCGGAGGAACCGAACAGCCCGCTGACTCCACCACCACGAGCCCGGTCAGCCAACAACAAACCACACCCCAGGCCAGCGCTCCGACCGGCTCGGCGCAGGCCGAGCGGAACCACAACGACGCCGACACCACTTTCGCGCAGGCGATGATCGTTCACCACGAAGGGGCCATCGAGATGGCCAACTTGGCGGTGCGGAAGGCCGAGTCGCAGGAGGTCCGCGACCTCGCCGAGAACATCGCGGCCGCCCAGGGGCCCGAGATCGAAATGATGACCAACTGGTTGGAGAGCTGGGGTGAGGACACCACGCCGATGCCGGGCATGGAGGACCATGGCGGCATGGACATGGATGGAATGAGCCAGCAGGAGGCAATGAACGAACTCGAAGACCTGTCCGGCGCCGACTTCGACCGACGATTCCTGGAACTGATGATCGCGCACCACGAGGGCGCAGTGGCCATGGCTGAGGATCAGCTCGTTGATGGTCGCAATCCCGAAGCCCTCGAACTTGCCGGGAAGATCATCGATGACCAGCAGGCAGAGATCGCCGAAATGCGGCGGATGCTGGAACAGGTGTGAGCCCTGGCGTCCCAACGACGCCAGGGCCCAACGGCGGGGCTTCAGCCGAGACTCGATTTCAGCTGCGCGAACTGTCGGTGATGGCCTGTAGGGCGGCCCGCAACCTGGTGTCGGCGTCATCGGCGACTTCGCCCACCTGCTGGCTGCCGCCCAGCTTGACCATTGTCTGCGGATCTATCGCCTCCACGGTCGTGGCGGTGTCGCCGGCCGCCCGCCGGACGACCACGTTGCAGGGCAGTAGCGCTCCGATCTCTGGTTCGGCGGCGAGGGCGCGGCTGGCCAGACCGGGATTGCAGGCGCCGAGAATCACATAGTCGCCGACCGCCTGGGCGGCCTCGGCGCCGAGCTTCTTCTCGAACGTAGCCCGGATGTCGATCTCGGTGAGGACGCCGAACCCCTGCGCTGCGAGCGCTTGACGGGTGCGTTCGACTGCCTCCGAATAGGAGAGGTCGACAGTGATGGTGTGTGTGTAGGACATTGTCCTCCTCATGTTCGAACGGTTCCTTGGGTGGTTCCAGCCTCACGGGGAAGGCGCCGCGGCGGCTTCGATGCCGCCGTGCGGGCCCCCCTTTCACGTCGCGCTGATGCCTGGGGGCTCGTCTGCCCTGGGGGCCTCGTCGGCAGGGTGCTAGCCGATCACGGCGAGCAGTTCGTTGCAGGCCTGTTCGCAGGCCCGGCAGGCTTCGGCGCAGATGCGGCAGTGCTCGTGGTGGTGGGCGTGCGCCTCACACTCGTCCCCGCACGACCGGCACGCCTGGACGCACGCCTGGAGTTGCGCGCGGGTGAGATTGGCGTCGTATCCGGTGTGCCGCGACAGCACGCGGGCGGTGGCAGCGCAGATGTCAGCGCAGTCCAGGTCGGTGCGGATGCACTTGCGTAACTCGGCGACCATCTCCTCGCTTAGGCAGGCATCAGCGCAGGCGGTACACGCCTGGGCGCACGCCATCAGGCTGTCGACTGTGCGGGCGAGCAGGTCTCGGTCGAGGTCGATCCCGGCCGGGTGGGCGGACATCATCTCAGTGGTCCTCATTGGGGCTCCCAGGGTCGTTGGACGCCACGCGGACGCGGGCGCGGCGCTGCGGGTGTGCTTATGACGCTACGGTGTCGCGGCTGGAGAATCCCCGGAAAGTGATGAAGTTTCGGTGAAGATGAAGGGACGAGCGGGATTCCCGCCGGGCGTGTCTGGTTCACTCGTTTGTGAGGTCGTCGCGAGCGCACCGGACGCCGGCTGATGTCGCCGGGCTGACTGATTCCCCGGGTTGAACCTGACTTCGATCCGTCACGGCAGTCACCGGGTGGGTGCAGGGTCGGCCTTCGGTGGCGGCTGGCGGACACGTCTTGTGGAGGTGGACTATGGGTTGGAACGGAGACCACATGGGTCCGTGGGGGATGGTCTGGGGCTGGCTGTTTCTCGCCCTGCTGATCGTTGGACTTGTCGTGCTGGTGGTGGTTCTGGTCAGGCTGCTCAGCGGCCGCGATCAGCGGCCCCTCGCCCACCCGTCTGGTCGCAGTCGTGCCCGCGAGTTGCTCGACGAGCGGTACGCCCGCGGGGAGATCGACAGCGCCGACTACGACGAGCGGCGCCGCCGACTGGACGACGGCCAGGAGACCTGAGGCGTGAGGCCAATCACCCGGCGCGAGGCGATCGGGTTCGGGATGCTCGGCGGTGCCGGCGTCCTGGTCGGTGGCCTGGGCCTGTCGCGAACGGGCCTGCCCTGGATCGCCTCGCCGGCCCCTGCGACTGAGGATGTTGGCGGGTCTGCCGGCGGCGAGTCGCTGGTGGAGCCGGAGGTGCTCCGTAGCCAGGACGGGGTGCTGCGAGTGGAGTTGGTCGCCGCCCAAACCGTGACGAGCATTGCAGGGCGGCAGGCCCGGGTGTTGACCTACAACGGTACGGTTCCGGGCCCAAGCTGGTGGGTACGCCCAGGGGACAGCATTGAAGTGCGACTCCGCAACGAACTGGGCACACCGACCAACCTGCACACCCATGGGCTGGCGGTTTCCCCCCAGGGCAACGGGGACAACCCGTTCGTCTCCATCGAGCCCGGCCAGGACTTCGACTACCGCTTCGAGTTGCCCGCCGACCACCCGCCCGGGGTCTTCTGGTATCACCCGCATCGGCACGGCACGGTGGCCGATCAACTGTTCGGCGGTCTGTACGGGGCGTTGATCGTTGACGGCGATCAGGTACCGGTCAGCCGTGACCGGGTGCTGGTCATCTCGGACATCTCGCTGACTGACGACAGCCAGATCGCCCCGGTCAGTGACCAGGAGGTGATGCTGGGCCGTGAAGGTGAGCTGGTGCTGGTCAACGGCCAGCACCAGCCGCAGCTGACGGCGCGGCCCGGACAGCGGGAACGGTGGCGGGTGATCAACGCGTGCACCTCCCGTTACCTGCGCTTGGCACTGGGCGGACAGCGGCTGGAACTGCTCGGTATCGACGGCGGCCGTGAAACAGCCCACCGTGAGGTCCAGGAGGTACTACTGGCCCCCGGTAACCGCGCCGACCTGCTGGTGACCATGCGCGGCGGCATCAGCGAGTTGCGCACGCTGGGTCACGATCGTGGCGGGATGGGAATGATGGGCGGCGCTGAGTTGTCGGGACCCGGCACCCTGGCGACCCTGGCCGTCACCGGGGACGAGGCGGCCGCCCCGGGGGTCGCGCCGGACCTTCCGGCGGTACCGGATCTGCGCGACCGGCCGATCGCCGGGCAGCGGGAGATCACCTTCACCATGACCATGGGGACGATGATGGGCGCCGGCCGGAACATGATGGAATTCGGGTTCGACGGCCGCGTCTTCGACGCCACCCGGACCGACCAGCAGGTGAGCGTGGGGACGGTGGAGGAGTGGCTGATCAGCAACCCGACCCCGATGGACCATCCCTTCCACCTGCACGTGTGGCCGATGCAGCTCATCGAGGCAGCCGGGCAAGAGATCGGCGAGCCTACCCGGCGCGATGTGGTAAACGTCCCCGCCCGGAGCAGGGTGCGCGTTCTGGTCGACTTCACCAGCCACCCGGGACGCAGCGTCTACCACTGCCACATCCTCGACCACGAGGACGCCGGCATGATGGCCAGCATCGAGGTCGTCTGAGCCCGACAGTCCAGTCCCCGACCAGCTGGCCCCTGCAGAATCTCAGGTCGGCTCGCTTCGGGCTCGTGCACCGCGGGCAGCGCCTACGCCGGGCTGGGCAGGACCAGGATGAAGGTCGATCCGCGGCCCGGCCCGGGGCTGGTGGCGGTGAGCGATCCCCCGTGCGCCTGCGCCAGGCTTCGGGAGATCGTGAGGCCGATGCCTGAGCCGCCGACGTCACGGGCCCGCGAGGTATCTGTGCGGTAGAACCGGTCGAATACCCGGTCGAGCTGATCGCCGGTAAGGCCGTCTCCGGTGTCCGTCACCGAGATTGTCACCTCGCCCCTCGCTGACTGCGCGTCGACCTTGACCATCCCACCGGCGGGGGTGTGCCGAAGAGCGTTCTCGAGCAGGTTCTCCATGATCTGGCCCACCCGTTGGGGGTCGGCGACGACGACGCAGCGCTCCGAGTCCGCCGTGAGCTCGACACCCTTCGCGGCGTAACGAGGCCGGAACGTCGCCACCGCCTGGTGGACGAGTTCTGCGACCGGCACCGGGCGACGGTCGAGCTGGAACCGGCCTTCTTCGGCGTGGGAGACGTCGTTGAGGTCGTTCGCGATCCGCTGGAGTCTCGCAGCCTGCTGGACCAGCAGGTCATGGCTCTCGTGATCCCAGGGGATGAGCCCGTCGCCGATGGCCTCCAACTCGGCGGTCAGAGTGGACAGCGGGGTGCGCAGCTCGTGAGCGACGTCGGAAAGCAGCCGTCGCCGGTTCTCCTCCGTCGCGTCGAGTCGTCCGGCCATGCTGTTGAAGGCCTCCCCGACCGCGTCGAACTCGGGGCCGGCCGTTCCTATCGGCACCCGCGCCTGGTAATCGCCCGACCCAAGACGTCTGGCTGCCGACGTCAGTTCGTCGAGGGGGCGACGCAGCCGCCGCGTCTCCCACCAGACAAGCACGGTCGCCAGCGCCAGCGCGACGGCGAGACCCGCTCCGAGGGAGCGGACCCCCGCGTCGAAGAAGGCCTGCTCGATGTGCGCCATCTCAGCCGTGCCCTGCGGGCGATCAAGCTCCAGTAGATGCTCGTGAAACAGCGGCGGCCCCACGATGAGCGCGACCAGCGCAGCCGACGACACGCTGACCGCGACGACGAGCGCGAACGCCAGAAAGGTGCGCTTCCCCCAGGTAAGGCCCCGGGGCCGGGCCACATCCGTCATCCCTGCCCCATCCGGTAACCCACCCCGCGTACGGTCAGGATGTATCGCGGCTCGCCAGGGGGATCATCGAGCTTCTTGCGCAAGTTGGCGACGTGGACGTCGACGACGTGTTCGTCACCCACCCAGCCCGGGCCCCACACCTCGTCGATGATCTGGCGGCGGCTCAGGGCAAGGTTCGGGCGCGACGAGAGGACGTCCAGGATGTCGAACTCGGTACGGGTCAGGATGACAGGCTCGCCGCCCAACCACGCGTCCCGGCCGCCGGGGTCGACCCGCAGCCGACCGAAATCCCGAGCGGCCTCAGTGGCTGGATACTGGGTGCCACGGCGGGGGCGGCGCAACATCGCCTGCACTCTGGCAACGAGTTCCCGCGGGCTGAACGGTTTGGTGAGGTAGTCGTCTGCTCCGACGGACAAACCGATCACCTTGTCCATCTCGTCGACGCGCGCGGTCAACATGATGATGTAGCAGTCGGAGAACGTCCGGATCCGACGGCACACCTCCACGCCGTCCATACCCGGCAGCCCGAGGTCGAGAATCACCACCTCGGGGTCAACCTCCCGGGCGAGGCGCACCCCGAGAGGGCCCTCGTAGGCCTCGGTGGTCTCGAACTGCGCCTTACGAAGGTAGGAGGCGACGATGCCCGCGAGCGGCTGCTCGTCGTCGATGATCAGCGCCTTCGCCGGTGCGGTGCCTGCCATGCGACCATTATCGCCGGACGCCACTCCCCTCCCACCTCGGCGCCTGCGGGGCTGGCGTTCCTTGGCCAAATCTTGACCCGGGCTGAAGGAAGCCTGAACGTGCCCGGGTGAGTCTGGAACGGTGAATGAGAAACCCCCAAGCGCCACCGGCTACCCGACCATCGGGGCCGGGATGACGTTGGTCACCGCGCCCGGCTGCCACTTCTGCGAGGACGCCCGCGACCGCCTCGGCCAGCTCGAAACCCGCGGCCTGCTGCACCTCTCGATCGTCCCTGCGGAATCAGCCCTTGGCCAGGAGCTGATCGCAAAGCACCGTCCGGGCACGTTCCCGCTCCTGTTGCTCAACGACCGGTACTTCCACGACGGTCGGCTGCCGCGCGGCAAGCTGGCGCGACTCGTCCAGCAACTGGAATCGCGCTGACGTGGGCGCAGATCTGCTCAGTGCTGGTGGCGTCCTCGCCGCCTTCCTCGCCGGCGGGGTGGCCCTGTTCGCACCATGCTGCATCGTTTTCCTCGCGCCCAGCTATCTCGCCGCCGCCGCGAAGAATCACCGCTGGCGCCTGCTGCCGCTGACGTTCGTCTTCACGGCCGGACTGGCGTTGGTGCTGGTGCCGATCACGATGGGGGTGAGCCTCATCGCGGGAGCCATCGCCAAGTACCATGTCGTTCTCTACTGGGCCGGCGGGCTTGTGATGATCGGGCTCGGGATACTGGCCCTCTCCGGGGCAATGTGGTCCATGCCATCGATCCTGCGGAGCCCCGACCCTGCTCGCGGCGACACTGCCACTTTCTTCAGCCTCGGCGTCTTCTCTGGTATTGCCTCCAGTTGCTGCGCTCCTGTGCTGGCGGGCGTGATGACGCTGTCCGCGCTTTCGGGCTCCGTGATCGGCGGGCTGGTACTGGGGCTCGCCTACGTCTTCGGCATGGTCATCCCACTGTTCGTGACGGCATTGTTGTGGGACAAGCGGCCTGATGCCATCCGGGGCCTGCTACGCGTCAGGCCCGTTCGGTTTCAGCTCGGGCACTTCACCATCGCGACCAATTCCGTCAACATTTTGGTGGCCCTCGGCTTCGTGGTTATGGGTGTGGCGGTCATCTTCCAGGCCGGTGCCACTGACATGACTGGGGCCAGCACCCCCCTGGTCGGCATGGGCGCCTGGCTCAGTGAGGTCTTCGCCTGGCTGCTCGCGGTCACCGCCCCCATCCCAGAGTTCTTGCTGGGCTTGGCGCTGCTCGCTCTCGTCGCGGTGTTCGTCCTGGTCACTCTGCGCGATCGCACTACCCACCGCCGGGGGGCCGACCGCACCACCCGCGACCAAGAGGCGGCCTCTCCAGTTGGCGGAACCGCCCACGACTGCTGCAGCGATGCCCCCGCCGCCCAGGACGCCGAGGTGCCGACCGGCGCCGCGACCCCCGAAGGAACCAGATGACTCAGACAAAGCACCACCCCGATGGCCTTTCTGCACGCGCGCGGCTGCGTGCCGAGCAGCAGGCGCTCGAGATGCGAAGCAAACGCAACCGTAAGATCGGGCGTACCCTGGGCACACTGCTGCTCGTGGTGATCCTCGCTCTCACCGGGTATGGGCTCTGGTCGGCGAGACCGGTCGAAGGCGCCAGCGACGTCGAGGCCCCGGACTTCACCCTCCCGACAACCGACGGCCAGACCGTCACCCTTAGCGCATTGCGAGGTGATCCGGTCATCCTCTACTTCAACGAAGGCGCCGGCTGCGCCTCCTGCACCGTGCAGATGGCGGAGATCGAGAAGTTCGCCGGGTTCGAGGAGGCCGGCATCCGCGTCCTGCCGATCGTCATGAACACCGCCGAACAGATCGTCCCTGACCTGCAGTACTTCGGCGTGACCACCCCATACCTGCTTGACGATGGGACGGTCTCGGCGGCCTATGACGTCCTCGGGAAGGGCATGCACGAGGGCCTGCCGGGACATGGTTTCGTCCTCATCGACAGCGAGGGCGTGCAGCGTTGGTCAGGCGACTATCCGTCGATGTGGCTCGAACCGGAGGCACTTTTCGAAGAGGCCACCAAGCGCCTCGACCTTGGGATAGCCGATGCGATCGAAGGCCCGGCCGAGTAGGTATGCGCCGACCAGCAGCGCCAGGGCCTTGCTGACTCCGTAGGACTGCACTCCGACACCGAACACGGAAAACAGCTCAGGCCACACTGTCGACTCCCATCGTCGAGCGAAAGGGCCGCGCCGCTGCGCGACCGATCCCCAGTCTGATCGGCCAGTGTCAAGCGTCTGGCCTCACGCAGCCAAGGTTCGATCAAGATCGCCGGGAGCTGCGCCGAGTGCGCCGTAGGCGGCGTCCGGCCAGGCGATGCAGGCGACCGAGCCGTCCTGACCGCCCGCGCTGACGATCTGGACGTCAGCGGTTGACGTAACCCATGTGCACCGCGCCGTACCGGTCGCCGCTGACCCCGATCCGCTGCACCAGGGCATTGAGGTCGGCGACATCGTCGGCAGACAGCGCCACCCATCGCTGATGGCCGCCTCCGACGTGCTGGGCACCGGATGGTTCACCGCGACCGCCGCCCAGGCCGGGCCGGACAATTGGTGTCAGCCACGATGTGGTGATCCCCGGCCGCGAACTGTTCAATGCCGGGATACATCTGCACGGTGGCCCCGCCCCGGTGCGCCAGTACCTGCCGCGCCTGATCGACCTCATCTGGCGCCGCGAGATCGATCCGGGTAAGGTCTTCGACCTTGTGCTACCGCTCGACCGTGCCGCCGAGGTCTACCAGGCCATGGACCAGCGCCGCGCGGTGAAAGTGCTCCTAACCGTTTGACTGGACTCTGGAGGCGTGCCCGGTGGTCCCGAATTGGGGTTTGCTGTTTGGGTGGAGCTAAGGGGATTCGAACCCCTGACCTCTTCCATGCCATGGAAGCGCGCTACCAACTGCGCCATAGCCCCCGAAGGATGTCCCCGCCTGCGCGACGACCTCGTTAGATTAGCGCAACCGCCGAGACATGCAAAACCGCGAGTTGCCGCGCGGACGCCGCAGTGAGCGCTGCGTGCGCCGCGCCGAGCGGCCCGTCCTGGGTCAATGCGGGAGATCGGCCCGCCCTGGGCCAATTCGGGAGACCGCCCCGCCTGCATCACTGCGGAGGAGCAGTCAGCGACTACGCTGCGTGATCTTTCGCAGTGGGCGTCGGGGGCCGGGATCGAGGGCTGGCCGAGCGGGTCGTGCATTATCGGGCCCCAGGGACGGATAATGCACGCTCGAAGCCCCCGCGGCGTACATTATCGGGCCGCACGGATCGATAATGCCCAGCGTGGGGGCCAATTGGCGCCCAGGGACGCGGGCGTGCCGCGGCCGCCGAGAGCCGGGGCGCCGGCAGGCCCGCCTCCTAGCCGGCCAGCCCGTTCAGCCCCAGCTCGATTCGGGGGCAGTCCTTCCACAGCCGCTCCAGCGCGTACAAGCTGCGCTCCTCGGAGTGCTGCACGTGAACCACCACGTCCAGGTAGTCGAGCAGCACCCACCGGTTGTCGTTACCGCCCTCGCGCCGGGTGGGACGCCGCCCCTCAATTTTGATCAGGCGCTCCT
>NZ_JBASCI010000183.1:0-14467 GCF_049651565.1 Brooklawnia sp.
CGACATCGCGTCCCGCATCGACGATGACCTGGCCGACCCGATCGAAGCCAGCCCGGTGGTCCGCATCTTCCGAAGCGGGCTGCGGCATGGCTGCCGTGCCTCCGGCGTCCAGCTGGTGGTGCACACCGCCGCCGACATCACCGGGGCGGGCGCCGAACGCAACGCCCGGAAGCTGCCCACCCGCCGCCGCAACCAGATCGTCCCGCTCGAACTCAGGCCGGGGGACGCCCTGGTGCACCAGCAGCACGGGGTGGGCCGCTACACCGAGATGGTCACCCGCACCGTCGCCGGCGCCACCCGGGAGTACCTGGTGCTGGAGTACGCGCCGTCCAAGCGCGGACAGCCCGGCGACCGGCTGTACGTCCCGATGGACCAGCTGGACGAGGTGTCCCGCTACGTGGGTGGCGAGTCGCCCAGCCTGGACCGGATGGGCGGGGCCGACTGGCGGCAGCGCAAGTCGCGCGCCCGCAAGGCGGTCCGCGAGATCGCCTCCGACCTGATCAAGCTGTACGCGGCCAGGCAGGCCACCAGGGGCCACGCCTTCGGCCCGGACACCCCGTGGCAGCGCGAACTCGAGGACGCCTTCAGCTACACCGAGACCCCTGACCAGTTGGCCACCATCAACGACGTCAAGGCCGACATGGAGCAGGTGGTCCCGATGGACCGGCTGGTCAGCGGCGACGTCGGCTACGGCAAGACCGAGATTGCCGTCCGGGCGGCGTTCAAGGCGGTGCAGGACGGCAAGCAGGTGGCCGTGCTGGTGCCGACCACGCTGCTGGTGCAGCAGCACACCAACACCTTCACCGAGCGCTACGCGGGGTTCCCGGTGACGGTTGCGTCGCTCAGCCGATTCCAGACCGACAAGGACGTCGCCGAGACCGTCGCGGGCCTGGCCTCCGGGCGCGTCGACGTGGTGATCGGCACCCACCGGTTGCTCAGCGACAAGGTGCAGTTCAAGGACTTGGGCCTGGTGATCATCGACGAGGAGCAGCGGTTCGGCGTCGAGCACAAGGATGCCCTGAAGAAGATGCGGGTCAACGTCGACGTGCTGTCGATGAGCGCGACCCCGATCCCGAGAACCCTGGAGATGGCGATCACCGGCATCCGGGAGATGTCGACGATCGCTACCCCACCGGAGGAGCGGCACCCGGTGCTGACCTTCGCCGGCCCCTACGACCAGGGCCAGGTGGCCGCCGCCATCCGGCGCGAACTGGCCCGGGAGGGACAGGTTTTCTTCGTCCACAACCGGGTGCAGGACATCGAGAAGGTGGCCGGGCAACTGCGCGAGGCGGTGCCGGAGGCGAACATCGTCACCGCGCACGGCCAGATGTCGGAGCGGGCGCTGGAGAAGGTGATGTTCGACTTCTGGGAGCGCCGCATCGACGTGCTGGTCTGCACCACCATCGTCGAGGCCGGCATCGACGTCTCGACCGCGAACACGCTGATCGTCGACCGGGCCGACCGGATGGGCCTGTCGCAGCTGCACCAGTTGCGTGGCCGGGTCGGACGCTCCCGCGAGCGCGGTTACGCCTACTTCCTCTACCCGCCGGACAAGCCGCTCACCCAGACCGCCCACGACCGGCTGGCGGCGCTGGCGTCCAACGCCGAACTGGGTGCCGGAATGGCGATCGCGATGAAGGACCTGGAGATCCGCGGCGCCGGCAACCTGCTGGGCGACGAGCAGTCCGGGCACATCGCCGACGTCGGATTCGACCTGTACATCAGGATGGTCGGTGAGGCGGTCGGCGAGTATCGCGGCGAGGCCAGTGCCGAGGAGGAGGCCGAGATGCGCATCGAGCTGCCGGTCGACGCGCACCTGCCCATCGATTATGTCGAATCGGAACGGTTGCGGCTGGAGATGTACCGTCGGCTGGCCGAGGTGCGCAGTGACGAGGACGTCGACGAGCTGCGCGCAGAACTGCTCGACCGCTACGGGACGCCGCCGCCGCCGACTGAGGCGCTGCTAGCGGTGGCCCGGTTCCGGATCGCCTGCCGGCGCGCCGGGCTGGCGGAGGTGATGACGCAGGGCAACTACATCCGGTTCGGTCCGGTGAATGGCCGGCTGCTGCCGTCTGGGGAGCGGGTCGACCTGCCGGAGTCGAGGCAGTTGCGGCTGAAGCGGATGCATCCGGGCACGCTGTTGAAGGACGCCGCGAACGTCGCGCTGGTGCCACGGCCGAAAACCCAGACCATGCCGATCGCCCCGATCGAGGGCCTGCCGTTGCTGGAGTGGGCCACCGGCGTGGTGGAGGCGGTATTCGCGGCCGAGACCATCCGGCCGTCTGGCAATAAGCCGGTTGATTGCGTGCCCAGCCGGTATCCCGGATAGCGTTGTCACGTGCGTAGAGCGAAGATTGTCTGCACTCTCGGGCCGGCGACGGAGACCCAGGAGCGCATGGAAGAACTTGTCCGGGCCGGCATGGATGTGGCCCGGTTCAACATGAGCCACGGCTCCCACGAAGAGCACGCCCGGCGGCTGGCCGAGACCCGTGCCGCCAGCACCGCTGTCGGCAAGACCGTCGGCCTGCTCGCCGACCTGCAGGGGCCCAAGATCCGCCTCGGCAGGTTCGTCGACGGGCCGGTCGAGCTCGTCGAGGGGCAGACCTTCACCATCACCGTCGACGATGTCCTCGGCGACGCCGAGCGGTCCACCACCACGTTCAAGGGTCTGCCCGCCGACGTGCGGCCCGGCGACAGCATCCTCATCGACGACGGCCGAGTGCAACTCGAGGCCGTCAGCGTGACCGACACCGATGTGGTGACCAGAGTCGTGGTTGCCGGCCCGGTCAGCAACAACAAGGGCATCAACCTGCCCGGTGTGGCCGTCAACGTGCCTGCCCTGTCCGAGAAGGACGAGGACGACCTCCGGTTCGCGTTGCGCAACGACTTCGACATGATCGCGCTGTCGTTCGTGCGGGACGCCGCCGATGTCGAGCGGGTTCACCAGATCATGGCCGAAGAGGGCCTGCGGCTGCCCGTGATCGCCAAGATTGAGAAACCTCAGGCGGTGCAGAACCTGGACGCCATCATCGCCGCCTTCGACGGGTTCATGGTGGCGCGCGGCGACCTCGGCGTCGAACTGCCGTTGGAGGAGGTGCCGATGGTGCAGAAGGACATCATCACCAAGGCACGCACCAAGTCGAAGCCGGTGATCGTGGCCACCCAGATGCTCGACTCGATGATCGGGTCGCCGACGCCGACCCGCGCCGAGACCTCAGACGTCGCCAACGCGGTGCTCGACGGTGCCGACGCGGTCATGCTGTCAGGGGAGACCTCTGTGGGCGCCTACCCGGTCCGGACGGTCGAGACGATGGCCCGGATCATCACCAAGACCGAGGAACTCGGCCTGGACCGGATCTCCCGGATCGACTGGAAGCTCGACTCGATCCCCGGGGCGGTGACGATGTCGGCGCTCGACATCGGACGCATCGTCGAGGCCAGCCATCTGATCGCCTGCACCCAGTCCGGGGACACCGCCCGCCGGCTCGCCCGGTACCGCGGTGCGATCCCGATGGTCGCGTTCACCCCGATCCGCAAGACCGCGCAGAACCTGACGTTGCTGTGGGGCACCCAGGTCTTCGCGCTGGCCGAGTACTCCAACACCGACGAGATGCTGCGGCTGGTCGACACCCAGCTGATCGGGCGCGGGGTCTGCCGACCGGGCGAGCGGGTGGTGGTGGTCTTCGGTTCGCCGATCGGTGTCGAGGGGCACACCAACTCGCTGCACGTGCATGTGGTTGAGGACGTCACCAGCCAGTAACCGAGCGGGGACGCCGAGGCCCGAGCGCCGGGCAGGCCCGACCGCCGCGGCGGCGTAGACTGACCGCTGATCGTCCACGAGAACCAATGGGGTCCACATGAACAAGGTCGTCCCAACTGCGGTGCTACCACTGCTCGGGTTGTCGCTGTTGGCCGGGTGCGCGCCCACCGGCGGCACGGCTGCCATCGTCAACGGCGTCGTGCTGCCCGATTCGCGAGTGATCGAGGCGTCCGAGGCCTGTGCCGATGCGCTGCGGGCCAACGGCGCCCAGAACGCCGAGCCCGGCGCGATTCGCCGTGAGATGCTCGAGTGGGTCGTGATGGACGAGATGGGCAAGCAGTACGTCGACTCGCAGCCAACCAAGCCGACCGAGGACGAGTTGCGGGCCGAGGCGGCCGCACTGAACCTTCAGCCGCTGCTCCAGAACGAGCGCTGCGCCGAGATCACCCTGGGTGTTGCCCGGTACAACCTCGTGGCGTCCTCCCTCGGCTCGAACTGGTCGGACGCCTTCGGCGACTTCGAGGTCGAGCTGAATCCGCGCTACGGCACCTGGGACCTGTCGAACGTCAGCGCCGTTGGCTCGGGTTCGCTGTCGCAGCTCGACGAGAACTACCGTCCGGCCACGTGAGCCAACTGCTCCGGCTGGCCGACATCATGGCGCGCCTGCGGGTCGAGTGCCCGTGGGACGCCGAGCAGACCCACCGCAGCCTGGCCAAGCACCTGATCGAGGAGACCGCCGAGGTGGTCGAGGCGATCGAGGCGGGCAGCACCGACACCGACATACCCGACGACGACCTGCGGGAAGAACTCGGTGACCTGCTGCTGCAGATCTACTTCCACGCCGAGATCGCGTCCAGCCAGCACCGATTCGACATCGAGGATGTCGCGAAGGGCATCTGCGACAAGCTGGTGCGCCGCCACCCATGGGTCTTCGACGGCGCCGACAACCCCGAGGACATGATGGGCACCTGGGAGGCCGCGAAGCAGGCCGAGAAGCAGCGCGCCAGCGCGCTGGAGGGGATCCCGGAAACGCTGTCGACCCTGGCCCGGGCCGGCAAGGTGGTGGCACGCACCCGGCACGTGCACCTCGACGTGCCGATGGCCGCCGAACCGATCACCGCCGAGCAGCTGGGCACCGAGGTGCTAAGGCTTGTCCAGCGGGCGCAGGCCAGCGGCATCGATCCCGATCAGGCCACCCGGGACGCGTTGCGGGCGCTCGAGCGAGCCATCCTGACCGCTGAGGCACCCAGCGAAGAAGCCTGCTGAACCGCGGTCGGCGGGGTTGTTGGCAACCGTGGCGCCTGTCGGTGGTCAGGCCGATAGTGTGGTGTGCGGACAACGAATCGATCCACCAGTCCGAAGAAAGGGCAACACCCGTGGCACTTATCGAATACATCGAGGCTCGCGAGATCCTGGATTCGCGCGGCAACCCGACCGTCGAGGTAGAGGCCCTGCTCGATGACGGCTCCTACGCCGTCGCCGGCGTCCCCTCCGGCGCCTCCACCGGCGCCTTCGAGGCCGTCGAACTGCGCGATGGCGACAAGAAGCGTTACGGCGGCAAGGGTGTGCTGAAGGCCGTCGAGAACGTCAACGAAGAGATCTACAAGGAGGTCGTCGGCTGGGACGCCACTGACCAGCGTGGCCTCGACCAGGCGATGATCGAACTGGACGGCACCAGCAACAAGGCCAACCTCGGCGCCAACGCCATCCTCGGAGTTTCGCTGGCCGTCGCCCGGGCCGCCGCCGAGTCGGCCGAACTGCCCCTCTACAAGTACATCGGCGGGCCGGCCGCCAATCTGTTGCCCGTCCCGATGATGAACATCCTCAACGGTGGCGCGCACGCCGACTCCAACGTCGACATTCAGGAGTTCATGATCGCGCCGGTCGGCGCCGAGTCCTTCTCCGAGGCAGTGCGCGTCGGTTCCGAGGTCGCGCAGGCGCTGAAGAAGGTACTGAAGGACCGCGGGCTGGCCACCGGCCTGGGTGACGAGGGCGGCTTCGCCCCGAACCTGGAGTCGAACCGCGCCGCCCTCGACCTGATCATGGAGGCCATCCAGGCCGCCGGCTACACCCCGGGCAAGGACGTCGCGCTTGCGCTCGACGTGGCCGCCACCGAGTTCTTCGGCGAGGACGAGCAGTACGAGTTCGAGGGCGCGAAGAAGACCAGCGCCGAAATGATCGAGTACTACGAGCAACTGGTCAACGATTACCCGCTGGTCTCCATCGAGGACCCGCTGGACGAGGATGACTGGGATGCCTGGGTCGTCATCACTGAGCGACTCGGTGACAAGGTGCAGCTGGTCGGCGACGACTTCTTCGTCACCAACGTCGAGCGGCTGCAGCGCGGCATCGATCGCAAGGCCGCCAACGCCCTGCTGGTCAAGGTGAACCAGATCGGTTCGCTCACCGAGACCATCGACGCGGTCAACCTCGCCCACCGCAACGGCTACAGCAGCATGATGAGCCACCGCTCCGGCGAGACCGAGGACACCACCATCGCCGACCTGGCCGTCGCACTGAGCTGTGGCCAGATCAAGTCCGGTGCCCCGGCCCGCGGCGAGCGAATCGCCAAGTACAACCAGCTGCTGCGCATCGAGCACGAGCTCGACGAGTCGGCCGTCTACGCCGGTGCGTCCGCGTTCCCGCGCTTCGACGCCGACAAGTGGGCCTGAGCCCGAGCTGCCGGTGAACTGATGCTGGGGTCGTCCTCGCGTTTCGGCGCGGGGCCGGCCCCAGCTATGTTCCATCATGGAATGACGAAGAGCAGCATCCGAGCCGACGCCGCTGGGAAGGGGTGACAAGTGCCGGACCCGTCCCGCAGGCCCACCCAGCGCCGTCCCGGCGGACGTGGCCGCGCCGACACCCCCGCCGCGCGGACCGCGTCGCGCCCCAGCCAGCGCAGCTCGTCAAGTGGCAGGAACAGTGAGGCGACCAGACCGAAGGCCGCGCACGCAACCGCCGAACAACCCAGGACGCCCGGTGGCGCCACCCTCGTCCCGAGGCTGCGCAGCGGGCTGCGGGTCACCCAACGGGCGATCATCCTCGGCGTGGTGCTTGTGGTGCTGTTGTTCAGCTACGCCACCACGCTGCGGGTCTTCTTCAACCAGCAGTACCGAATCGCCGAGGCGCGCGAGCAGATCGCACAGCACGAGCAGTCGATCAGCACCCTCGAGGACGAGATCGAGCGCTGGAACGACCCCCAGTACGTCAAGATCCAGGCGCGGGAGCGGCTGGGTTGGGTGGTGCCCGGCGAGACCGGGTTCCGGGTTATCGGCCCCGACGGCAAGCCCTACGGCGGCGGCTCGCAGATCGGCGCGGCGCAACTGCCCGAGGGGGAGTACGCCAAGACGTGGTGGGACCGCATGTGGGGCAGCGTCACCGCCGCCGACGACCCGATCCCGCAGGAAGATGGCCCGTAACAGGGAGGGAGTGGTCGGCATGGCCAGGTACGAGGTGTACACCGACTACGACGCCCGCATCGCCGAAGCCCAGTTGGGACGCCCGATGCGCGGCGTTGCCGGTGTCGCCTGGCGCTGCCCCTGCGGGCGTCCGGGGGTGCTGGCCACCCGTCCCCGGCTACCCGGCGGAACCCCGTTCCCAACCACCTACTACCTGACCTGCCCGCGGGCGGTCGCCGCGGCGTCCCGGCTGGAGGGCTCGGGGATCATGGCCGAGATGACCCAGCGGCTGACCGAGGACTCACAACTCGCCGAGCAGTACCGGCGGGCGCACCAGGCCTACCTGGCCGACCGTGCCGCACTGGCCGACGCCGGTGACGAGGTCGCCGAGATCGCCGGCTTCAGCGCCGGCGGGATGCCAAACCGGGTGAAGTGCCTGCACGCCCTGGTCGCGCACTCGCTGGCCGCCGGGCCGGGGGTGAACCCCATCGGCGACGAGGCGCTGGCGTTGATGGGGGAGTTCTGGCACGGTCCCTGTCAACCCGAGGAGGAGGAGCGCGATGGGTGAGCGGGTTGCCGCCCTGGACGCCGGCACCAACACGCTGCGGCTGTACATCGCCGAGGTGGAGGAACCCGCCAGCGGGCGCCCGGTTCTGCGGGAACTCGAGCGCGAGCTGCGGTTCGTCGGGCTCGGCCACGGCGTGGACGCCACCGGCCTGCTGAACGAGGCCTCGATCGCCCGGGCCTGGGCGGCGATCGAGGAGTACCTGCAGCTGCTGCGCCGGCACCGCTGCAGCCGGGCCCGGTTCGTGGCGACTTCGGCGTCCCGCGACGCCGCCAATCGGGACGAGTTCTTCGACGGCGTGCGTGACCGGTTGGGTATCCAGCCCGAGCTGATCAGCGGGGACGAGGAGGCGGGGCTCTCGTTCGCCGGCGCGGTGTCCGGGGCGCGGCTGGACGGCGACCCGGTGCTGGTGATGGATTCCGGCGGCGGCTCCACCGAATTGGTGCGCGGCGACTCGTCCGGACGGGTGGAGCAGGCGCAGAGCATCGAGATGGGCTCCCGGCGGATCAGGGAACGCTACCTGATCGGCGACCCGCCGTCCGCCGCCCAGGTAGCGGCCGCCCGCGAGGAGATGAACCGGCAACTGGACCGCTGCTCGGTCGACCTGACCGGCATCCGCACGTTCATCGGCGTGGCCGGTACCGCGACCTCGATGGGGGCGGTGAATCTGGGCCTGACCGAGTACGACCGGAACCGCGTTCACGGCTCACTGATGAGCCCGCTCGAGGTTGTCCACCTGGCCGACCGGTTGCTGGTCATGACGGTGGCGGAGGTGGCCGCGCTCGGCCCGGTGGCGCCCGAACGCGCCACCGTGCTGGGCGCCGGGTCGCTGGTGATCGCCGAAGTCACCCGGCGGGTGGGGGTCGACCTGCAGGTCAGCGAGGCCGACATCCTGGACGGCATCGCCTGGTCGATCGTCGGCGCCGGCAAGGGTCAGCCGCTACCCGGCTGACCCGCGGCCCCCGTAGCCCAACGGTAGAGGCAGGCGGCTTAAACCCGCTGAAGTATGGGTTCGACTCCCATCGGGGGCACCGCGCGGTGTTCGGCAGGATCAATGCAGGCCAAGCAGTTCACGAAGCTTGTCGTGGTCGCCGCCATCGAGCTCGAGCACTACGCCGGCCCGTCGTTCCTCCTCCCAGTCCCGGTCCCACTGGTTGTGGGTGTAGGCCAGCATCCATCCGTTCGGTGACTTGATCATCGCCAGTTCGCGTCCGTCGTCCCTGGGCGAAGTGGCCTCGTGGGTGAGGATGAGTTCATTGAGCTTCTCGGTGAGGTCGGCCAGCAATTCGTCATGGTGCTCGGTCAATCGCACCACCGGCTCGAAGCGCACGACAGCCTGGCTCGAGCCGCCCTGACGGGGCAGACGGCAGATCAACTTGTCGTCGATGAACCCATAGGTGTGGTCGTACTTGCCCATCGGTCAATCCCTTTCTACTGCAGCACCTGCTGCTTGGTCCCCCGACCCTATCGGGGGTTCGCAACGCTTGATACGGCCCTTGGGCCTGCGGCTAAGGGCCGGCAGGCCGGGGTTTCCAGAGGAGAACGACAAAGCTATGGACCCCGCTCAGATGTCCCTGCATCGGCCAGGGTTCACAATGCCGGCATGCGGTACGAACCACGCGGGCTGATCCTCACCGGGGTGGCAGTGGCGCTCACCCTGTTGATCGGTCTCGGCGGAGCCATCTGGTTGTGGACGCAACGCGACCTGTTCACCACGAACCTCCACAGCCAGTGGGGCAGTCTGGGGCACCCCGACAACTACACGCCCTTCGTCTCGGCGCTGGCGCTGAATGTGCTGGTCAGCACGGCGATGCCGCTGTTCCTGGCCGCGATGGGCGTGGTCAGCAACCAGACGCGCCAGGCCGCCCCGCTGAGCGCGGCGGTGGCGACGTTCCTCGGTGTGCTGCTGCACGGCGCGGTCTGGACGCAACGAGGCCTCGGCCTGACCACCATGCAGACCGCCTCGCTGGGTCATCCGCTGCTCTGGGCGGCCCTGTCCACCATCGTGGTGACGCTTTCGATGCTGTGGTTGGCCCGAGTTCTGCGCGTCCCGGCCGCCCCGAACGGTGAGCAGGAGACCACCTTGCCCGGGATGCGGCAGTGGGCGGGCTGGTCAGGCCACACCCCGTGGTCGCCGCGGCTGGGGCTGCAGGTTGCCGCCCTCGCGATCGGTCTTGGCGCCCAGTTCGCTGCCGCCCTGGCGACCGGATCTGCGGCCCTGATCGTGGCGAGCTTCCTGGCCGCGGGCCTGGTGCTCCTGCGTGCCCCGCTGGCCGCCGCGCTGGTGCGGATCGAACCCGGAGGAGTGTGGATCACCGGGTACGGGTTCATGGCCTGGCAGGTGATCGAGATCGACCGGGTGTCGCGGGCCAGCGTGGTGAGCGTCGATCCGCGCCGGTACGGCGGGATCGGCCGCCGGATCCTCGCCGACGGCACCGAGGCGTTCATCACTGGCCGCGGCGATGCGTTGCGAATCGACCTGAACAACGGGGAGCGGGTGCTGGTGACGTTGGTGCACGCGGACGTGGCCGCCCAGACGCTGAACGGCCTGGTGGAACGGCGCTGGGAGCGCTACGGCTAGCGTCCTTGTCGTTCTCGGCGCGTCTGTCGGGCCGGGCCCAACCCCCGAGCCAGGGCGTGCACTATCGGGCCCCCGCGCCCGATCCTGCCCAGAAGGACGAGTGCACTGAAGAAGAAGCTTGTCCGCAGCGTCTGTTCTAGTTATTCTAGAACTATGCTGTGGCAGATCGACCAACGCGATCCGCAGCCGCTGTACGAGCAGATCGCGAACGTCGTCCGGCGGGCCGTGGACGAGCGAACGCTGCGTCCCGGCGACCGGCTGCCGACCGGCAAGGACCTGGCGGGCAGCCTGGACGTCAACCTGCACACCGTGCTGCGGGCCTACCAGACACTGCGGGACGAAGGCCTGATCGAGCTGCGAAGGGGACGTGGCGCAGTGGTGATCGCGTCCGGGAACGGCGCCGCCCGGCTCAGCGGTATGGTCGTCGAGCTGGTCGCGCAGGCCGATCGGCTCGGCATCAGCCGCGACGAGCTGATCCAGATGATCGACAAGAAAGTCCAGGAATGACCAGCCGACGCAGAATCGACCGGAGCCAGGTGACGGCAACCCTGGTCAGCGCGCTGATCGTGATCGTCGCCGCGGTCGGCGGCTCGCTACTGCTGTGGAGTGTGCGCGAACAGTTGCCCGAAGTGGTGGCGACCCACTGGGGCCCGGACGGCAACGCCGATGCCTTCCGGCCGGTGGCCGAGCTGTACGTGCAGAACGCGGTGGTGGTCGCGGTGCTGCCGCTGTTCCTGCTGGTGATCGGGCTGGTGACCCGGCAGGGCCGCGTGATGGGTCCGATCAGCGCCGCAACCGCCGTGTTCATGTCGGTGGTGATGAACGGTTCGCTGTGGCTGCAGCGTGGTATGACCGCCGAGCAGGTGCCAGATGCCTCGTTCGATTTGGCGATGGTGGTGGCCAGCATCGCGGCTGCCGCGGTGGGCGTGCTGGGGTGGTTGGTCTTCCGCCGCCCGCGCAGCGAGGCGCCGGTGCCGCTGAACATCGCCTCGAATGCGCCCCGACTGCTGGTGGACGAGGCGGTGACGCTGGCATGGACCGGCCGCACCCGGCTGGCCCCGGCAGCGATCGTGGTGCTCGGCATCGGGACGCTCGCCACCGTGATCCCGGTTCCGTTGATGGTCGCCAGCGGGAACTGGGGGTCGGCGATCGTGATGGCCTTGCTGGCGGTCGTGATTGCCGTGCTCGGCCTGGCGATGGCAGCCAACGTCGCAGTCGATGCCCGCGGCGTGCGGGCCCGGGCGCTTGGTTTCATACCCTGGGCCGACGTGCCGATGCAGACCATCGCGGGCGCCACCGTCAAGAACGTCAACCCGCTGGGTGACTTCGGCGGCTGGGGGTTGCGGGCCGGGTTCAACGGTGAGCGTGGCCTGATCACGTCCGGCGGACCGGCGCTTCGCATCGACCGTGGCGACCAGGGCCCCTTCCTGATCACCCTCAGCGACGCCGAGGCTGCGGCCGCCACCCTCAACACCCTGCTGGCCCGAAGGGAAGGTCACGATGAGCGACAGTGACGGCGTCCGCCTGCACCACGCGACGGGCCCGCACCCCGAACCGCACCGGGACGCGGGCTGGCGCGGGATCGCGGTGTTCTGCCTGATCGCCTACGCGCTGGCCTGGCTGGTGGCGCTGCCGCTGTGGCTGGGGGACGGGCTGGCCAGCCCGTTCTTCCTGCCCTGCTCGGTTGCGATGATGTTCACCCCGACGGTGGCCTCGGTGGTGGTGGTTCGGTTCATGGAGCGGCGTCCGGTGCTGGCGACTTTGGGTATCAAGCCGGCCGGTTCGGCCGCGCGACTGCTGATCTGGTTGCTGATCGCGATCGTCGCGGTCTTCGCGGTGGTGGTGCTGGGTCTGCTGAGCAGCGCCGCTCTCGGAACCTACTCCTTCGACCTGGCGAACATGTCGGCGTTCCGGCTGCTTCTGGAGCAGCAACTCGAAGCGGTGGGGTCTTCCGCCGACGACCTGCCGATGCCGATCCGGGTGATGTGGTTGCTGCAGTTCGTCAACCTCGCCGCGGCCTCACTGATGAATACGCTGCCGGCCGCGGGGGAGGAGATCGGCTGGCGTGGCTTCCTGTTCCCGCGGCTGCGCGACCGGCTTGGCGCCACTGGCGCGGTGCTGGCGTCCGGCGTCATCTGGGGTGCCTGGCATGCGCCGCTGATCCTGCTCGGTTACAACTATCCGTCCAACCCCCGAATGGGTGTGCTGATGATGTGTGTGTCGTGTATCGGGTTGGGCGCGCTGCTGGCCTGGGTGTCGCAGCGGGGCGCCTCGGTGTGGCCCGCCGCGCTCGGCCACGGCGCCTTCAACGCGATGATGAGCGGCACGATCATCCTGTTCGGGGACGCCTCGGTCAGCGTCGACACCATGAGCGCCACCCTGATGGGCTGGGGTGGCTGGCCAGTCTGGTTGCTGCTCGTTGTGGTGCTGCTTGCCACGAGGGCATTCCGGCCGTACGTACGGTCGGGGTCATGACCGACTTCTCCAGGGCCGCTGAACTGGTAGCGCAGTCGTCCCGGATCTTGGCCCTGACCGGAGCCGGCCTGTCCACGGCATCAGGCATCCCGGATTTCCGCGGCCCGCGGGGCAGGTGGACGCTGGATCCGGACGCGGAGAAGATCTCGACACTGTCGTACTACCTGACCGACGAGGCGGTGCGGCGCAAGGCGTGGCGGGCGCGGGCGGACGCGGCGGTCTGGGCGGCCAGACCGAATCCCGGCCACCTTGCGCTGGTCGACCTGGAACGTCAGGGTCGGCTGGCCGGAATCGTCACCCAGAACACCGACGGGCTGCACCTGCTGGCCGGGTCTTCACCCGAACTTGTGCACCAGGTGCACGGCAACGCCCGCACCTGGCGGTGCGAGTCCTGCGGGTTGACCGGCCCGATGACCGAGATGGTGGCCCGGGTGCACGCCGGGGACGACGACCCCCGCTGCCCGACTTGTGGCGGCATCACGCGGGCCACAGTGATCCTGTTCGAGGAGGCGCTCGACGCCGACGTCCTGGACGCCGCCACGTCGCTTGCCGAGCAGGCCGACCTGGTGCTGGCGGTCGGCACCTCGCTCACGGTCCACCCGGTGGCCGGTCTGGTGCCGTACGCCCGGCGAAACTCGGCTCGCGTGGTGATCGTCAACGCCCAGCGAACTCCTTACGACGGCCTCGCGGACGCGGTGCTGCGGGACCCGATCGAGCAAGTGCTGCCGCGGCTGGTGCCCCGGGGTTAGCCCGGCAGCGGTGCACTGGGCTCACCAGGGCCGGGCCGACTGCGCTGGCTTGGCTGCCTGGCTGGGGTGCCCCAGCGTTCCTCTTCTCCTCACCTGCCTCAGGTCGGTATCCGGCGCTGAGCGCAGTGTGCAGGAAAATATAGGAACACACTTTCTAGATCAACGGTTCGGAGGACGATTTTTGTCAGTCGTGCCCGGTTGACTTGTCCCATGAGCGATTCATCTGCCCCGGAAGAAGATTCACCCGCGCCGGAGGAACAGGTCTTCGAGCCGCCGCCGCCCGGCGATGTTAGGGCTGCGCTCGCGGCGCTGGATCATGCCCACCGGCAGCGGCTGGCCGGCGAGGTGAGCGAGTTGGTGGCCATCGTGCATGCCGCCGACCTGTATGAGGTCGATCAGGAAGCCGTGCTGGATGGCATGGAACGGCTGGTCCAGCCCGGCCATGACGGCACACCCCTGGTGGGTGAGTTCCTGGCCACCGAGATCGGCCCACTACTGGGCGTCTCACCGCAGGCGGCGATGGGCCGGATCGGTGACGCACTCGATCTGCGGCACCGGCTACCCAGACTGTGGAACACCGTGCTATCGGGGACGGTGCAGGTGTGGCAGGCGTTGAAGGTCTGCCAGGCCACCGCGGCATTGTCGGCGCAGGCGGCCGCCCGGGTGGACAAGCAGTTGGCGGACGCGTTGCCGGCGTGGCCGTGGCCGCGAGTCATGCGGGCACTACCGGCCTGGATCATCGCAGCCGACCCGGACACCGCCCGTCAACGCGCCGAAACAGCGGCCAGGGACCGGCACCTGCGGCTGTCCGGGATCAACGACGGGCATGTGGCGATGTGGGGGCTGCTGGACGCCGCCGACGGGATCGACTTCGACCAGGCGATCAACCGGATCGCCAACAGCTTGCCCAACGACCCCACCGCCGCCGGCGGCAGCGAC
>NZ_JBASCI010000184.1:0-14282 GCF_049651565.1 Brooklawnia sp.
CTGCCGGGCCGAAAGCCGGAACGGCGCTCGGTGCCCAGGGCGAGCGGGCCGCGGATGCCGCCGCCCAGACCCCACCACCACCGCCTGCCGCTCAGGGCACGGCTGCGCCCGCTCAGGTCGCGCCGCCGTCGTCGAGTCCGGCACCGCCAGCACCGAAGAGTGACCCGGCACCGCCGCCACCGGCCCTGAAGCCCAGCACGCCTGCGTCGCGAGCGCCGAAGGAGTAGACCCGTGACCTCGAACCAGAATCCTCGCAGCACGGGCGATCTCGTGCCGGTGAAGTTCTCCCGACTCACCCGCCGAGGCATCCTCCTCGGCCTCTCCCTGACCCAGCTCATCACCCTCGCCATCGGCGGAGCAACGCTCATCGTCGCGTTCTACGCCGGAGGCGGGATGCTGCTCGCCTACACCGCACCCGTCTGGGTGCTCGCCGCCGCATTGACCTGGATACCCATCGCAGGCCGACCCATCGTCGAGTGGCTACCGGTGACGTGCTGGTGGCTGTGGCGCACCACCGGCGGCCAACTCCTCTACCGGCGACGGATCGTCACACCCCGTCCCGTCGGGACCCTCGCGCTGCCCGGCGACATGGCACGCCTGCGCGAGTTCGACGATCCCGAAACCGGAGCCGGGATGATCCACGACCCCCACGCCGCGACCCTGACTGTGGTGTGCGAAGTCTCGCATCCCGCGTTCGTGCTCCTCGACCCCGGCGAACAAGAACGCCGTGTCAACTCCTGGGGTCGAGTGCTCGCGACCGTCTGCCGCTCCGGCCGAGTCGCCACGCTTCAGGTGTTGGAGCGGACCCTGCCGGACTCAGGCACCGGACTCGCCGAATGGTGGGCCGCGCACGGCACCCCCGACGGGTCATGGGCCGCCGACACCTACGCCGAGCTGATCGAACGCGCCGGACCCGCAGGCGAACGCCACGCCACCACCCTGTCCCTCTCCTTGGATATGAAGGCGGCGGCACGGCAGATCAGAACCGCCGGCGGCGGCATCCGGGGCGCAGCGAACGTGCTGCGCCAAGAGATGAACACCCTCGTCGCCGCGCTCCGATCCGCCGACCTCGCACCGTCAGGCTGGCTCACCCCAGGCCAGATCGCCGTGATGCTGCGCTCCGCCTACGACCCCGCCATCGCCGCCACCCTGGAGCGCCACGGACAACTCGGCCAGTCGCTGGCCACCGCGGGGCCGGTCGCGGTCACCGAGACCTGGGGACGGTTGCGTACCGACTCCGCCTACCATGCAGTGCTGTGGATCAGCGAGTGGCCGCGTTCGCTGGTGTATCCGGGGTTCTTGTCGCCGGTGCTGCTGTCCACCGGTATTCAGCGGTCGTTCTCGCTGATCTGCACGCCAATGCGATCCGACCAAGCCGCCCGCGACATCCGCAAGAAGAAGGTCGAACACATCTCAGACCAAGCCCAGAGAGCCAAGATCGGCCAGATCGAAGACGCCTCCCAAACCGCCGAATACCACGACGTGCTCCAACAAGAAGCCGACCTCACCGCAGGACACGGAATCCTCCGCTACACCGGACTCATCGCCATCTCCGCCCCCACCATCGAGGAACTCGACGCCGCCGTGGCTGCGATCGAACAGGCTGCGATCCAAGCCTCGTGCGAGACACGGCTCCTCGTAGGACAGCAGGCCGCCGCGTTCACAGCTGCTGCGTTGCCGCTCTGCCGGAAGGTCTAGGAGTCAATGGCGGCACTTGGTGGAGCGGTCGGTGCGATCGCTGCTGGGGCTGGGATTGCATGCGGTGTTCCCTCGGAGAGAACCGCGGCCAGGCAGTCGATGTCCTCGTGGGCGGCGGCGTCAGGGAACATCCAATGGAGGTCCCGCTGCTCGGTGGTCACGTCGATGGTCGGTCGAACGCCCACTCCGCGCGAGGAGCGGCCGCGCACGTTACGAACCTCATCCAGCGAGTAGATTGCGCCGAGTTCGCCTCGTCTTAGGAAGTTCCCTGGGTTGGCTGTGATGATCCGTCGATCGGTTACCGCTACGAAGGTACTCGACGCGAACTTCTCAACGATGGCACTGGCTCTTCCCGGCGTGAGCGCGTCCCAGGTCGCGTCAACCCGTTTAGCGAGAATCGCTGGCACGACTCCGGCGAAGTTGTGAGCTCCCACTCGTAGGGGAACGCCACGCTGCGAAGTGCCTCACCGTCCTCAAGAAACCACCGGAGGATGTGCAGGTAGGGATCGAGCTCAAGCCCCTCGGGCGCGCATACGGTGTCTGGGACCGCCGGCATCTCGACTGCTGGCTGGAGCATGCCGGCCAAGGGCTCGATGGCTTCGAGGAGCTGCCTGCATGTGAGCTGGGACGCCTTCGCGTCCTTCCGCTTCTTCGTGAGGGGCACGGTGGCGCGACCGGGGAGCTCGGCGATGATCCGCAACTCGCGCACGAGTGACTCGGTCAACGATCGGATTTCGGAGAGCGACTCGTCGATCTCGGCGGGCGTGTTTCGGGCGATCCGGTCGAAGAGCTGCGCTTCGCTCTCGTCATTGGCCCCTCGCGTCCTGGCGAGCGCAGCCCGGACAGCCTGGTACTCCGCGTGGGTCTTCAGCGAGCTGAGCAGCGCGTAGGTATCGAAGACGATTGCCTCGGCGTTGGTTTCGAGGTATTGGCGGCGGGCGCGACCATCCACCTTCCCGATCTCCTGGATGTGGCCTGCCACGTTCTTGCGGTACAGCTTCAGTTGCTTGCGGATGTTGGGGCCACTGGGAGCGATGGGCTCCCAGACAGAGTCTGTGATGGCGTCGAGTTCGCGGGTCTCCTTGACCGCCTCATCGACGGACTCCGCCAGACCTTCAAGCTCTGCCCATTGCTCGTTTCGGATGGCCTTGAGCGTTTGCGTCGTGAGCTGGATGTTGGAGCGGACGAGGCCGGAAATCTCGCCGAGCTGCATTTGGAGCGCGATCATTGCGACGGCCGGGCCGATGGCTGCGATCGCCGTCGCGGCTGTCATAGAGGCGGGGATGAAACGTGCCTGGGCGACCAATTCACCGTTCTTGAAGATCGCCCCGAGCTTGGCGCCGTCCTTCGCCGCCATCTGCCCGCCGCTCTTCAGCAGAGACAGAGTCGCATCGTTGACCCGGAAGAGGCCTTGCGCGCTCGACACTGCCTCCGCGACGTTTCCGACGATAGTGCCTGTATTGCCGAGCGAACCCAGAGCGGTCGAGAGCTGCGCGCGATCGAATGACGGCACCATGTCAAGGCTGATGAGTTCAAGGCCGTCGGGGACTTCGCCGAACACGACTGCGACACCGGGCGTCACCTCGACGAGGGTCGTGGACGCTGCGAGTTCAAGCGCGTCGGACCTGATCTGACCGTCCTCGTCGGTTGGCCCACCAATGGCCTCGTCGCTGCCGGACTCGTCGCGCGCGTCGTCCATGTGGGCTCTCCTTCTCGCCGGTGACTGCCTCGTGCCTCCCTCCGACGCCTCCACCAAGTATGTCAGCCACCTCCGACAACGCCCGGGGCATTGCAGCACACCTCCTCATCACACGACTTTGCGAGGAGGCCGACCATGCCCACGTTCTTCGATTCCGCCGCCGACGCCGCGGAGGCGTCCGAGGCTCTGCGCGGGCTCGCGCATGCGAGCCGCACCTTCGATCAGCCCGCTCAGATGTATGGGGTGATCGGTGACCTGTCCTCTGGGATGCGGTCGCTGCGCCAGGTGCTGGAACAGCTCGCTGACGCGCACGAGAGGAAGGTCGCGCATGCGTTCAACGACGACGGCGACCACGCGGCCGGTGTCCTGGATGCGCTCGCGACGGCGGAGGAGCTGCGCCGGTCTGCGCGTCTGGTGGATCAGGCTTACGACCGTCTCGCGGAGGGATTCGTTGCGGCGGGGCGGATCGCGTGGCATCCCGAGCCTGCCGTTGAGGAGGCGGTGCCGTCGCGGTGGATCACCGTGGTGTTCCTTCAAGGCGACGAGGCCGACCGGCCGTTGCGCATCCTCGGCGAGCTGGGCCATGTCGATGCGGTGGACTACCTCGCGCAGTGGGACTACGGCGAGGAGACCACGCAGGCGGCACTTGAGAACGGGTACGTCTACGACGAACCCGGCGAGGGCACCAACGATCGGGTGATGATGTCCGGCGACTACGCGCTGGTCGTCAACCCGCACGTCGGGTACGTCTCACTGCTGCGCCGCCACCCCGACTCCGACGCGAGCGCCGAAGCGATCGATGAGCCGTCGCCGACACGGGATGGGCCGGAGCTGCTGGTCTCGTACTCCTCGCCGGGCGCTCAGAAGCGTCGTGACCTGCCGCCATCGAAGCGGGGGCGGTCGTGGTTCGAGCCCGCGAAGATCACCGCGGTGCGCGAGTCGCGAGGGCTGGGACTGTGAACCAGGATCGCGAGCGGCTGCACACGGCGGTGCTGGTCGCGCCGTCGAAGGAACGTCGCAAGCTCCGCAAACAGCGCCGCCGCGCCGAAGCACGACTCCACGCAGAGCAGCGCAAGGCCGAACTCGCGGCCGTGAAAGCCAAGGCTGAGGCGGAGCGGGAGGAGCGGCGCGCCACGATCTACCTGCCCAAGGCTGGTGAGGCGGGTGCGGCGCAGCTTCGGACGCCGGGACGGCTCCGGCTCCCGCGTCACCAGGACACTTCCGCGACGTTGGCGGGGGCGTATCCGTTCGTCGCCGAAGGTGGCCTCGGTGCCGATGGGGTGTTCGTCGGGCAAGACCTCTACTCGGGCGGTTCGTTCGTGTACGACCCGTGGGTGCTGTACGCGCGCGGCATCATCACCGCCCCCAACGTGGTGCTGGCGGGGATCGTCGGCTCGGGCAAGTCCTCTCTCGCGAAGTCGCTCTACACGCGGTCGCTCCCGTTCGGGCGGCGGGTCTATGTGCCGGGTGATCCGAAGGGTGAGCACACTGCGGTCGCTGAGGCCGTCGGCGGTCGCGCCATCGTCCTGGGCCACGGCCTCAACACCCGGCTGAACCCGTTGGACGAAGGGCACCGCCCGTCCGGGTTGTCGGATGAACAGTGGGCCTCCACCGTCGCCGCGCGCAGGCGCGACCTGATCGGCGCGCTCGCGGAGACCGTGCTGGCGCGGGGGTTGTCGCCGTTGGAGCACACCGCGATCGACCTGGCGTTGACGCAGACGGTGCGGGAGAACGAGGTGCCGATCCTGCCGATGGTCGTTGACCGCATCCTGGCTCCCAGCACCGACCCTGATGGTCGCCTCGCCGAAGACGGGAGGCTCGTCGGTCACGCCCTGCGTCGTCTCGTGGCCGGTGACCTCGCTGGGTTGTTCGACGGCCCCTCCACCGTGGCCTTCGACCCGAGCCTGCCGATGATCTCCCTCGACCTGTCGCGGGTGACGGAGAACTCGACGCTCATCAGCGTGTTGATGACGTGTTCGTCGGCGTGGATGGAATCCGCCCTGTTGGACCCGAGTGGTGGGCAGCGGTGGGTGATCTACGACGAGGCCTGGCGTCTCATGTCCCACCCCGCGCTGCTGCGGCGGATGGATGCGCATTGGCGACTCGCGCGGCATTACGGGATCGCGAACATGCTGATCTTCCACAAGCTCACTGACCTGGACAACGTCGGGGACCAGGGTTCCGCCATGCGCTCGCTCGCCAACTCGTTGCTGGCGAATGCGGAGACGAGGATCGTGTACCGGCAGGAATCCGACCAGCTCGGCCCTACCGCCCAAGCTCTCGGCCTGACCGGGACCGAGCAGCAGCTCCTCCCGAATCTCGGCGTCGGTCAAGGGTTGTGGCGGATCAAGGCTAGGAGCTTCGTGACCCAGCACCAGCTCCACCCTGCCGAGCTTGCGTTGTTCGATACGAGTTCTCGCGCGGCTGGGGGTCACCGATGAACCTCTCACGCCCACACCACTCCCGCGATCACGAGCCCGAGGTGCCTGTCGATCTGCCGCATGTGGTCGTCATCGTCGCGGCGGACGGCACGCTGACCGCAGCCGTCGATGGCGTCGCCCACCCGCAACCTGCTGCCGGTGCGTGGACTCGGGCGACGTTCGGGTCGTTGATGGACGAGATCACCAAGGACCGCACCGTCTCGGTCCGGGTCGAGGTCCGCGAGTGCGATGGCGGGGTGTTCACCGACATCATCCACGCCCGCAAACCAACTCCACCCGCACGAGCGGCCGAGCAGAAACCGGTGCCGGGCACCCGCCGAGGTCGCCGCGCCGCCGCACCGCGCACGCTGCGGCTCATGGAAGTGGACGGGGAGGGTTTCGTGCCGGGTGAGGATATCGCTGTCGCGGTCATCGTGAGCCACACCGACGCCGCGCACACGGGGACGGCTCGGGCGCTGGTCGATCTCGACGACCTCCCGACAGGCGCGACGGGCGAGGTGATCCTGTTCGGGCGCGTCTCGGGCACGACCGCGATTCGGCGGCTGCAATGAACCCGAGACAGGGCGGCGGGGGCATGGGCGACGAACTCACCAACGCCGCCCTCATCGCCCTGATCGGAGCCTTCGGACTCGCACTCATCCTGCGCGGCTCTGGTTCAGTCGCCGCGTTCCTCTCCGGCACACCCCAACCACAAGCAGGACCGGCGTCGGGGCTCGGGGTGCTGTTCAACCCTGCCGATACCGCCGGAGCGCTCGACGCCGACGGTCTCAGCCCAGTCGTCTACTGGATCGTCACGACCCTGCTGCTCGCTGGGCTCGTCGTCGGTGTCGCGTGGGTGTGGTTGTGGCTGCGCCGCCACAACCGCAAAGTGGAGACTGACCCGCACCGCCTCGCCGGGATCGCGACTGCGCACGAGGTCAAGACCACGGCCTCTGCGAAAGCACTCCTACGCCGCGCCAGAACTCTGCGCCCGTCACTGACCACGCCGACACCTGCGGATGTTGGCTACCTCCTCGGTTCGAGTCGCGGGACCGGGGTGTGGGCATCGGTGGAGGACTCGATCCTGCTGATCGGCCCGCCCCGCTCCGGCAAGACCCTCCACGTCGTCGTCAACGCGATCCTCGACGCACCCGGCGCGGTCGTCACCACCTCAACGAGGCCCGAGAACCTGACCGCGACGCTCCGTGCGCGGCGACGCGCGGGTGGGCCGGTCGCGGTGTTCGACCCGCAACATCTCGCCGAGGGCATCCCCGCCGGGCTGCGCTGGTCACCCGTGCGCGGGTGCCAGGACCCGCTGACTGCGATGATCCGCGCCAACGGCCTCGCCGCCGCCACCGGCCTGTCTTCCGGGGGTGTGGAGTCCGGCGGGTTCTGGGAAGGAAAGACTCGTACCGCGTTGCAGGCGCTCCTGCACGCCGCCGCCCTCGACGGCCGCCCGCCCGCTGAGCTGTTCCGGTGGACCCTCGACCCCAGCTCTGCGGCCGAGGCGGTCGCGATCCTGAGCTCGAACCCGGATGCGGCGATGGGGTGGGGTGACTCGCTCGGCGCGATGATCGACGCCGACCCCAAGACCCGCGACAGCATCTGGCAAGGCGTCTCCCTCGCCCTCGCAGCCCTCGCCGACCCCCGTGTACTCGATGCCGTCACACCCGGCCCGCACGAACAGTTCGACCCCGAAACCTTCCTTACCCAGCACGGCACGCTCTATCTGCTTGCCACCGGAGCCGGGGCCGGCACGTCCGCAGCGCTGGTCGCGGCATTCGTGGAAGACCTCATCGAAACCGCCCGCAGACTCGCCGCCCGCTCACCCGGAGCCCGACTCGACCCGCCGCTACTGCTGGCGCTCGACGAGATCGGCAACCTCGCACCCCTGCCGTCGTTGCCGATGCTGATGGCCGAAGGCGGCGGCACCGGGATCACGACCATGCCCGTGTTGCAGTCCCTCGCCCAAGCCCGAGACCGGTGGAGCGAGAACCAGGCCAGCGCGATCTGGGACGCCAGCATCGTCAAGATCATCCTCGGCGGCGCGTCCAGCAGTCGCGACCTCCAAGACCTCTCTACGTTGATCGGTGAACGTGACGAGTACACCGACAGCGTGACCCTCGGTGATCGCGGCACCCGCTCCAACCAGCGCTCCGTACGGCGGGTTCCGATCCTGCCACCCGACCGCATCCGCACCCTGCCCTTCGGCACCGGGATCACTCTGCTGCGCTCCGCACCACCGATCGTCACCGACCTACGAGCCTGGCACAGCCGCCCCGACGCTGCCCAGCTCCGCAGCGACCGCACCAAACTCGAAGCCCTCCTACGCCGCCCCGCACCCTGACGCCACGGTCTGGGTGCCGGGGCGCACCTGCCTGATACAGCGGCCACGACGAGCTGGCCGCCTGAGATCAGAAGGAGGCCATCATGGCCATTCGCACTCATCAGTCCATTTCAGGCTTCGTCGCCTCGGAGCCGCAGCTGAGCTACACCGAACGCGGGGATGCGCGGCTCTACATGAAGGTCGGCATCGAGCACTACCGCAAGGAGCCCGACAACACCTTTACGCAGTTGGAGACCACCTTCCACGACCTCATCGCATATCGCGGGGCCGCCGAGCAGGGGGCCGAGCGGATCGCCAAGGGCGACAACATCATCGCCGACGGCCGTGTGCGGGAGTACTCCTACGAGCGCAACGGACAGCGCTACGAAGGTGAAGAGTTCATCGCAACTCGCATCGGCCACGACCTGGCGCGCACGCGCTACGAGGTAGATCGAACCGAGCGCAGCTCTGGTCGAGATGGCACCGCCTTCACCGCGCCACAGCGTCCCGCACCGTCGAGCGCCGCGACCATCGGAATGTGAGCGGCGAAGCCATGACTGACTCGTCCGGCCCCGAACACGATGACCTGCCGCCTGAGGCAGAACCGCGGTCGCCGCGGTTCGATACTCCTGAGCCGCCGCACCCGGTCAACTGGAATCTGCTCACGGCCAATGATCTCGAAGCGGAGCTGCTCGAACTCAACCGCTGGGTGGATTGGCTTCGCCACACCTACGGCCTTCCGGCCAGTGTCGTGCCGCCGTACTGGCATCGGCACCCCGAACTCCTCTGGGAGCTGTCCGCGCTGCACCTGCACTGGTTGTCCGCGTACGACCCCGAGCAGGACGGCTCAGCACCCCTCGGGTGGCACCGCGACTTCGCAGACGCACGCGCCCGACTTCGAGACTGGGTCGCGGCCTGCGGCACACGCCTCGACAGGGACCGCCCAACCCGCCAGACGAGCTGGCCCGGCGAAGACCCTGCTGCGCCCGTCGAGGACTCACCCATCACGGATCGCGACGAAGACTTCGTACGGTTCGTGCTCGATCAGGTCGCAGCGCGCCAGGAGGCCGAAGACGCCTTCTTCGCGGCCTTCGACCCGGACACCGGCGAGGTGTGAGTCATGGCGCGGCGGTACACGCGAAAGACGGGCCAGCGCCAGCAGAGCGAGCGCGAGCTGACGATCCGCGCCGACTTCCACGAACCGCCCGACCTCGACAAGCTGAGCGAGCTGCTCATCCGTATCGCGCTCCAGCGGTCCGGGTCTTGCCCCTCGGGCGGATCGACCACACCGAAGCGTCCCCGTGCCTCGGTGGACCCCTCGTCGTAGAATGTACGCATCCGTCGCGGATGGCGGATGTTGTGGTCCTAGCGCTTCGCCCTTGCGGCGAGGCAAAGCAAACGTGGCCGACTCGGCCTAGTCCTACAGCCTTCGGGCTCTTCTCACGATCAACATCCGCCGTCACATCAGTCCGCGTCGGCAGGACCAGTGACTGTGGAGAAGAGCCATGACGACCACCGACGCGAGCCGCGCCGCGATAGGCAGCCTCGTTGCCCCGACACCCTTCGTTGGGGCGATCGCCGTGTCATACCTGCGAGTCTCGACCAAGGAGCAGGCAGAGAAGGGCGGCAACGCTGAAGGCTTCTCGATCCCGGCCCAGCGCGAGGCGAACCAGCGCAAGGCCGACCAGCTCGGTGCGACCATCGTTGAGGAGTTCGTCGATGCTGGCGAGTCCGCTCGCAAGGCCGATCGACCTGAGCTGATGCGGATGATCCAGTACGTCACGAAGTACAAGACGAACTACTGCATCGTCCACAAGGTTGACCGGCTGGCTCGGAACCGCGCCGACGACGTGACCATCCACCTGGCGCTCAAAGATGCCGGAGTGACGCTGGTGTCGGCGACCGAGAACATCGACGAGACGCCCTCAGGGATGCTGCTGCACGGCATCATGTCGTCGATCGCCGAGTTCTACTCGCGCAACCTGGCCACGGAGGTCGTCAAGGGCCTGTCGCAGAAGGCAGCGCAGGGCGGCACGGTGTCGAAGGCGCCCATCGGCTACCGCAACATCGGAGTGCGCGACGAGTTTGGCCGTGAGGTGCGCACCGTCGAGCTGGATGAGGAGCGGGCACCGCTGGTTCGGTGGGCCTTCCAGGTGTTCGCGTCCGGGGATTGGTCGACGAGCCAGCTCCACCACGAGTTGGTGGCTCGCGGGCTGACGACCGCACCTTCGCCGCGTCGTCCTTCTCGGCCCATCGGGAAGTCGTCGGTGCATCGGATGCTCACGAACCCCTACTACAAGGGCTGCGTCCGCTATCAAGGCGTCACCTACGCCGGAGTACACGAAGCACTCGTCCCGAACGAGGTGTGGGATCAGGTGCAGACCGTGCTCGGCACCCACCGGTCAGCGGCGGACGCGACGCAGATACACGAGCACTACCTGAAAGGCTCGGTGTTCTGCGGGCAGTGCGGCTCGCGGTTGATCGTGTGCAACGCGAAGAGCAGCCAGGGCACGATCTATCCGTACTTCGTCTGCGGCAGCAGACATGGCGGCAGAGGGGACTGCACCCGCCAAGCGATGCTCATCGAGCACGTCGAGCGGCTCGTCGAGCAGTTCTATGACCACGTCCAGATCAGCGCGGAGACCAAGCTCGCGCTCTCGTCGATGCTGCACGCCAGGTTCGACGAGATGATGTCCGAGGGTGCCGCGGAGCTGGCGGACCTCGCCTCACGTCGGACCCAGCTTGAAGATGAGCAGGAGAAGCTGCTCCGGGCGCACTACGCGGGAGCGGTTCCGTTGGAGCTGCTCAAGCGGGAGCAGGATCGGATCACTGCGTCGTTGGAGACGATCCAGAACCGGATCGACGCCCACCACGGGGAGTATGCCTTCGCCCGGGCGAACCTCGATGACTCGCTTACTCTGCTGTCGAACGCGGGTGACATCTATAAGACGGCCGACGACGCGAACCGTCGGCTGTGCAACCAGGCACTGTTCAAGGCGATCTACGTCGATGAGGACAACGACGTTCGGGTCGGCTACAAGACGCCGTACGACGGGCTGAGCATCGAAGGGTTGCAGGCCGACGCCCTCACCTGGGCTGCCGAGGCAAGAAAGTTGGGCCAGGCTCGAACCTCGACCAAGGGCGGACCCTTGGTCGAAAGTTCAAACCTGACCCATTTGGGGTGGGTAACCGGACTTGAACCGGCGACCGCCTGGACCACAACCAGGAGCTCTACCAACTGAGCTATACCCACCATGCGTACCGGACGAGCCGGACGGCTCAGTCATCTTAGCGAAGGTGCCGGCGTCTGCGAAATCGTCAGCTGTCGGCCGCCTCGTCGCTGCCCTCGAACGCCTGAGCGGCCTCAGCCAGGCCGGTCAGCGCACCCTCGTGCTTGCGGGCGATGATGCGGGACTCCCCGGTCGATGGCCCGGGCAACGGCACGAATATCGCCTCCCGGTAGTAGCGCAGCTCCTCGATCGACTCCTGGATGTCGGCCAGCGCGCGGTGGTTGCCGTGCTTGGCGGGCGCGGCGTAGTACGCCTTGGGGAACCAGCGGCGGGCCAGTTCCTTGATGCTCGACACGTCGATGTTGCGGTAGTGCAGGTAGTCCTCCAGCTCCGGCATGTCGCGGGCGAGGAACGCACGATCGGTGCCGATCGTGTTGCCGGCCAGCGGCGCCTTGCGGGAGACCGGTACGTACTGCCTGATGTGCTCCAGCACCTGCTCCTCCGCCTCAGCCATGGTCAGGGTCGCGCGCAACAGCTCGTCCAGCAGTCCGGAGTCGGTGTGCATCTGGCGGACGAAGTCGCCCATGGCGTCCATCGCCTCGGTCGACGGCGGGATCAGCAGGTCGAGCCCCTCACCCTGCACGTTCAGGTCGCCATCGGTTACCAGCACGGCGATCTCGATGAGAGCGTCCTTGGTCAGGTCGAGACCGGTCATCTCGAGGTCGATCCACACCAGCATGTCCATCACGCACACAAGGTTAGCGATCCGGCTCACTCCGGCCGGAAGGCGGCCAGTTCCCCGGACGTCCGGGGAACCCATCGAGCCAGCCAGCCGCCCCCGACGCAGCCGAGCGTGCCAACCACCACAGCCGCAACAGCCAGCCCGAACAGCGCCGTGACCCCAGAGATGATCAGCGGCCCGAGGCTCTGGCCGGTGTCGGCGAGCAGCCGCCAGCCCGCCAGGAACTGGGGCCGGCCGAAGTCCGGGGACGCGTCCGCGCCCAGCGTCATCACGATCCCGGAACTCACCCCATTACCCAGGCCGAGCACGCTGGCCACCACGGCGATGCCCTCGACGCTGTGCGTGAACGGCAGCGCAACCAGGCCAAGTGACATCACCAGCATGGACGGCACGCTCACCCACCACCGCCCGAAGCGGTCCATGATCGCCCCACCCGGGAAGAACAGCAGCACGTCGAAGGCCATCGACAGCGCGAACAGCAGGCTGATCATGCTCGGCGACACCCCGTTGTAGTCGGCCCACAACGGGATGATCACCTGCCGCGACGAGCGGATCATCATCAACCCCAGACACCCGACCCCCACGGTGAGCAGCGAGCGGCGGTGCCGGCGCAGCACGGCGAAGGTACGTGGACGCTGGCCGTCGGCGTCCAGCAGGTTTCGCCGATCGCTCGGCAGGGCGGGCAGTCCGAGGGTGACCGCCGCGGCCAGCAGGCTCGCCCCGGCGGCGAAGACGAAGGCGTCCCTGATCTCGCCGCGTGCCAGGATCGCCGAACCGGTCAGCGGGCCGAGGAAGTAGCCGATCCGGAAGACCCCGCCCAGGGTCGACATGCCGCGGGCCCGGTACCGGATCGGGATCGCCTCGGTCAGGTAGGTCTGCCGGGCCAGCCCGAAGACCGCGCCGGTCATCCCGTGCACGAAGACGGCGACCGCCAGCACCGGCAGCGAGTTGGCGAAGTACACCGCAACCAGCACGACCGCGTCCAGCAGACAGGCGGCGACGATGCTGGTGCGCTCACCCAGCCGGGCGGCCACTGTCCCCGCCGGCAGGTCGAAGACCATCGTCGCGATCGCCGACAGGCCGGTGATGAACGCCGCCAGACCCAGGCTCGCGCCCAGCGCGGTTGCCTGCACCGCGATCAGCGGGATGATCGCCCCGAACCCGATGGAGGCCAGCAGCGTGGGCGCATACACCGCAGCCAGCAGCCGCAACCACTGACTGCGAGTGCGCGGCTGCTCGGGGTCGGGGGACACACGCAGAGTCTGGCACGCTTCCCCGATCCGTCGGAAGCGGGCATGACTCCGGACGGTAGGCTGTGCGATGCCTCCGTAGCTCAGTGGATAGAGCAACCGCCTTCTAAGCGGCAGGTCGCGAGTTCGATCCTCGCCGGGGGCGCCTGCGATGACCACCCGGCTTGACGCGACGTCGTCCCCCTACTTCACTGGACGTCATTGTTCGATCAAGGGAGCGACTATGGCGACGATCATCGGCCCGGCGGACGGCAAACACGGCGATCTCGGCGGTCTCGGCGTGCGCTTCATGCTCGGGGGCGAGCAGAGCGGCGGCGGTGTCTCGCTGGTGGAGCACCCGTTGGCGCCGCGAGCACTGGCGGCGCCACTGCACTGACACACCCGGGAGGACGAGTACTCCTATGTCCTCGAGGGCCGGATGGGCGCTCAGCTCGGGGACGAGGTGGTGTACGCCGAGGTCGGCGACCTGGTCTTCAAGCCACGCGGTCAGTGGCACACGTTCTGGAATGCCGAGGACCGGCCGTGCCGGATCCTAGAGCTGATCTCGCCGGCCGGATTCGAGCGATTCCTCGAGCAGTTGATCGAGCTGGATTATGAGCCGTCGCCCGATCAGCTGACCGAGATCGCCGGTCCCTTCGGGCTGGAGTTCGATTTCGGCAGCGTCCCGCTGCTCGTCGAGCGGCACGGCCTTCGGTACGAGTAGCGGGCAAGGGGCGCGATGGCCGCAATGCTGGCATGGAATCCGGCAGCCCCGGAGACCACTACCTCCGGCACGAGGGGATGCGGCCGAACTAGGAGACTGCTGAAGAAGGCGTGTTTCAGTTTGGGATGAGCGGGACGGGCGGGTCGCCATCACTTTGGCCGTCGGAGCGGCTCTGGTAAGTCACAGCGCGTGGCTGGACACGAGGTCGACCCGC
>NZ_JBASCI010000185.1:0-7426 GCF_049651565.1 Brooklawnia sp.
GATGTCGCGCATCTCCAGGTCGGTGAACCCCCACTCGGCCTGCAGCCGGCTGCGGCGCTGGGCCGGCGGTTCGGGCAGGCTGGCGCGCAGCTCGGCCACCCACCCCGGGCTCGGTGCCAGCGGCACCAGGTCGGGTTCGGGGAAGTACCGGTAGTCCTCGGCGGTTTCCTTGGAGCGTCCGGCAGTGGTGTAGCCCTCCTCATGCCACATCCGGGTCTCCTGGACGACCCGGCCGCCGGCGGCGAGCACCGCCCCCTGCCGCTGGATCTCGTAGTGCAGCGCGGCCTCCACCGACCGCAGCGAGTTGATGTTCTTGGTCTCGGTGCGGGTACCGAGTACTGCGGTCCCCTTGGGCATCAGCGAGACGTTGGCGTCGCAGCGCATGTTGCCCCGCTCCATCCGGGCGTCCGAGACCCCCAGCGCCCGCATCATCTCCCGCAGGAACGCCATGTACTCCCGGGCCACCACCGGACCCTGCGTCCCGGTGCCCAGCACCGGCTTGGTGACGATCTCCATCAGCGGCACACCGGCCCGGTTGTAGTCGAGCAGCGAGTACTCCGCACCCTGGATCCGTCCGGCGCCGCCGACGTGGGTGGACTTGCCGGCGTCCTCCTCCATGTGCACCCGTTCGATCGGAATGCGGTAGGACTGGCCGTCCACCTCGATGTCGACCTCACCGTCGAAGCACAACGGCTCATCGTACTGGGAGATCTGGTAGTTCTTCGTCATGTCCGGGTAGAAGTAGTTCTTCCGGGCGAACCGGCACCACTCGGCGATCTGGCAGCCCAGGCTCAACCCGATCCGGATGGCGGACTCGACGGCCGTCCGGTTGACCACCGGCAACGCCCCGGGCAGGCCGAGGCAGACCGGGCAGGTGTGGGTGTTGGGTTCACCGCCGAAGTCGGCGCTGCAGCCGCACCACATCTTCGACCGGGTGCTGAGTTCGACGTGTACCTCCAGCCCGATGACCACGTCGTAGCGGGCCATCACCTCGTCGTAGTCCATCAGTTCGTCGATACCGTTCATCGGGCCACCTCCTCAAGCGCCGGGACGCGGTCGAGCAGCGGACCACCCCACCGGTCGGCGAGCGCCGCCTCGACGGCCGCCCCGACCAGGTAGCAGCGGTCGTCGGCCATCGCCGGCGCCATGATCTGCAGGCCCACCGGCATGCCGTCCTCCTCGGCCAGGCCGATCGGGACGCTGGCAGCGGCGTTGCCGGCCAGGTTGGTGGGGATCGTGCACAGGTCGGACTTGTACATCGCGATCGGGTCGGAGAGGCGTTCGCCGAACCGGAAGGCGGTGGTCGGGGTGGCCGGCGAGACCAGCACCTCGCACTGGGCGAAGGCGGCGTCGAAGTCACGGCGGATCAGGGTGCGCACCTTCTGGGCCGAGCCGTAGTAGGCGTCGTAATAGCCCGCCGACAGCGCGTAGGTGCCGATGATGATGCGGCGTTTGACCTCGTCGCCGAACCCGGCGGCGCGGGTGGCCCGCATCACCTGCTCCGCGGACTCGTACCGGCCACCGTTCACCCGCAGCCCGTAGCGCATCCCGTCGTAGCGGGCCAGGTTGCTGGACGCCTCGGCGGGCATGATCAGGTAGTAGGCCGCGAAGGCGTGCGCGAAGCTGGGGCAGCTGACCTCGACGATCTCGGCACCCAGCGACGACAGCAGCTCGACCGCCTCGGCGAACCTGGCCTCGACACCGGGGGCGTAGCCCTCACCGCCCAACTCGGTCACCACGCCCACCCGCAGTCCACTGACGTCGGCCTTGCGGGCGGCGGCCACGACATCGGGCACCGGCGCGTTGATCGACGTGGAGTCGGCCGGGTCGTGACCGCCGATCACCTGGTGCAGCAGTGCGGCGTCCAGCATGTTCCGGGCGCATGGGCCGGGCTGGTCGAGCGAGGACGCCATGGCGATCACCCCGTACCGGGAGACCCCGCCGTAGGTCGGCTTGACCCCGACCGTGCCGGTCACCGAAGCCGGCTGCCGGATCGAGCCGCCGGTGTCGGTGCCGATGGCCAGCGGGGCCTCGAAGGCGGCCAGGCTAGCCGAGGAGCCGCCGCCCGAGCCGCCCGGAATCCGGTCCAGGTCCCACGGGTTGCGGGTCGGCCCGAACGCCGAGGTCTCGGTGGACGAACCCATTGCGAACTCGTCCAGGTTTGTCTTGCCGAGGATCACCATGTCGGCGGCCAGCAGCCGGTCGACCACGGTGGAGTTGTACGGCGGCAGCCAGTCAGCCAGGATCCGTGAGCCCGCGGTGGTCGGCAGCCCCTGGTAGCAGAACAGGTCCTTCACCGCCACCGGGACACCCGCCAACGGGCTGAGCCGTTCGCCGGCGGCCCGCTTGGCGTCCACGGCCCGGGCCTGGGCCAGGGCGCGTCCGGCGTCGACCGCGAGGAAGGCGTGCACCTGGTCGTCGACGGCAGCGATCCGGTCGAGGTGGGCCCGGGTGACCTCCTCCGCGCTCTGCTCACCTGCGGCGATCCGGGCGGCCAGCTCCACCGCGGTGGCGTGGATGGTGTCGTTCATCAGGCCTCCTCATCCAGGATGCGCGGCACCTGGAACTGGTTGTCCTCCACCGCCGGGGCGCCGGCCAGCATGGCCTCCACCGGCCAGCTGGGGCGCAGTTCATCGGCGCGGAACACGTTCTCCAGCGGGACCGGGTGCGAGGTCGGCGGCACGTCGGGACTGACCACCTCGGCGACGCTGGCCACCGAGTTCAGGATGACGTCCAGCTGGGGCGCCAATCGGGCGAGTTCTTCCTCGGACAGGTCGATGCGGGCCAACTCGGCCAGCCGCGCCACGTCCTGCGCAGTCAACGCCACAAGCTTCTCCTGTTCGCGATCGGCCGCCACTCGGCGGCCGTGACAGCACCACATCCTAGAGGTAGTGCCAGACTGTGGCCTATGCGAGATGTGGTGGTGCTCGGCAGCACCGGATCGATCGGCACCCAGACCCTCGACGTCATCGCTCGGAATCCCGACCGGTTCCGGGTGGTCGGGTTGTCGGCGGGTGGCAGCCAGCTCGACCTGCTGGCCGACCAGGTGCGCCAGTTCGCACCCACCGTGGTGGCAGTGCCGGACGACACGGCGGCAGCCCGGTTGCGGCGCCTCGTAGGCGCGGCCGGTCCCGAGGTGATCGGTGCGGGCGGCAACGAAGAGCTGGCCGGGCGGGGCAGCGCCGTGGTGGTGAACGCGATCACCGGCGCGGCCGGGCTGCGTCCGACCCTGGTCGCGCTGGCGGCCGGCACCACGCTGGCCCTGGCAAACAAGGAGTCGCTGGTCATCGGCGGCCGGCTGGTCACCGATGCGGCCGCGCCCGGCCAACTGGTGCCGATCGACTCGGAGCACTCGGCGATCCTGCAGTCGCTGCGCAGCGGCAAACGCAGTGAGGTGCGCAGGCTGATCCTTACCGCGTCCGGCGGCCCGTTCCGTGGCCGCAGCCGGGCCGAGTTGACCGACGTCACCCCCGCCGAGGCGTTGGCGCACCCGTCCTGGCAGATGGGGCGGGTGATCACCATCAACTCCGCCACCCTGGTCAACAAGGGCCTGGAGGTGCTGGAGGCGGCGTTGCTGTACCGGATGAGCCTTGACGACATCACCGTGGTGGTACATCCCACCAGCGACGTCCACTCGATGGTGGAGTTCTGCGACGGCGCGACCATCTGCCAGGCCAGCCCGCCCGACATGCGCCTGCCGATCGCCCTCGCGCTGGCCTGGCCGGACCGCGTCCCGGACGCTGCCCCGGGATATGACTGGGGCACGCCCCGCGACTGGCACTTCGAACCGCTGGACGACGAGGCCTTTCCCGCCGTGCAGTTGGCCCGCCGCTGCGGCCGGGCGGCGGGCACCGCACCGGCGGTGTTCAACGCCGCCAACGAGATCTGCGTGGATGCCTTCTGCGATCAGCGGCTCAGCTTCCTCGGCATCGTCGACACCGTGGCCGCGGTGGTGGACGAGCACCTGGCCGGCGGCCACGTCGGGGACGCCGAACTCAGCGTGGACGCGGTGCTGGCCGCGGACGCCTGGGCCCGTCGGCGTGCCACCGAGGTCATCGGCCGATCGTGAGCCACGGTTTGGCAGACTGGCCGGATGATGCTCCTGCTGCGCGTCGGACTGCCTGATCGTCCCGGTTCCCTCGGCCGGGCGGCGACCGCGATCGCGACCACCGGCGCCGACATCGCCGGGATCCGGATCGCCGGCCGCCTGGACGACGGCGTGGTGGTTGACGACTTCATCTGCGACCTGCCGCCGGGCGTCCTGCCCGACGGGCTGGTCTCGGCGCTGCACGCCACCGAGGGCACCCGGGTGCTGTGGGTGTCGCGCTGCCCCGACGAGTGGGACGCGGTGACAGAGGTAGAACTGATCGGCCAGATGGCGGCCGACCCGCCCGGAGCCGAACGGTACTTCCTCGACCACGCGCCGGCGCTGTTCCACTGCCAGTGGGCGGCGGTCGTCGATCGGGACGACCGGACAGTGCTGTTCGGGACCGAACACTCTCCCGAGTTGACTGCCGAGAGGTTGGCCCGGCTGGAGCCGCTCGGTGACCTGCACAGCGTCGACGTTGGTTCGGACTGGGCACCGGGCTGGGGGGATGTCGTGGTTGCGGTGGTACCGGTGCTGCCCGACCGGGTGGTGCTGATGGGACGCAGCGGCGGCCCAGCGTTCCTTACCGCAGAACTGGACCGGTTGTCCAGGGTGGTCCAGGTGCTCTCGGGCACGCTCGGGACGGCCCGGCTGGAGAGCTGACCGACCGGACCGAGGTGCTACCGGCGACTGACGGGGGCGAACTACGCTTTTCGCATGGGCACCAAAGAGAGTGGTCAGTCCGGCAAGCCCGCCGATGAGGCCAGGACCAGGCCGACCGAGCTGGATCCCGACCAGTACATAGCCTCCCTCGACAGCCCCCGCCGGGTTGCACATGGGCGGCTGCTGCTGGAGATTTTCAACCGGGTGACCGGCGTGAACCCGGTGATGTGGGGGCCGTCGATGATCGGCTACGGACAGGTGCACTACCGGTATGACAGCGGCCGTGAGGGCGACATGTTCAAGCTGGGATTTTCGCCCCGCAAGGCGAAACTCTCCCTCTACGGCCTGCCACACGACCAGGACCTGCTGGGCCGGTTGGGCAAGCACACCACTGGCGCGGACTGCATCTACGTCAACAAGCCCGAGGACATCGACCTGGACGTGCTCGAGGAGCTGATCCGGCGGGCATGGGATGCGCCGGGGTGAATCGTCAACCTGAGGCCGGTCAGCGCTCGGCCGGGGATGTCGCGCGTGCCGCCGCCCCGGCACCTCGACCCCACCTCCCACGCGCTGCGGAGGATTGCCAAGCGAGTATGGTTGCGCGTTCCTCCGCAGTGGTGTGTGGTTCGAGCTCGGGGCTGAGCAGTCCGGGCCGGTGCCCGAAGTGCTCGGCACCAGAGGTCGGGTGGCGCTCTTGGTCGTAGTCAGGTGGAGCGTGCCATTTTCCGAATCCTGCGTTCGCCAGGTGCCGCCGCCCTCGCCTGGGCCTCTCGAGCCTTCACAGTCAGTCAGGACACCGCTGCAACCCTGGCCACAGCCTCAATTGGGTGTGCAGTTCCGGCGTCACGGCCTGATCATGCCCGCACGAGGTCCTCGAAGCGTGCAGTTTCCGGCGTTACGGCCCCATAGTGCTCGAAGGGCCCTGCAAGGGCACCCCATCGGGTTGGGCGACTGCGGAGGATCGGTCAGCGAGTATGGTGGGCTGATTCAGCGTCCATTGGGTCTGCGGGGCCGAGCACGCTGGGTGCCACCTGGTCTCGGGTGGACCGGCCTTCGGCTGGGCACCAGTCGTGGCTCCGCCTGAGCACGTGGTGGCAGGCTGGACCCGGTTCGGCATCGGCCCTGCCAGACTGGTCAGGTGACCGACGAGACTTGGTGGCAGCTGCTGCTGGCCTTCGGTTTCGGGCTCGCCGGTTCGGTGCTGCCGTTGGCCAACGCGGAGGCGTTCATCGTCGCCTCGGTGGCGACCGGCGTGCTCGGCCCGGTCCCGGTTGGGGTGCTGCTGGGGGCGGGGCAGGGGGTCGGCAAGATGCTGGTCTTCCAGGGCATCCGGCAGGGCCGCCGGCAGCTTGTGCGCAGGCGGCCCCGACGCGAGCCGGCCCCGATCAGGCCGGGTACCTGGCGGGCTCGCTGGGCGCGGCTGGTCGAGTGGAGTATCGCACTGGTCGAACATCCGCGGTGGGGTCCGGTTGGCCTGTTCCTGTCCGGTTCGCTGAGCGTCCCGCCGAATTACCTGACCACCGTGGTTGCGGCCACCACCCGGTTGAACTTCGCGGTCTTCGCGGTCTTCCTGACCGCCGGTTTCATGGCCCGCTACGTGGTGATCGCGCTGGCGGCCGCAGGGGTCTTCGAGCATGTCCGGTAGCTCAGCTGATGCCCATCAGGGTCTTGTAGAAGAAGTCGCCGAGCAGGAACAGCGCCACCACGGTCGCCACGAAGACCATCGACACCGTGATCCGGGCCTTCTTCTTCTGCCTGGTGGTCGGCACCCGCTTGGGTTCCCACTCCCCCAGTTGCGGTTGGACGCGCACCGGGGCGGCACCGTTGAGGTTCAGGTCACTGAACAGGTGCCGGAGGCCCTGGAGACGCCGCATGCCGCAATCTTAGGTCGCGGCGCGTTCGGCGACCAGCCGCGCGGCCTCGGCCAGCCGCTCCAGCAGCAGGCCGGCAGAGCGCATCGGCCAGCCCGCCAGCCCACAGTCCGGGGTCAGGACGAATTGGTCGGTCAGTTGTGGTGCGGTCGGCTCCAGGGGCCGCAGCGCCTTCATCGCCTGCGTCACCAACTGGTCCACCGTCGCCAGGTCGGCCTGGTCGGTTCGGGCCACCCCGAGGGCCAGCGTGCGGCCGGCGTCCAACCAGCCGTGGCACTGGTCGATCATCGGGGCATCACAGACGAACTCGGCCGGCAGGGCCAGCCCGCCGAACCCGGCGCGGCCGGCCAGGTCGATGTCCACCCCGGGGGCGCAACTGTGCAGCCAGACCTGCTCGACCCCCGGCACCTGCTGCACCGAATGGACCAGCTCTCGCCAGCCCGTCAGCACCTCGTCGGTGTCTGGCGTCCGGTAGCGGTCCAGCCCGGAGAAGGTGGCCAGTTCGCCGCCCAACGCTGCGCCGATCATGGGTTCGTCGACCTGCAGGATGACCGGCCGGTTCAGTCGCCCGGTGAGCCTCGCGGCCAGTTCGGTGGCCGCCTCGGCGAGGGCCTGCCAGACGTCCCGGCAGGCGCCGGGGTCGGTGATCACGTGGTTCATGGTGGGGTGCCCCAGCCGCACCGCCGCGGCCAGCGTCCAGGGCCCGGCCAGGGCGACCTTGACGGTCCCGCCGTGGCCGTGGCTGAGTTCCTCGAAGTCGTCCAGGTCGCTGCGCCACCAACGGGCGGCCCGCTGCTGCGCGGCA
>NZ_JBASCI010000186.1:0-8281 GCF_049651565.1 Brooklawnia sp.
AGCGGGTACCCTGCCGTCGCCGGGCTGACAGCGGCCCCGCTCGAGTGTCCGGCGCTCGCGCGCGCCGGCAGCCGCCGTTCACAGCGGCGGGTCATGGCAGCCGCAGTCGTTCGCCAAGGCCGGTGGCTCGCCGGGCCGGTGTGTTGATCGCCTGGGCGATCGCCTCCGGGGTTGCGACGATTCGGACTCGGCTGCGGGCCCGCGTGACCGCGGTGTACAGCAGTTCCCTGGTCAGCAGCGGCGAGTCAACCGATGGCAGCACCAGGCTCACCGTGTCGTACTCGCTGCCCTGCGACTTGTGCACCGTCAGCGCATGCATGGTTTCGACCGAGTCCAGCAGCCACGGTGAGCGCAGGCGTGGCCCGTCCCCGGCCGACAGAGCCACCTGGGTGCCGTCTCCAACCCGAACGGCCACGCCGGTGTCGCCATTGGCGATCTGCAGCTCCGGGGCGTTCCGGGTGACCAGCACCGGACGTCCCGGGTACCACTCGCCATCCCGGGTGTAACCGGGGATCTGCCTGGTCAGCAGGTGTTCCACCGCTCTCGACCAGCCCCCGACGCCGTAGCGGCCCCGGCGGTGCGCGCACAGCAGGCGATGCGAGTCCAGCGCCGCCAGCGCATCCCGGGCACGACCGTCGAGCGCCGCGCGGTGCATCGCCGTGCCCTGCTCGACGACGTCCCTGGCCAGGTCGGTCAGTTCAGCGAGCAGGTTGGGGTCGGGGTCGACCGGCAGCCAATCCAGCCCGGGCAGCCCTTCGGCCAGCAGGTTCAGTGCCCGGTCAGCTCCGGCGTCCCGGACGGCCGTCGCGAACTGCTGGATCGGGCCGGAGAAGCGGTGTGACTGCTCCAGCACGGTGATCGCGCTTCGGGCGTCGGAACTGGACACCGGCAGGCCGGCAGCCACGATGTCGGCCAGCACCGCCCCGGCGTCCACCGAGGAGAGCTGGTGCGGGTCGCCGACCATCACCAGCCTGGTGCCGGGCCGCAGCGCCTTGAGCAGCGCGCACATCAGGCCCAGCGAGACCATCGACATCTCGTCCACGATCAGCAGGTCGTGCGGCAGCGGGTTGTCGGCGGTGTGCCGGAACTCGCCGTGCGGACGGGCACCCAGCAGTGCGTGCAGGGTGGACGCCGGCGGAACCTGCAGCCACCGCCACGGCTGCCCCGACTGGCCGGCCGCAGCGAGCGAGGCGTCCAGTGACTGCTGCATCCGGGCTGCGGCCTTGCCGGTGAAGGCGGCCAGCGCAACGTTGAACCGCCGGTCGGCCAGGTCGTCGAGGACCCGCAGCAGCTGCGCGATGCTGGTGGTCTTGCCGGTGCCCGGGCCGCCGGCGATGACGCTGGTCCAGCTGGACGCCGAAGTGCGCACCGCGTCCTGCTGGCGGGCGGAGGCCGACCCGGGGCCGAAGATGGCGAAGGCATGATCCACCGCGGCGGCCAGGCGGGACGGCTGGAGTTGCGGTGGGTCGGCGGCCAGCCGGTCCTGCAGTTCGGTGCGAACCAGTTCCTCGGCCTGCCAGTTGCGCTCCAGGTAGAGCTCTCGTCCGACCAGCCGCAGCGGCCTCCGGTTCGCCGCCGGTTCGTCACCGACCGCGACGAGCGGAGAATCGGACAGCATGGCCAACCAGTCATCCACGTCCGGCCAGGGCAGTTCGGTCGGCACGCCGACCGGCTCCTCGGCGTCGGTCCCGTCGGGTTCCAGCGCGAAGAGGTTCTGCACCACCTCGTCGAGCGGGACGCACACCGATCCGGCCTCCTGGGCGCGCAGGCACAGCGCGGCGGCCAGCAGCACCTCGGGCCGGTCGTCCTGGGTGAGCCAGCCCAGCGTCCTGGCCAGGTGCACCCCGCTCCAGCCGATCGCACCCGCCCGGGCGAAGTCGCCCAGCATTCCGTCCGCCGAGACCGGCACGTCAATCCGGGCCATCTCACTCACCTCCGGCCAGCAGTTCGGATGCCCGAACCACCATCGTCGCCGGGGGCGACCAGGTGAAGACCCCCGCCGGCATGGTCCCCAGGGTGGGGTTGTCGGCGCCGGTCATGCCGCGGACGAACAGGTACCCGACGCCGCCCAGGTGTCGTTCCGGATGGTAGGCGGGCAGCCGCCAGGCCAGGTATCGGTGCAGGGCGGCGCAGTAGAGCAGCGCCTGCAGCGGGTAGTGCGCCGCACACATCGCGGCGGTCATCGCGGCCGGGGTGTAGTGATGGGCGGTCAGCGGCTGGTCGGCCGCGGTGGGCACCCGGTTGGTCTTGTAATCGAGCACGACGAACCGTGGCTCGGGGCCGGGCACCTGCAGCACCACGTCGATCGAGCCGGTCAGGAACCCGGCCAGGACGGTCTCGGCAGCGGCCGAGTCGGCCAACTGCCGGCCGTAGTCGTGCAGCGGGTCGGAAGGCGGTAGCCGATCGAACAGCGCAGCCAGGTCGGCCACCCGCCGACGCCGGTCACCACCGAGCGGCAACTCGAAGTCGAGCTCCGCCAACCGGTTCCGGGCGCCCAGCTCACGCAGCGACTGGTCATCGGTGAGCCGGCCGAGCGGGGTCGCCAGCGTCTGCGTCAGCCCTTCGGTCAACGCCTCGGTGTCGAGCCCGGACAACGGGAAGCGGTCAACCAGGTCGTCCACCGCCCGGCGCAGCGTCCCAGGCAGTTCGGCATCAGCCGGGTCCACCCGCTCGAGGACGGCGTGCACCAGGCTGCCGAACTGGGTTCCGCCGGGCAGCGCGGCCAGCGCGGAGACGGGTGAGTCGGCGGACGCAGCTTCTTCTTCCTGTCCGGGTGCCGGTGCTGCGTCCGGACCGTCGGTCGGCAGTTCGGTCTCGTCGGACTCGGCCTCGAAGCCGCTCGTGCCGCCCGTGCCGTGGACCGCTGCGGTGAGCCCGGTGTAGGAGGTGCGTGACCACGCCCGGTCGATGTGGTCCCGGAAGGTCCGGGCGGCCAGCAGCTGCCGGGGTTCTTCGGGTTCGGCGTCGATGGTGGTGGACGGCTGCGCCAGTTGGCCCGGGTCGACCAGGGTCAGGTCGACGTGCGGGCGGCCAGGCAGCTGATCGGCCGGCACGAGCGGCTGGCGTGCTGGCGGCGGGCCGCCCCAGTCAGTGTTCAACAACAACCGGTGCAGTGGTGAGTCGCAGGTGTTGTTGCCGGCCGGTGCCCACCACATCACGAGTAGGGATTGCGCCCTGGTGCAGGCGACGTAGAAGGCCCGTAGCGACTCCGCGGCCTCCTCGGCCCGGTAGTTCTCGGTTCGTCTGGCCCGCTCGCGGGGTGGTGCGACGTCCAGCACCCGGACGCCGTCCTGGTGTCCGATGATCGGAACGTCATCGTCGGCATCGGGGAAGTAGGTGTCGGCCGCCTGCGGCAGCAGCACGATGGGGAACTGCAAGCCCTTGGCCTGGTGGACGGTGAGCACCCGGATCGCCTGCCGGTCGGTAGCCAGCCGGCGGGTCCGTTCATCCTGTTCCTGTGCTGCCCGTTCGATGCGGCGGCGGAGGTGGCCGGTGAGCGCGGACGCGCTGAGGTGCGCGGTCTGGTTGAGTAGTTCGGCGACGTGCCGCAGGTCGCTCACCAGTGCTTCGCCGTCCGGACGGCTGAGCAGCCGGGCGTACAGCTGGCGCGCACTGGCCAGGGTCTCGAAGACGCTTGCCACGCCCTGCTCGGTCAGCAACCTGGCGCAGGTGGTGAGCAACGCGGTCATGCTGACCAGTTCGTCGCCGCTGGCCGCCGCGATGTCGGCGCTGGTCCAGCCGACCAGCGAGGTCATCATCGCCCGCCGAAGATGCCAGCGGTCGGGGGTGTCGAGCGCCTCCAGCAGCACCAGCCAGTCACGAGCCGCCCGGGTGGTGAAGACGCTGGCCTCGCCGCTGAACACCGAGGAGTGGCCATTGGCCGACAGCATCTGGTGCACCTGCTGGCCGACCCGGTTCTGGCTCACCAGGACGGCGATGTCGTCTGGGCTGACCCGGCGCCACTCGCCACGTTCGTTGCGGACCTCCTGGTGGCCGTCCAGCAACAGGTTCACCTGCGCCAGCAGGTCGGCCTGCACCAGTCGCCGGGCCTGGCTGACCCACCGGCCTTCGGAGTTGATGGCCCGGATCCGCACCGCCGCGCCCGGATCGCCGCCGTCACACCTGATCCTCGGTTCGGTGTGCCGGGCGGTGATCCGTCTCAGCATGATGGGTGCGCCCGCGGTACCGAAGTCGATGGGCCCGAACACCGATTCCACGCCGCGCACCACGCCGCTGTCGGAGCGGTAGTTGGTGCCGAGGCGCAGGACCTGGTCGGCGCTTTCGCGGGCGGCGGTGTAGGTCTCGATGTCGCCGCCCCGGAACCGGTAGATGGCCTGCTTCGGGTCACCGATCAGCATCATGATCGAGCGGCGGTGGAACCCAGCCTTCAGGAACGCCCACTGCTGCGGGTCGGTGTCCTGGAACTCGTCGACCAGCACTACCCCGAACCTGCCGCTCAGCACCTCGGCGGCTGCCGCGCCGGTTGCCGGGTCGGTCAGCGTCTGGGCCAGTCGGAAGATCATGTCGTCGTAGTCGAGCACCTGCCGCAACCGCTTGCGACGATCGAACTCCGCCCGGACGGCGGCGGCGAAGCCGACCCGCAACCGGCTCTCCTCGCCGGACGGATAGAGCTGTTCGCTGGCATGCGCCGTGGCCTGCCGCCCGAGTTGTCTGGCGTACTCCCAGTCGATTTCCTGCCACTGCTCGTCCGACAGGTAGACGTCGGCGATCACCTCATCGGCCAGCACGTCCAGGTCGGAGCCGAGTTCGACCGTCTGATCATGGTCGGCCAGCAACCCCAACTCATCGAGCATCCGTTTGGCGAAGGTGTGCAGGGTGACGATCGGCGCGGCGTCCACCTGCCCGATGGCGGTCTCGATCCGTTCGAGCCGGCTCGCCAACACCGCCGGTTCCCCCGATGCGATCACGCGATCGACCTCGTCATCACCCAACTGGCCGCCGCCCAGCACCCGGCGCAGGGTGTCCCGCGAGCGCACCAGCCGATCCCGGACGCCGTCGCGAAGTTCCGCGGTGGCGCGGCGACTGAACGTCACCGCCAGCAGCCGGTCCAGCGGGACGCCTTCGCACACGAACCGGGCCGCCATCCCGCAGATGGTGTAGGTCTTCCCGGTGCCGGCGCTGGCCTCGAGCACCATCGTGGTTGGGGAGGTCGGCAGCGGGAGCGCCCAGTCGAAGTCACGCTCCGTCATGGCAGGCCTCCTCGGCGCTCGGTTCGGCCGGCTGCCAGCGCTGCAGCCCTGCGACGATCGGGCCCAGCACCTCGCTGGCCAGGTCGGGGAATCGACCGGTGGCACACAGGTCGTCGAAGGTGGGGAAGAAGTAGCGCCAGTTGGCGTCCTCCCCCTTCTCCTCGAACGCGCGGCGGGCCCGCTCCAGCGGCTCCCTGGTCTCCCAGCAGAGCAGGTCGGCGTAGGCGGCCGCCGTCTGCAGTGGCAGCGGGAGGACTTGCTGCAGGCCTTCGTCCCGCAACTCCACCAGTCGGGTCAGTATCTGGCGGGCCAGGTCTGGCTCGGGTGCGGAGAGCTGCCGACAGTCCTTGCCGATCAGCAGGCCGACCGATTCGTCCGTTGCCCGGTCTGCCGCACTCAGCAGCGCCAACCGCAACCAGCAGATGAGTGCCTGCTCGGGCTTCACGTAGCCGAACCGCTGGACGACCACCCGCCCGCCGTACACCCCAACCCGGCCGTGCAGCCGGCGTCCGGCGATGTCGACATCACAGTCGACCAGCCGCAACTCACCGCCACGGGCCTGTCGAACCGCCGCAGCCTGGGTAGTGGCGTGCTCGAACTGTTCGGCTATCACCCGCCCGCCGCGGACGCCCGCCAGTACCCGCCCACCCAACCAGGCCGCGCGGCGGACCTCGTCAGGGTCGTGACCGGCGACCAGGGAATCGAAGATCTCGGTGCCGAGCTGCCACTTGCTGAGGAAGTCGACGGTGATCGGCAGGTTGACCTGCAGTTCCCGGTTGAACTCGGTCAGCGTGGTGCCGGTCGCCTGCCGAAGCAGCGTCCTGGCCGGGTTGGTGAAGAAGGCGACCAGGTCGTCGATATCGACTTCGTCGGGCACCTCGACCGGGTGGCGCCGCTGCCAGGCCGGCGGTGGAGCGGCCTTGGGGGCGGCCAGTGCCAGCGCACCCTGAAGCGCTTGCCGGTCGAAGCCGGCCGGGGGGCCACCGTGGGCCGGCAGGAAGTCCGCCCAGCCGTGGGGGTGCAGCGGGTGCCACCTGACCAGCGTGTTCGGCCCGTCCTCGCCGCGCCACTGGCCGTTCTCGCCGCTGACGGCGCAGGCCTCGATCAGCTCGGCCACGCAGATCGGCGCGGGGAAGTGCTGGCCCGTGGACTCGTCGGCGCCCTGGGTGACCACGATGAACTTGTCGCGGGCGGCGAGCAGGGCGTCCAGTAGCCGCTGCCGGCGGCGCTCGCGCAGCCGGTCGGTCCAGTGGGTGGCGAACCCGCTGTCGGGCCGGGTGAGTAGGTCGTCTCCGTCGATCCTCGGCGCCCCCGGGAAGTGCTGGTCGTCCAGGCCGAGGACGCAGACCACCCGCGCCTGGATGCCGGCCAGGTCGTCGAGGGTGGTGAACAGCAGTGAACCGTTGCCATAGTTGGCGCGCCGGCTGGCTGCGAGCCTTCGGTCGGAGAGCCAACCGGCCACGTCGCCCGCGCCCAACGGAGCCTGGCGATCGCCAGCCACGTCCTCCAGTTCGGCGATCTCGCCCAACGCGTGGCTGAGCTGCCATTCGTCATCGTGGGAGACCCGGACCAGCAGCTCGATCGCCTCGCGCAGCCGGACCACCCACACCCCGGCCGGCGCCGTTTCGCTGAAGCCCTGCCAGACCTTCCGGACGCGCGACACCAGCTCCGCGAACTGCCCGATCAGTCGGGCGTCCGAACCCTCGACACCGGCCACCGGTGCCACGGTGCCGAAGCTCACCGGAGGTTGGGCGTCCAGCGCGAGGCTCAGCACCAGCCGCTGCACGCCGGCCAGCCAGGTGGACTGGGTGATCGTGAGACCGTTGCGGCGGCGTTGGTCGGCGTCCACCCCCCAGCGGATCTCGGCGGCATCAACCAGGCCATGCAACCGATCGAGGTCGTCGATGGTGAACCCGAACCGCTGCGCGACCGGCGGCAGCTGGCACAGTTCCATCAGGTCGACGCTGGTGGCGCGTCCGGCGTGGAGTTCGAAGAGCCGGCCAAGCACTGCAAATACCGGGTTGAAGGCCGGCAGCGACGGCGCGGCCAACTGGACGCGCAGGCGGTGGCCGGGGTGCAACGAGGCATCGCCGTCGAGCAGGAAGGACGCCGAGATGAGCGGCGCATACTCCGCCAGGCCGGGGCAGAGCACGACCACGTCGCGCGGCTGCAGGGTGGGGTCGTCGGAGAACAGTCCGCACAGCAGGTCACGCAGCACCTGCACCTGGCGGTCAGGGCCGTGGCTGGCGTGGATCTGCAGCGAGTCATCGGCGGCCGGCCTGGGGCTCGGCGACTGGTCGGCGAGGATCTCCGACTGGACCTGCGCCAGCAGCGTCGTGCTGGACGCTGCCGACGTCCCTTCGGACGTGGTGGATCGACCCGACAGCGATTCGCCTGGGTCGAAGGACCGGCTGGCGTGGTGGCGCAGGAACGACGAGCCCGGCCGTTCCCGGTCGACCGGTACTCCGGCCAGCCGGAACTGGTGCACGTCATGCCGGCCGGCCAGGGCATCGAGCAGCCGTGCCTGCGCCGGTGTCGGGTCGTCGACGTGCAGGACGACCACCCGACCGGGCAGCCCGGGCACCGCGGAGTCAGCGAGAAGTGCCAGCAACTGCTCCTGACGCTCGGCCGGGTCGGGCCCCAGCGCACTGCGAAGCTCCCGCCACAACACCGGCTGCCAGCGGTCGCGACCGGCCAGCGGCGTGCCGGTCGGGCCGACGTCGTCGCCGTTCCGCCAGGCGGCCACCATGTCGGGGCATTGCCGGGCGTACCGTCGGAACAATTGCGCCAGCCTGCTGGCGGTGGCGTACCCGCGGCCTGGCCGGCACGCCGTGACGCCCAGGTGGCTGACCAGGGGCTCCAGCTCGGCCGGCTGGGTGGGCCGGTGCAGGACCTCGAGCACCCCCAGTCCCAGACCGTCGCCGCCCCATTGATCACTGGGCAGCAGGCCGGAGTCGATGAAGGCGGAGGCGACGCGTCCGGCAAGCCGCGCGATGGACACGAACTCCAGACCCGCCGTGACCTGCGGACCGCCGCTGCGAACCGACAGGTACTGCGACAGTGAGCGCTGG
>NZ_JBASCI010000187.1:0-8214 GCF_049651565.1 Brooklawnia sp.
ATCCGGCTGCCAGGCAGCCTCGGCAAGGCGTACTACGAGCGGAAGAAGGCCGAAGGTATGTCCGCCTCCGAAGCGTTGCGTTGCTTGAAACGACGCCTCGCCCGCATCGTCTACAACACCCTGAAAAACCGACCACGAAGCGACCCTCGGGACTTGCATCTCGGTGGCCGCTTGACATAGGAGAAACGCATGATCGTGGTGGAGGACGCAGCCCTTCGGCAGGCGTACCAGCGGCTGCTGGTGCCGAGCTTTCCGGCCAGCGAGCTGATGGGCCTGCCCGAACTGGCCGGCATGGTGGCCGCGGGGACCGCGAGCGTGCACGCCGCCGGGGAGAGGGACGACCCGATCGCCGTCGCGGTGGTGCAGCGATTGCAGCACTCCCGGGCCGTGCTGCTGCTCTACTTCGCAGCCCGCCCTGACCGGCGTGGTCGCGGAGTGGGCACACGGCTGCTGAGCGAACTGCTCGCCGGCATCAGGGCCGACCCATCGGTCACAGTGGTACTCGGGGAGGTGGAGCATCCGCGCTTCCACCCACCGCATCCGGAGCACGGCGACCCGGTTGCCCGACTGCGGTTCTATGGCCGGCTCGGCGGGCAGATTCTGGCCGTCCCGTACTTCCAGCCGCCGATCGACGCCGGCCAGGAGCCGGTCTATGCGATGTTGCTGCTGGCACTCGACCCGCCACCCGAACTGGTCCGGGACGGCCGGCTGCTGCCCGCGGCCGGGCTGGAGCCCGCGCTGCAGGCCATGATGTCCGGCGCGGACCCCGCGCGGTTCCCGGTGGACGCGCTGCTGGACGCCGCTCGCGACCCGCGCGGCGTCCAGCTTCTCGGCGTTGGCGCACTTGAGGACGCGCCTGTCTCGCGTCCGTTGTGATGCGGTCAGGCGGCCTTGCGGTCGACCTCGAACTCGCCGGCGCGAACCGCCTCCATCGCCTTGGTCCACAGCACCAGGTTGTCTAGCATCGGGCCGACCGCGGCGGTCGCCGGCTTGGAGGGCGCAAACTTGGTGAAGCCCTCGAAGTCGTGGAAGAGCGACATCAGCACGGTGAAGCCGTCGAACTCCCCCATCCGCTGCGACCAGGCCTTGCTCTGCTCGGTCGATCCGCCCGAAGCGCCGGACGGGGGTACCGCCTCCTTCCAGACCGGCAGCTGGAAGTCGGCGATGTCGACTACCTCGACCTGGGCGTCCGAGCGCTTGTCGGCGATCGACTTCACCCAGTCTGCGACCGTCAGGCTGTGGCGGCCGGGACGGACGCTTCCGGTGACGATGGCGATCCTGGTCATGGTCCTCCTGGAGGCATACTCGGTACAACTTCAACGACACTGGTTGGACCGTCAATGATCTATTCCCAGTGGAAGTGCCGGAGCACCCGAAGCGCCCGCAAGGTCACCCACCGGTTCGGCGTCCCGGCTGGTGGATATGCCACGTGGGTTCGGCCCGGATACTGCGACGTGGCGGCCCACCGGCCGTCCGGTAGCCGTCGCCGCACAAGGACTTCGAGTGCGTCGGCACAACGGGAATCGCCCGCGACGCCGGCGGCCCGCAAGACCTCGAGGCCGCGCAGCACGTCGAACGACCAACGGGGCGGGTGGTGCAGCCGAGTGAACTCGGCCCGGATCGGTTCCCCGTCGGATCGTCGCTGGTACAGCCGCCTGGCAAGCAGGGCGTCGGCCGCTCGCCCCATCGCGCCCCTCACCTCGTCCGCCCGATGTGTGTGCCCACGGCGCAGGTACTCGGCGAACCCGTCGATGACACTGGCCGTGGTGTGCACCGACGAGTTCCGCGCCCCCGATCGGTTGGACCGGCAGTTGAAGCCGCCGTCCGGCAGTTCCTGGCCCAGGACGAAATCAACCACGCTGGCCACCTCGACTGTCGAGACGCCGAAGTGGGACGCGTAGGCCAGGAAGTGCCCGTTGATGCAGACGTCGGCCACCTTGACGCTTCGGGACGGGTTGACGCCCCCGTCCGCACCCTTCTCACCGACCAATAGGCTGACCGCCCGGACACAGCTCGGGTGCCCGGACGGCACGGCCAGATCGCGCAACTCGAGCAGCGAGTAGTGGGTGCAGGTCCACTTCGGCTGGTAGAAGCCCTCGCCCCAGTGCCCGTCGCCGCGCTGAGCCGCCAGGATCGCCGCGGCGTCCCCGTCGTGCGGGATGCGCAGTTGCAGGTCTGGCCGCTCATCACCGAGCAGGTCGCGGCGAACCTGGAACTGCACGGCGCTGTCGCCGGCGAGCAACCAGTCGAGCACCTCGAGGTTCAGCGTCATGTCCGGTCCTTCGGCTCAGTGTTTCACCATCATCGGTTCAGCGCAGCGATGACGGGTATGCCAAGTGAAACCAGGACCACGGAAGGACGTCGATGCAAGGGCTGCCCCAGGTGACGTGGGAGGCGCTGCGGCTTGGGCTGCTCATCTTCGCGGTCGTGCTGGTGGCGGCGTGGCTGCTCAAGCTCGTCGTCCGGCGGCTGCTCTCATGGCGGGGACGCAGCCTCAGCGCCGCCAGCGTCTTCGGCGCCATCGCCCAGGTGGTGCTCTCGGTCATCGGGTTCGCGGCAGCGCTGACCGTGATCTTCCCCAGTGTCCGCCCGGTGGACGTGCTGGGCGGCGTCGGCATCCTCACCATCGCGGCCGGTATCGCGCTGCAGACCGTACTGGGCAACGCGTTCGCGGGCATAGTCATCCTGTCCCGCGACCGGTTCCGGGTCGGCGACCAGATCAGCGTCGGCGAGCATGCCGGTACGGTCCTGCGGATCTCGCTGGCCACCACCATGCTGCGAACCTTCGACGGTCGGCAGGTCATCCTGCCGAACACGATCATCCACACCCAGCCGGTGACGATCCAGACCGGCTACGAAAAGGTGCGTACCACGGTGACCCTCGAACTCGACCAGGCAGTGGACATCGACAAAGCGTGCGCGACCGCGGAGGCGGCGATGAGCGCGCTGCCCATGGTCGCCGACGACCCGGCCCCGCAGGCGCTGCTCAGCGACATGCACGAGGGCGTCGTCATCATGGACCTCCGCTTCTGGTCGGGCGCGCGGCAACTGGAGACCCGCGAGGCCCGGCATGCGGTGATCCGCAGGGTCACCCTGGAGTTGCGCAAGCGCGGGATCCGGTTGGCCGACCCGTCGCTGGTCGTGATGCAGAAGCCCGTTGGCGAATCATGAGGTTGCCAATCGTTCGCGTTCGGCTGTGACGATCTGGCGGGTTAGGTCCGCCCCGGAAAGGTGAAAAGCCTCCGACACGTTGTCCGAAGTCTGGTTCCCTGCGCGGTGGGCCGGCCCCAGCTCACAGCTGCACCGGTGCATCCCGCCATTCGCCGTTGACCAACTAACCGGTGTGACAGCCTTGGTTCATGAGGAAGCGGACAATCGCCGCGGCGGCTCCTGTGGCCGCGTTGGCCGGGATCGCCGTGCAGGACCTGGTTCAGAAGCAGCATGCCCTCCGGCGTAACTTCCCTGTGGTCGCTCGACTGCGATACCTGGTGGAGTCGATCGGGCCCGAACTGCGTCAGTACATCATCACCAGCAACGACGAGGAACGTCCGTTCAGCCGGGACCAGCGGCGCTGGATCTACGCCTCGTCGAAGAAGGAGAACAACTACTTCGGCTTCGGCTCCGACAACGACACCGAGAACTCCTCCTATCCCATCGTCAAGCAGGCGACGTTCAGCGACGTGGTGCCGGCTTCGCCGATTCACGGTCGCGATGTCGAGTTGCCCGGCGCGAAGATCCTGGGTGGGCCTCGTGGCCGGCGGCTGGCCTTCCGGCCCGCCTCGGCGGTGAATGTGTCGGCGATGTCGTTCGGTTCGCTCAGCCCCCAGGCGATCAAGGCGATCAACCAGGCGGCCCACCTCGGCGGGTTCCTGCACAACGTGGGCGAGGGCGGCCTGTCCGACCACCACCGCCAGGGCGGCGAGCTCGTCTATCAGATCGGTACCGGCTACTTCGGCTGCCGGGACGCCCGTGGCGACTTCGACCTGCCCAGGTTGGTCGAAGTGGTGGGCTCAGCGCCGGTGCGAGCCATCGAGATCAAGCTCAGCCAGGGCGCCAAGCCGGGGCTCGGCGGCCACCTGCCCGGGGTGAAGGTCAACGCCGAGATCGCCCACATCCGCGGCGTCGAGCAGGGCAAGGACGTTGTCAGCCCCTCCCGGCACACTGCCTTCCGCAATATTGATGAGATGCTCGACGTGGTCGAGGAGATCGCCGGGGCCACCGGGCTGCCCGTCGGCGTCAAGTCGGCCGTCGGGGAGCTTGCGTTCTGGCAAGAACTGGCCGAGCAGATGGCCGACGGGCAGCGCGGCGTGGACTTCATCACGATCGACGGCGGCGAGGGCGGCACCGGCGCCGCGCCGCTGGTCTTCGCCGACCACGTCTCGTTCCCCTTCCGGCCCGGCTTTGCAGCGGCGTACGGAACGTTCGCCCAGGCGGGTCTGGCTGATCGAGTCACCTGGATCGGATCGGGCAAGCTGGGCCTGCCGGGTAACGCGATCGTCGCCTTCGCCCTCGGCGTCGACCTGGTCAATGTCGCCAGGGAGGCCATGATGGCCATTGGCTGCATCCAGGCCCAGAAGTGCCACACCGACCACTGCCCGACGGGTGTGGCGTCCCAGAACCCCTGGCTGGCTCACGGCCTCGACCCTGAGCAGAAGTCTCATCGGCTGGTCAACTACGTGCAGACCCTGCGCCGCGACCTACTCAAGGTCTCGGAGGCGGCTGGAGTGCGACACCCGGCGATGCTCGGTCCGGATGCCGTCGAGATCCTGGATGGTGACCGCAGTCACCGCACGCTGGCGGAGGTGTACGACTACCGGCCCGGCTGGGGCGTCCCAGAGCCCGGCATCACCTCGGCGATCGACCACTACATGTCGCGCTACGACGACCAGCCCGGCGAAGACGAGGTCGTCCAGCACGAGCCGGTCGAAGTGGACCCTGACCCGAAGCAGGCAACCGAGTGAGTTACTGTCCCGGCCATACCAGCCCGGTCTCAAAGGCGAGGACGACAGCCTGCACCGGGTCACGAACGCCGAGTCTCATCAGTAGCCCGACGACGTGGTCCTCACGGGCTGCACGCTGACATACTCGCCTTGAGCAGGGATCCGCTGGCGCCAGCCGGCCCGCTCGAACATCTCACGGGTTTCCGACGTAGGCCATGGTGAGATCGACCTTCGCGCCGGCATTGTCGACCGGGTAGGCCTCGACGGGCGCTGCCTGGCTGGCCGCGTGGTCGAACGCACAGCCTGCAGGTTGAGAACGGCGCAAGCTACGAGGTGGCGTTCATCGCCGACAACTCGGGTATCTGGATGGACCACTGCCACAACCTGCCGCATGCTGCCGAGGGACTGATGATCCACCTGGCCTACATCGGCTACTCCACCCCGTTCGTGGTGGGCCGAGATCATGCGAACCACCCCGAGTAGGCGAGCCAGTCGCCCCGGCGGCGCCCGCTAGATCCAGGCGGAGGTGGCCCCTCGCAGGGCGTCGACCTCGGCCGGCTCGAGAGTGAAGCTGAGCGCGCCAGCATTGGCGGCCGCCTGCTGGGCGTTCTTCGCGCCGGGGATCGGCAGCGCGTCCTGCTCGATCAGCCAGCGCAGGGCCACCTGCGCCGGCGCGCGGTCATACCGGTCGCCGATCTCCTGCAACAGGGAGATGATCGGCCGCAGTGGACGGTCGGCGTCGGCGCGGAAGTAGCTGCGCATGATCTGCCTGCGCAGCCCCCGCGGCCGGGTGTCGAGGTACTTGCCGGTGAGCGCGCCGCCAGCCAGGGGTTGGTAGCAGATGAGGGTGACCCCGAGCTCGCGGCAGGCGTCCAGCACCCCGTTGCGCTCAGGTTAGCGGTGCAGCAGCGAGTACTCGACCTGATTGGACGCGAGCGGAAGGCCGCGGTCGGCCAGTGCGGCGTGGGCCTGGCGCAGTTGGTCGACGGAGTAGTTGCTCACCCCGACCGCGCGGATCAGGCCGGCGTCCACGGCATCGGCCATCAGGTGCATCAGGCGAACCGTGTCGACGCGCGGTGAGGGGAAGTGGTGCATGTACAGGTCGACCTGCGCCCTGCCCAGCCGGGCAAGACTGGCGCGCAGCTCCTTGGGCAGGTCTTCAGCGGTGGCGAGCAGCCCGGGCGGGAACTTTGTCGCGATGACGGCGTCGGTACCCCGGGTAAGTTCACCCAGCCGGATCTCGGAGGCGCCCCGGCTGTACATCGCCGCGGTGTCGAAGAACCGAACGCCCGCTGACAGGCTGACCCGGACCGCTTCGCGCTCCTCCTCCAGCCCCTCAGCACCACCATAAACGAGCTTGGCCGGGTACAGTCTCGCCAACCCAGTGGCAGCGCCCCAAGTCATCGAACCGACACCCAGCCGCGAGACGAGCACGTCGGTTCTTCCCAGCCGGATTAGGTCGTTCATGGCGTCCCTCCAGGGTTGACGCTCCCGTGCGATACAGACCGCTATTGCTCCTACGATTCTTCGAGGCGACGCCGGGACTATGTGACTCACCGGTTTGCCATGGCTGTCCAGCGCCGGCGCGCGGTGCGGGCGCGAGGCAAGTTGACCTCGCCCGCACCGCTGGTTCAAGCAGGGACGTAGCAGAGCCGGACCACATCGCCGCCGATCCGGTCATGGCTCACCAGGCGCAGCGGCGGCCGGGGGCCGGCGAAGTACGGCTTACCCCTACCAAGCACGACCGGGTGCAGGTAGATCCGGTACTCATCGATCAGGGCCAGGTCGGTCAGGCTCCTGGCAAGTTCCGGGCCGGCGACCTCTACCTCCCCGTCGATCTCGGCCTTCAGTTCGGCGATGGCGGCCTGCAGGTTGCCGGCGACGAGTCTGGCGTTGGGGCCAACAGATCTGAGCGAGTGCGAGATCACCAGCTTCTGCTGATTGCGCCAAGCCGCAGCAAAGGCGCGTTCGTCCGCATCCCAGTCGGGCTGGTCGTCGTCCCAGTACTGCATGATCTGATACGTCCGGCGACCGTAGACACAACCAACCTGTGCCTCGGCCTCCTCGATGAAGTGCCTGAACAGGGTCGCGTCGGGCGCGAACTCGGTGTGGTCGACGTAGCCGTCCAGGGACTGGTTCATCCCGAACACCAGCTTGGCCATGCGCGTTCCCTCCTGGTCGCACTGCTGTTGGTCGTCATCCATGGAACGCCACCAGCCGGGCCTGCCACAAGGGCTGGCAGTCTCTCAGCAGGTCGGGAATTCCGGTTTCGGCACGCTGGAGCGGCATCCGCCGCAGTTGAATCGATGTAGGCAGAGTTCAGGGTGCCGAAACCGGAATTTTCCGCAGTCCCGCCGGACCTTCGCGTGCGTTCTCTTCAGCGGGACTGCCGTGAACTAGGGTTCCTGCCATGGGGTGTTCGGCCAATCGGAACCGTGGTCTTGAGCACGCCCTTCGTACAAGCGCCGCCGCCGACCTGCTCCACGGGCTGGGTCTGACATGGGCAGCGCCCGCCCTCGCCGGCCTCGCCAGGCTGGTGGTGGGCCGATTCGTCGACGACCTGCAGGAGGTGGACGCCGCCATCTCGCGCGGCGGCCTGTCCGCCGCCGCCGACGTGGTGCTGACCCGGTACGCCGGAACAGTGACCATCCGGGGGGCGCAGTTGGCCCCGTCCAGTGGGCCGCTGGTGGTGGCGGCCAACCACGCCGGCGTCGTCGATGCCCCGGCCATCTGGCGGCTGCTCGCCGTCCGCGATGACGTGTTGATCATTGCGCTCGACCGGCCCATCCTGCGCGCGATACCCCACCTGTCGTCCCGGCTGCTGAGCGTGGGCAGCGAGGCCCACGGTCGCACCGGGCTGGTCCGCCGGATCGCCGACCAACTGCGATCGGGTGGTGCGGTGCTCACCTTCCCCGCCGGCACCACCGAACCCGATCCGCAGCTGCGGCTGGAGGACGCATTGGCCTCGCTGGACGCCTGGGGGCGTGGGGTCGAACTGTTCCCGCGACTGGTGCCGGAAACGGCGGTGCTGCCGGTCGTCGTCTCGGGGGTGATCTCGCAGCGCATGCTGCGAAATCCGGTAGCCCGGTGCCGCTCGACGCCCGAGGAACGTGAACTGGCGGCCGCCACGCTGCAGGTGCTGTTCCGTGACCGATCCATCAACCCGGTCGTGACCGCGGGTGAACCGTTGCGGCACGCGCCGGCGCTGGGTGACCTCACCGCCGCGATGGCAGAACTGCTCCGGAACCAGTAGTGGCGCCCCCCGGAATGGGGA
>NZ_JBASCI010000188.1:0-7989 GCF_049651565.1 Brooklawnia sp.
GCCCCCACCCATCCGACAACAAGTGGAACCAGCTCGCCGTCGGACTGCCAATCTGGGTATGGACCGAAGACCCCGGACCGATCACCACCTCGGTCAGCGAACAGGGCATTGACATCCAAATGCAGGCCAACCGCGGCAGCGTCACCTTCGACTGGGGCGACGGCACCCACACCGTCTGCAACCTGATGCGACCCCGCCCAGCCACCATGGACCCACTCACCCCGTCACCCGACTGCGGCCACACCTACCTCCGGAAAGGCGACTACACCATCACCGCCACCGCCGGCTGGGCCGTCAACTGGCAAGCCCTCGGCCAAACCGGGGCGCTCCCACTCAACTCCACCTCGACCACCGAGGTGCCCATCCGCGAGTTCCAGGCCATCGTGGTCGGCTGAGGATTGCAGGTCCGGGTCCGGCTTGCTTGTCGGCGCATCCTGACCCGTTTGCTTCCCCTCTCGGGGCCTCTCCCGGTGCTCTCCATCCACGAAGCAGCGCAGTGGCCCCTCCTCCCGGGTGCGATCGACGGCTCGGGGACTACCGGGCGTTGAAGTACTTGGCCTCCGGGTGGTGCACGACCAGGGCGTCCGTCGACTGCTCGGGATGCAACTGGAACTCCTCCGACAGCTCCGCCCCGATGCGGCCCGGCTGCAGCAGTTCGCACAGCGGCGCCCGCATCTCCAGGTCCGGGCAGGCCGGGTAACCGAAGCTGTACCGGCTGCCCCGGTAGGCCTGGTCGGCGATCTGTGCGTCCACGCTGCCCTCGTCACCGGCGATGCCCAGCTCGGCCCGCACCCGGTGGTGCCACATCTCGGCCAGCGCCTCGGTCAGCTGCACCGACAGGCCGTGCAGTTCCAGGTATTCCCGGTACGCGTTCTCGGCATACAGCCGACCGGTCTCCTCCGACACCCGCGAGCCCATGGTGACCAATTGCATGGCCAGGGTGTCCGGGCCGAGATCCGCGGCCTCCTCGGCGTCCCGGAAGAAGTCGGCCAGGCACAGTCGCCGGTCTCGCGGTTGCCGCGGGAAGTCGAACCTGACGACCTGGCGGCCAGGATCGTCGGGGTCCCCCACCACCAGCGTGTTCCCCTCCGAATGGCATGGGAAGTAGCCGTGCACGACCCCGAACTGGCCCAGCCCGTCGGCCTGGATCCGGTCCAGCAGGCCGCGCAGCCGCGGGCGGCCCTCGGTCTCGACCAGTTCTTCATAGGACGCCCCGCCGCGCACCCCACGCAGTCCCCACCGGCCGGCGAACAGCGCCTTCTCGTCCAGCCAGTCGGTGATCTCGGCCAGTTTGATGCCTTTGGTCACCCGGGTTCCCCAGAACGGCGGCGCGGGCACGGCTATCCGCCGGGCCACATCCGAGCGGGTGATCTCAGTCAGCTCGGGCAGCTCACGGGTCTTCGCCGTCACCCGCCGCGGCCGCACCGGTGGCAGTTCGGCACCCGGTTCACCCCGCTTGACCGCGGTAATGGCATCCATCAACTCCAGACCCTCGAACGCGTCCTTGGCGTACCGAACCGTCCCGTCGAACCGTTCGGCCAGGTCGTGGTCGACGAACGTCCTGGTCAGCGCCGCCCCACCGAGCAGCACAGGGAAGCGGCCGGCCAGCCCGCGGGCGTTCAGCTCCAGCAGGTTGTCCCGCATCACCAACGTTGACTTGACCAGCAGCCCACTCATGCCGATCGCGTCCGCATCATGCTGTTCGGCGGCCTCGATGATGGCCGCGATCGGCTGCTTGATGCCCAGGTTGACCACCGTGTAACCGTTGTTGGACGCAATGATGTCGACCAGGTTCTTCCCGATGTCGTGCACGTCACCCTTCACGGTGGCCAGCACCAGGGTCCCCTTGCCGGCACCGGCCAGCGACGAGTCGAGGTGCGGCTCCAGGTGCGCCACCGCCTTCTTCATCGTCTCCGCGCTCTGCAGCACGAACGGCAGCTGCATCTGACCCGAGCCGAACAGCTCACCGACGGTCTTCATGCCGGCCAGCAGGTCGTCATTGATGATGTCGAGCGCGGGCTTGTGCTGCAGCGCCTCGTCCAGGTCGTCGGTCAGGCCGCGGTCGTTGCCGTCCACGATCCGCCGCGACAACCGCTCCGACAACGGCAGCGAGACAAGTTCGGCCTCCCGCTGCTCGCGCAGCGAGGCAGCGGTCACCCCCTCGAACAGGGTCAGGAACTTCGACAGCGGATCGTAGTCGTCGGTGCGCCGGTCGTAGATGAGGTCGAGGGCGGTCTGGTACTGCTCGTCGGGGATTCGGTCGGTCGGCATGATCTTGGCGACACTGACTATCGCCGAGTCCAGCCCCGCCTTCACGCACTCGTCCAGGAAGACGCTGTTGAGCACCACGCGCGCCGCCGGGTTGAGCCCGAAGCTGACGTTCGAGACCCCCAACGTGGTCAGCACCCGGGGGCGGGCCGCCTTCAACTGGCGGATCGCCTCGATGGTGGCCAGCCCGTCGCGCCGGGTCTCCTCCTGACCGGTGGCGATCGGAAAGGTCAGGCAGTCGACCAGGATGTCGCCCTCGTCCATGCCCCACTGACCGGTGAGCGTGTCGATCAGCCGTTCGGCGACCCGCAGCTTCCATTCGGTGGTGCGGGCCTGACCCTGCTCGTCGATGGTCAGCGCAACCACCGCGGCGCCGTGCTCGGCCACCAGCGGCATCACCCGCTGGAAGCGGGAGTCGGGGCCGTCGCCATCCTCAAAGTTCACCGAGTTGATGATGGCCCGTCCCGGCAGGTGGTTCAGCCCGGCCTCGATCACCTGCGGCTCGGTGGAGTCGAGCATCACCGGCAGGGTGACGGCGTTGCCGAAGCGTCCGGCGAGTTCGGTCATGTCCGCCACGCCGTCGCGTCCTACGTAGTCAACGCAAAGGTCGACGACGTGCGCGCCGGAGCGGGACTGGTCGCGGCCGATCTGCACGCAGTCGTCCCAGCGACCCTCCAGCAGCGCCTCCCGGAACGCCTTCGAGCCGTTGGCGTTGGTGCGCTCACCGATGGCCAGGTAGCTGGTGTCCTGCTTGAGCGACACGTCGCTGTAGAGGGACGCCACGGCGTTGCCCGGCTGCGGCTCGCGCTGCGGGACGTCCCGCTCGGCACCGATCGTCTCGGCGAGTTGCCGGATGTGCTCGGGGTTGGTGCCGCAGCAGCCGCCGACCAGCGCCAGCCCGAAGTTGCGGACGTACTCGTCCAGCGCTTCGGCGAGTTCGCCCGGCTGCAGCGGGTAGACCGCCCCGTCGGCGGTCAGTTCGGGCAGCCCGGCGTTCGGCATGGCCGACAACCCGACCGGCGCATGCCGCGACAGATAGCGCAGGTGCTCGGCCATCTCGGCCGGACCGGTGGCGCAGTTGAGCCCGATGATGTCGACACCGAGCGGCGCCAGGGTGGCCAGCGCAGCCCCGGTCTCGCTGCCGAGCAGCATCGCACCGGTCGTTTCCACCGTGATCGAGACGAAGATCGGCAGGTCGACGCCGAGTGCTGCCCTGGCCCGCTTGGCGCCGATCACCGCGGCCTTGGCCTGCTGCAGGTCCTGGCAGGTCTCGATCTGCACCGCGTCGATGCCGCCGCGGATCATCGCCTCGACCTGCCGCTGGTAGCCATCGCGGATGGTGGTGGCCTTGATGTGCCCGAGCGTCGGCAGCTTGGTGCCCGGCCCGACGCTGCCCAGCACGAACCGCGGACGGGCCGGGGTGCTGAACTCGTCGACCACCTGACGGGCGATCCGCGCGCCGGTCTCGGCCAGTTCGGCCACCTGTTCGGAGATGCCGTACTCCCCCAGCGCGGCATGGTTCGCCCCGAAGGTGTTGGTCTCGATGCAGTCGGCCCCCGCCTCCAGGTACGCGCGGTGGATGGCCGACACCACGTCCGGGCGGGTTCGGTTCAGCACCTCGTTGCAGCCCTCGTAACCCTCGAAGTCGTCCAGGCCGAGGTCGAAGCCCTGCAGCATGGTGCCCATCGCCCCGTCGGCAACGAGGACCCGGCGGAACAGCTGATCGCGGATGGCAGCAGGCATGGTGGCAAGAGTAGCCGCAGCAAATGACGCCGCCGCTGGTTGAGACAGCAGCGCTAGGCTCTGTGCATGGTGGGACGCGGAAAGTTCAGGCGGCCGGTGGTGGTCGGCGCCTTCGAGGGGTGGAATGACGCGGCGGACGCGGCCACCGCCGTCATCGAGCATCTCGCCGCCAGCTACCCCACCGACCTGATCTTCGAGCTCGATTCCGAGGAGTACTACGACTACCAGATCGTGCGTCCGCGGGTGGCGAACAGCGACGACGGTCGCGAGATCGTGTGGCCGACCACGTCGATCAGCGTGGCGCACCTGCCGGCCCGTGATGTGGTGCTGGTCAGCGGCCCCGAACCGAACATGCACTGGCAGCGGTTCTGCACGTCGCTGGTCTCCGCCTTCCGCAGCACCGAACCGGAACTGATCATCCTGCTCGGTGCGATGCTGACCGATTCACCGCACTCGCGTCCGCTGCCGGTGACCGCGTCCACCGGCGACCAGGCGCTGGCCCGGGCGCTCGGGCTGGAGTCGTCGAACTACGAAGGCCCAACCGGCATCACCGGAGTGCTCGCAGACGCCTGCCGGCGCGCCGGGTTGCGCGAGATCTCGCTATGGGCGTCGGTGCCGCACTACGTCGCCTCGCCCCCCAACCCGAAGGCAACCCTGGCGTTGCTGTCGCGGGTTGAGGACCTGCTCGACACCGCGCTCGAGCTGGACGATCTACCGGAACTGGCGCGGGCCTGGACCCGCGGGGTGGACGAACTGGCTGCCGAGGACTCCGAGATCAGCGAGTACATCGAGTCGTTGGAGGCCCAGCAGGACGAGAACAATCTGCCGCAGGCCTCCGGCGACTCGATCGCCGCCGAGTTCGAGCGCTACCTGCGCCGCCGCGGCCAGGCCGACTGAGCCGGGGGCTAGTAGCGGACGGCCCGCCGCCCGAACTCAGCGGCGATGCCGGCATTGTCGACGCCCGCGGCCACCAGCAGCGCGAGCAGCACGCGCGACTTCACCGCGTCCAGCGTGCCGGCCATGATCGCGCCCCGCCGCTGCAGGTCGATCTCGGAGCCACTGAACCCGTAGGTGCGCCGGGTGGTGCCGCCCTGTCCGATCCGGCTGGCAACCACCACCGGGCACCGTTCGACCGCCGCGGAGACCACCTCGGCCATCAGCTCGCTGACATGCCCGGCGCCGAACCCGGCGATCACGATCCCGGCCGGGTCGTCGGCGAGCAGGCGCCGCAACACCCGGCCGTCATCACCCAGGTAGGTACTGCAGATCGGCACGAACCCGAGCTCAGCGTCGACCGGCAAGCGCCGGGCCGGCAACCGGGGCCCGGCCGGCGTCAGCCAGACCTCCCCCTCGACCACCCGTCCGGCCACCTGGCCACCGTAGGACGCGAACGCCGACAGCGCGGTCGTGTGTGCCTTGTGCACCAGGGCGGCCCGGTGCACCACATCGTCCAGCACCACCACCGCACCCAGACCCCGGGCCTGGGGGCTGGCGGCAACCATCGCCGACGCCAGCAGGTTGCCCGGCCCATCAGCCGAGGCCTGGGCTGCACCCCGCATGGCACCGGTGAAGACCAGCGGCTGGTTGTGCTCCCAGACACAGTCGGCCAGGAACGACGTCTCCTCCAGGGTGTCGGTGCCCTGCACGATGACCGCGCCAACGGCCCCCCGGTCGACCTCATCGCGTGCCCAGTCGACCGCCTGCAGGACGTCGGTCTCGGTCAGGGAGGCACTGGGCCGGGCCGCCAGGGTGGCCGCCCGCAGATCGGCGACAACGTCCAGGCCGGGCACCGCGGCCACCAGGTCGGCGGCCTGCAGTGTCGGGACGATGCCACCGTCGGCTTGCGGCGTCATGGTTATCGTCCCGCCGAGGCTGGCGATCGCGAGGACGGGCCGGTCAGCGGGGGGCATGGCAACTCTCCTTTGCGCACATCTTCAACGACATCCTGTCAGTTCGGCCCCGGTGCGGTGGCTGTGACTGGGCTGTGAGCGACCTAGGCTGGCCCAATGAGCTTGTGGAAACCCCTTGTCGTGGCCTTCGGCCTGCTGCTGCCCGGCTGCGCCCAGCCAGCCGAGCCCGTCGAACCGGCCAGCACTCCGGCGCCAGTGACCAGCCGGGCCCCGGAATCCGAGCCGCCCGCGACCGAGCCGGCGGCCGAACCCTCGACGCCCGACCCGTCCCCGGCCGCCGCCCCGCCGGACTGCACCGTGGTCGCCTGCATCGCGCTCACCTATGACGACGGGCCGACCGGACTGACCGACCACGTGGTGGACGCCCTGGTCGACCGGGACGCCCGGGCCACCTTCTTCCTGAACGCCTCGTATGCGACCAACAACCCCGACACGGTCTTGCGCACCCAGCAGGCTGGCATGGAGATAGCCAATCACACCACCAACCACGCCAACCTGGCGCTGCAGGGCGCGGACACCATCGCCTACGAGATCGGCGACGCCCAGCAGCGGATCGAGGCCATCACCGGGCAGGCACCCACCCTGCTGCGCCCGCCCCACGGGGCATACAACGACCTGGTGCTCCAGATCGCCGGGCAGCACGGGGTGGCGGTGGTGAACTGGACCGATGGCCCAGCTGACTGGGAGAACCGGGACACCGCCTCGGTGATCAACCGCACCCTTGCCGTGGCCCGCCCGGGTGCGATCATCCTGTTGCACGACACCTACCAGTGGACCGCCGACGCCACGCCGGCGATCATCGACGGCCTGCAGGCGCAGGGCTACCACCTGGTCACGGTCTCCGAACTGCTCGGGACTGCCGAGCCGGGCGTGCTCTACGGGTCGGGCCCGGCGCCGGCCTGATCGGCCGAGGCCGAGGCCGAACTCAGTGCCAGTGCGCTGCTGCGATCGCCTTGTCGCGCAGCGCGTTGACCATCACGTCCGGTTCCTCGGCCCGGTAGACCGCGGTGCCGGCGACGAAGACGTCGGCGCCGGCCTCCGCAGCCCGTTCAATGGTCTCGGTCGAGATGCCGCCGTCGACCTCGATCCAGATCTCCTGCCCGGTGGCCTTGACCAGCTCGCGGGTGCGACGGATCTTGGGCAGCACCACGTCGAGGAACTTCTGACCGCCGAAGCCCGGCTCGACGGTCATCAGCAGCACCATGTCGAGCTCGGTGAGCATGTCGGCATAGGGCTCGATCGGGGTGGCCGGCTTCAGCGCCATCGCCGCCCGCGAACCGAGCCTGCGCAGCTCACGCGCCAGCCGGATCGGCGCCCTGGCTGCCTCGACGTGGAAGGTCACCGAGTAGCAGCCCAGCTCGGCGTACTGCGGCGCCCACGTGTCGGCGTTCTCGATCATCAGGTGGATGTCCATCGGCTTGTCGGTGTGCTTCATCAGCGACTCGACCACCGGCAGCCCCACGGTCAGGTTCGGCACGAAGTGGTTGTCCATCACGTCGAAGTGGAGCAACTCCGCGCTGGGCACCCTGGCTACCTCGGCGGCGAGGTCGGCCAGGTCGGCGTTGAGGATACTGGGAGCGATTTGCATGGCCACGCCGCAACTCTATCGGCCGGACCGCCGGAGCAGGGCGCAGAACATGGCGTCGGTGCCGTGGATGTGCGGCCACAGCTGGATGCAGCGCGGGTTCAGCCGGCTGGCGGCGTCCGGTACCTCGGGCAGTAACGCCGGGGCGTCGAGCAGTTCGACGCCGGACGCCGCGGCCACCACGTCGACGGTCTCGGCCGGATGCGGCGAGCAGGTGATGTAGGCGACAACACCGCCCGGCCGGGTCGACTCGATCGCGGACGCCAACAGCCCGGCCTGCAGCCCGGTCAGCTCATCGACCTGTTCGGCGTCCCGGCGCCAACGGGACTCCGGACGCCGCCGCAGCGACCCGAGCCCGGTGCAGGGCACGTCGGCCACCACGGCACCGAACGTTCCGGCTCGCCAGGCCGGGACGCGGCCGTCCGCTACCACCACCTGGTGGCCGCGACCGTAAGTCTCCAGGTCCGGGTAGCCGCGCAGCGC
>NZ_JBASCI010000189.1:0-8874 GCF_049651565.1 Brooklawnia sp.
CCGCCACCCCGCGGCCGCCCGGTCCGCCAACCGCTGCCGGAGGACCCGGCCAGCCAGGACCTGCGTCCCGAAGTCGAACCCGACCCCAACCGGCACGCCCGGGCCGGTGGCATGGGACGCCGGCGGGTCTTTCTGCACGCCAGCGGTTTCAAGCAGTCGCCATACGCCGACACCAGACCTGCCGGACTGCCGGCCGCCCAACCGCCGCGCAAGCTGTGGCACTCCAGCCCCGGAAGCTCCGGACAATGACCCGCCACCCGGTGATCATGCACGTCGACATGGACGCCTTCTACGCCTCGGTCGAGATGGCCCGGCGTCCCGAGCTGCGCGATCTGCCGATGTACGTCGGCGGCGCCGAACGCGGCGTGGTGCTCAGCGCCAACTACCCGGCCCGGGCCTTCGGCATCGAGGGTGGCATGCCCTCGACCCGGGCCCGGCGGCTCTGCCCGCAGGCGGTGGCGGTGCCGCCCGACCACGACACCTACGCCGATGTCTCGGCGGGGGTGATGCAACTGCTGCGCAGCCTCACCGACAAGGTCGAGGTGGCCAGCATCGACGAGGCCTTCTGCGACATCACCGGTGCGATTCGCCGGCTCGGCGAACCCCGGACGATCGGTGAGCTGCTGCGCGCCCGGGTCGCCGACGAGCAACGCATCCCCTGCTCGGTCGGCATCGGGCCGAGCAAGTTCATCGCCAAACTTGCCAGCAACCAGGCCAAACCGGATGGCCTGGTCGAGGTGCCACCCGACCAGATCACCGCCTTCCTGCACCCGCTGCCGGTGGAGGCGATCTGGGGGGTGGGGCCGGCCACCGCGTCCCGGCTGCACAAGCTGGGCCTGACCACCATCGACGACCTCGCCCACACCCCGAGGCCCACCCTGCAACGCGCCTTCGGGGCCCACCAGGGGGCGCTGCTGCACGACCTGGCCTGGGGACGCGACAACCGGTCCATCCAGGTCACCGAGCCGGAACACTCCATCGGCGCCCAGACCACCTTCGGCCGCGACACCGATGACCCCCGGGTGGTGCACGGCGAACTGCTGCGGATGGCGGTGCGGGCGTCGGCCCGGCTGCGGGAGGCGGGCATGTGCGGCCGCGCAGTCAGCATCTCGGTGCGTTTCTCCGACTTCACCACGATCACCCGGACCGGCCAACTGCCCAGCCCCACCGACGTCACCGACGAGGTCTACGCTCAGGCGCTGCGGCTCTACCAGGGGCTGCACCTGCAACGCGCCCGAATCCGCCGGGTCGGTGTGCGGATCGAGAAGCTGATCCCCGCTGACGAGGCCTATCGCCAGCCCACCCTGGACGCTCCCGAACGTGGCATGCGCGAGGTCGAGACCGCCGCTGACGCCGTCGTCCGCAAGTTCGGGCCAAACGCCGTCAGCCGTGCGACTCTGGCTGGGTCAACCTGACTGCGGTATGCTTCGCAGGTCGCTGGCCGGTAACGATTAAGATTCGGCGCTTCGCACGTCCCAAAGCGGCGCCTACACTTGAGTCAACCCACAAATCAGGAGGGGGGGAAATGGCTCTCTCGGAGGAAGAACAGCGACTGCTGGCACAACTCGAGGCCTCGCTTGCTGCGGATGATCCCAAGCTTGCCCAGACGCTCGGCTCCCATCACACGCCACGCCAGATCCATGGTCGCCGCGCCGCATTGGCCGGTGTGCTGTTCGTGGTCGGTTTGGTTCTCCTGATAGTTGGCCTGCGGACCATCTGGCCGCTCAGCGTTGTCGGGTTCCTCGCCATGTTCGCGGCCACGGTGATCGCGCTCGGCTCCTGGCGCAAGGCGACCGACCCCGCCGCGCAGCCCCGCCGAAACCCCAACAAGTCCGTCAGCGAACCGTTCATGGGACGGATGGAGGACCGCTGGCGCAGGCGTCAGGACGGCGAGATCTGACCCAGCCCCCCGCTGTCGATGACTCGGCACCGCACCACAACCCCATAGCCACTACCGCACACCCGGATGCACCAGCGTCCGGGTGTCGTCGTCCCAGCCGGCACCCAGCTGCCACCGGCTCGCGGCCGGCCTAGATCCGCCGACCGAGAACCAGCGACCGCGGCGCCACCCGGGTCCATGTCCGCGTCCAGCGGGACTGGCCGGACCGCAACTGCTCGCTGACTAGTTCGACCTCCTGCCGAACCTGCACCTGTGCCGGCAGCCCCGGGGCGTAGTACAGCCGTTCCACCAGCACCGCGATCCGCTCCAGCGCTGCCCGGCCGCGGTCGTCCAGGCCCGGCCAGGGTGCTGCCGCCACCTGGCGGGGCGTGCCGTCCGGCCACTCCAGCCCGAGGTCGACCACGGTGGCCCGAAGTTCCCACCAGGCCCCCATCACCGTTGCCCTGGCGTGGATGGCGCGCAGCCGGACGCCGCGTTGCACCAGCCGAGCCAGGGCCGGGGCCGCCAGCAGCAGCAACCCGCCCGCCACACCCAGCACCCAGCGCCAGTCGAGCACGGTCAGACCGGCTGACTGGTCACCGGACCCGTCCACCGGGACCTGCGGCTGCTGGCTCGGCGCCGGGGCCGGTTCGAAGGTGGGGGTCGGCTCGGACTCGGCCGGCTCGTCCACCTCCTCCGGCACGTTGGTCCAGCTCGGCGCGGAGCCGACCGAGACCGTCGGTTCGAAGCGCACCCAGCCCAGACCCTGGAAGAACAGTTCGGGCCAGGCGTGCATGTTGTGCGAGGTGACCAGCCACGACCCGTCCGCCTGCTGGGTGCCCGTGGTGAACCCGACCGCCACCCGCGAGGGGATCCCGAGGGTGCGGGCCATCAGCGACATGGCACCGGCGTAGTGGACGCAGTAACCGGCACGGTCCCGGGTGAGGAAGTTGACCAGCGAGTCGTAGCCGGTGCCGCTCGGCGCGTTCAGGGTGTAGGTGAAGCGTTCCGGGTCACGCAACCAGTCCTGCAGTGCGATCGCCCGCCGGCCGTCGCTGTCGGCGTCGGCGGTGATCTCGGCCGCCAGCTCGGCGATCACCACCGGGACGTCCTGGGGCACCTCGGCCGCCACCGCACCCTCGGGGGGTGTGCCGGCCACAGCCGACACCAACTGCTCGGCGGTTGGTTCGGCGTTGCGGTGCTCGACCGAGAAGGCCAGATCGGTGAGCACCTGCGGCCCGACGGCCGGGTCGACGTTCAGCACGGTCAGCGACGCCGGGTCGTAGTTCCACTCGCCCTCGACCTGCCAGCCGACCGGGGCATAGGGCGCTGGCAGGTAGTTGGACTCGAAGTCACCGACGATGACCTGGGTAGCGTCGGTGGCCTGCGTCCCCGCCACACCGGGCACCCGGGCCGGGAACCCACGCTGCAGCGACATGTCGATCTGGTGCCAGCCGTCGGCGTCCACCCGGGTCAGCGCGCTGCTGCGCAGCATCACCCCGCCGGGGGCGGTGGTGGTGTAGCTGAGCAGCGGCCGGTCATCGGGACGCCGCAGGTTCTCGTTCAACTGGATGCTGGGGTCGGTCAACTGGACGGTGCCGGTGCCGGTGCGGTCGGTCCACAGGTCGCGGCGGGTGCTCGGTACCAGCGTCCCGGCCGCCAGGGCGATGGCGATCGCGCCGACCCCGAGCACCAGCGCCAGCCGCAGGAAGCCCCGCACGTTGAGCTTTGCGCCGGTCTCCTTGCTGAGCCCCCGTGGCCAGCGCCGCTCGTGGTCCACCGTCCGGGACGCCAGCAGCACCAGCCAGCCGGTGCAGACGGCCACCATGGCGACCGGCCGCACGCGGTCGTCGAGGACGATGGTGGCGACCAGGTAGCCGCCCAGCAACGGCATCGCGGCGAGCAGGGCGCTGCGGGCGGCGATGAAGCTGACGTCGATCATGATGGTCAGCACGGCCACCGCGAGCAGCAGCACGACCAACGTTGCGTCGTCGGACGCCATCGGGGCGCTCTGCTCCTCCATGTGCCGCTGCGCCGACCGGAAGACGGTGACGGCCATCTGCCAGACGCTGGCCGGCCCGTTGTCGGCAGCTGTGGCGGCAGATGGGACGGTGGCGCGGCCAACCACCAGGAAGCCGACCAGCACGACCGCGACCTGGGCTGCCGTCGGCGGCGCGGCCCGCGGGGTGAGCCGGCGCACCAACGCTGCGGCAACCTGTACCAGCAGCACCGTCATCACCACGCCGGGCAGGAACCGGTCGTCCCGGGTCAGCGCGAGCATCGGGATCGCGCCCAGGAAGGCAGCCACCGCAACCGCGATCGTGTTGCGCGGCGAGCCGGTCACCCCAGCACCTCCGCGGCCCGGTGAAGTTGCGCCCAGGCGTTCGGCACGGTGGTACCGGCCCGCACCAGCACCACCGACCAGCCATGTTCGGCCAGCTCGTGGGCGTACTGGCGTTGGCTGGTGCTGGCCGGCAGCCCGACGAAGGTGTCGACGTCCAGCACCATCGCATGCCCCGAGCCGCTGCCGGGCAGTGAGTCCACCAGGATTGCCAGGTCGCCCGGGCCGAGCCGACCCAACACCGCCACCACCGACGATCCCTGCGGTCGGTCCTCACCCGGGGTCGCCAGCGCCGCGGCCAGGCTGTCCGCCCGGGTCAGCTTCACGTCGGTCAGCTCGCTGATCAACTGCTGGGCCCGCATCGCCCGGTCGCCGTCCGGACCCAGGCTCTGGCCGTCCGCGTCGGCCAGCTCGAGGGTCGTCCCGGTGCCGAGCAGCGCAATCCCGGCCGACGCGGCAGCCGATACCGACCACTCGAACGAACTGGCCGACCCGGTGCCGGCGTGCGCGCTGCGCCGATTGTCCAGCACCAGTCGGGTGGTGGGCTGCCACGACTGTTCCTCGCGGCGCACCATCAACTCTCCGACCCGCGCCGTCGACCGCCAGTGCACCCGACGGACGTCGTCGCCGCGTCGGTACTCACGGACCAGCACGTCGTCCTGCCCGACCAGCCCGGCCCGGGCGGTGTGGGTCTCGGCGGAGGCACCCGACGCCCCGGCCCGCAGCCTGCCCAGCTCGAAGATGTGGGGGGTGACCGCGACCTCGGTGATGGTGGCGAACGCCATGTCGTTGCGGGCCAGGCCGAACGGGTCGAGGCTGCGCACCAGCAGCGGCCCGATCCGGAACCGTCCGCGCTCGGCGCCCACCAGTTGATATGTCACCTCTTCGCCGACCACCGAGATCCCGCCGGACAACGCGAACCGGGGCCGCATGCCCATCGACTGCGGCACCACGTCCTCGAAGCGCAGCAGCCTCGGCCAGACGGCGGCTGACCCCAGCACCCGCATCTGCACCTGGAAGGCAGTGCCGACTGGAACCGAGGCGACCGGGATCCGGCGCTCGTGCCGCAGCCCACGAACCGGCCAGGACACCAGGATGAGCGCACCCAGCACCACGCAGACCGCGAACGCGCCGAGCCAGAACAGGTCGCGCTGGGCCAGAAACGCCCCGAACACCGCGAGCAGAGCTCCGGTCAGGACGACGATCCGTCCGCGCGGCGTCAGGCGGTGCCACGGGTGCACGTCAGTTCCCCCGCGGCACCGGGACCGTTCCGGCTGCTGTGCGGACGACGTCGCCGGGCCTGCGTCCGGACAACCTGGCTTGCGAGGTCATCAGCAGGCGGTGCCCCAGCACCGGGCCCAGCAGGGCCTGCACATCGTCGGGTGTGCCGTAGTCGCGACCCAGCATCGCGGCCCGCACCCGAACAGCGCGCAGCAGGTGCAGACCTGCCCGCGGTGAGGCGCCCAGCCGCAGGTCGGTGCTGGCTCGGGTGGCGTCCAGCACGTCCACGATGTAGCCCTTGACCGCCGGTGACACGTGCACCTGGCCGAGCCCCGCGGCAAGCCGAGTGACGGTTTCGCCGTCGGTGACCGGCTGCATCGACGACAGCGGATTGGCGGCGCCGTGGGCGTCCAGCATGTCGATCTCGGCGCCGCGGGTCGGGTAGCCCATCTGGATCCTGGCCATGAAGCGGTCGCGTTGGGCCTCGGGCAGCGGGTAGGTGCCCTCCATCTCGATGGGGTTCTGGGTGGCGACCACCATGAAGGGTGGCGGCAGCCGGTGGGTGGTGCCGTCCACACTGACCTGGCGTTCCTCCATCGCCTCCAGCAGCGCGGACTGGGTCTTGGGGGAGGCCCGGTTGATCTCGTCGCCGACGACGATGTTGGCGAACACCCCGCCCGGCTTGAACTGGAACTCGTGGCTGTCCTGGCTGTAAACCGACACTCCGGTGATGTCGGAGGGCAGCAGGTCGGGGGTGAACTGGATCCGGCGGACCGTGCAGTCGATCGACCTCGCCAGCGCCTTGGCCAGCATCGTCTTGCCCACCCCGGGAACGTCCTCGATCAGTAGGTGGCCGCCGGCCAGCAGCACCATGATCGCCAGGTCGATCTGCTCGACCTTGCCCTCGATGACCCCGGCTATGGCGTGGCGCATGGCCGCCACCGTTTCCTGGACCCGGTCGACGTCCAGTTCGGACGCGAGCGCGCGTTGGGCTTCCACGGACACAGGCATCCCATCGGTAGACGGTCGGGGCCCATTCATCCTACTGCCGACCCAAATGCCGAGGCGGCAGTGAGAATCGTGCGCCAGGATGGTGCGCTGGTGGAGCGGTGTGGAGTAAGGTGGAGCGAAATGGAGGGCCAGGGTCCGATGCGGGGCAGATGGGGGTGAGAACCGGTGTTCTTTGGTACCCACACACCCAAGCTTGACGAGAAGGGTCGGTTCTTCCTGCCTGCCAAGTTCCGCGACGAACTGGCCGAGGGGTTGGTGATGACCCGCGGGCAGGACCGCTGCCTGGCGGTCTACCCGATCGCCACCTTCACCAAGAAGACCGAACAGATGGCCTCGGCGCCCGCAACGGTACGGCAGGTGCGCGACTTCCAGCGCATGCTGGCGTCCTCGGCCAGCGACGAGGTCCCCGACAAGCAGGGCCGGGTAACCATCCCGGTGGGACTGCGCCAGTACGCCGGGCTCGACAAGGAGATCGTCGTGGTGGGGGCGATCGACCGGCTGGAGATCTGGGAGCCGCAGGCCTGGCAGGAGTACTCCACCGCCCAGGAGGCGGCCTTTGCAGAACTGAATGAGGAGATCTTCCCGGTCCTTTGACCGGAGAGGGCGAACTGTGTCGTCCGGCTTCAATCCGGGCAGCAGCCCCCTGGCACCCCTTCCCCGGCGCCAGGTGGCGGTCCGGATTGAAACCAGGTGTCACAGCGGCTGGTGCCAGGAGGGACACGATGGACGTGAGCGGGCGGCGTGGGCCGACGGGCGATGCCACCGACCACGCCGGGCACACCCCGGCGATGCTGTCTCGCATCGTCGAGTTGCTGTCGCCCGCCCTGACCGAACCCGGGGCCGTCCACGTGGACGCCACCATCGGCATGGGCGGGCACGCGGCGGCGATTCTGGCAGCAAACCCCCGGGCGCACCTGATCGGTATCGACCGGGACGCCGACGCGCTGGCGATCGCCCGCCAGACACTGGCGCGGTATGCCTCGCGGGTCGAGCTGGTGCAGGCCCGCTTCGACGAACTGGGCCAGGTGCTCGAAGACCTGGGGGTCGACCACCCCAACTCGCTGCTGGCCGACCTGGGTCTGTCCAGCCTGCAGATCGACCAACGCGACCGCGGCTTCGCCTATTCCGTCGACTCGCCGCTCGACATGCGGATGGACGCCCGGCTGCCGCGCACCGCCGCGGACGTGCTGAACTCGGCGTCCAGGGCTGAACTGGTGGGCATCCTGAAGCGGTACGGCGAGGAAGCCCACGCCGAGCGCATCGTGCGGAGCATCATCGCCGAACGCGAACGGCAACCGTTCACCACCTCGGCCCGCCTGGTGGAGGTCATCTCGGCCGCGCTGCCCGCTGCGGTCCGCCACGGCGGCGGACACCCCGCCAAGCGCACCTTCCAGGCGCTGCGGATCGCGGTGAACGGCGAACTCGACGCCCTGTCCGGGTTGCTGCCGATAGCGCTGGACCGGTTGGCGCTCCACGGCCGGATCGCCGTGCTGGCGTACCACTCCCTTGAGGACCGGATGGTCAAGCAGGCGTTCGCGGCCGCCACCCGCGACGCGGCACCGCCGCGTCTGCCCGTGGTGCCGGAGAACCTGCAGGCCCAGTTCACCGCGCTGACCCGCGGCGCCGAGAAACCAGATCCCGAAGAGGTGGCCGGCAACCCGCGGGCCGCCTCCGCCCGGCTGCGGGCACTGCAACGGATCCGTCCCAGACAGGAGCATCGATGAGCGCCCTGCAGGCACCTGTTGTCGGCCCCAGACCGACCACCGAGCAGCAGCCGACGCCGCTGCGGGCGGTGCCGGGGCGGTCGACCCAACAGATCGCCCAACTGCCGTTCGTGCTGTTCATCGCCGTGCTGCTGGGACTGGGCATGGCCGGGGTGCTGGTGCTGTCCACCACGATCCAGACCCAGTCGGCCGAATTGAGCAGCCTGCAGGCCCGCGAGGCCGAGCTGCGCTACCAGGAGGCGGCGCTGGTCGCCCAGGTTCAGGACCTCAGGTCCAGCGCCCGGCTGGCCGATCGGGCCTGGAAACTGGGGATGCGACCCAATCCCCGCCCGGCGTTCATCCGGCTACCGGACGGGCAGGTGGTCGGGGTGCCCACCACAGTGACCGGTGACGAACTGGCCGGCATCGTGCCCCCTGCGACGGCACCGATCCGGGCACCGGAACCGGTGGCTGAACCCGAGCCGGAACCCGACCCAGCCGAGGCAGAGACCACCCCGGTGGAGCCGGAACCGGTGGCCGAGACCGAGCCCCAAACCACCACCGAAACGGACACCCCGGCCGACGCCGCCACCACCATGCAGTCCGAGGAGCAGGCCGCGTCGACCGGGCCCGACCCGGCAGCACAGGGTGAACCAACAGCGCCGGCCGCCTCCGCGTCCCCCGCGCCGGCCGAGGACGCGGAGGCGACCCGATGAGCC
>NZ_JBASCI010000190.1:0-18141 GCF_049651565.1 Brooklawnia sp.
CCGGCCGTCTTCCGGGCGGCCATCGATGGCCTCGGCCTGGCACCCGGCGACGTGCTGTTCACCGACGACCGGCCGGGCAATGTCGAGGCCGCCCGCAGGCTCGGTCTGAAGGGGGTCGTCTTCACCGGGCTGGCGGCGCTGCGTCCGGTGGTGGACGCCCACCTGGCCGGCGGCGACGCCGGCCGAGCGCACCGGCCTGAGTGGTAGACAGGAGGAGTGAATCTGCTGCTGCGCATCGTCGCCACCGCGCTGGCGGTCTGGGTCGCCGGCTGGCTGGTGCCCGGCATCCAGGTCGGCGGCACCGCTGCCACCGGCGACCCGTCGGGGGACGTGATCGTCACCCTGCTGCTGGTCTCGCTGGTATTCGGGCTGGTCAACTCGTTCGTCAAGCCGGTGGTGCAGGTGCTGAGCGGCTGCTTCATCCTGCTCACCTTCGGGCTGTTCCTGCTGGTGATCAACGCCGCCATGCTGATGCTGACCTCCTGGATCATGGGTCAGTTCGGCATCGCGTTCACCGTCACCGGCTGGGGTGCCGCCCTGCTCGGGTCGATCATCATCAGCCTGGTCAGCGCACTGATCAACGGCATCACCGGCGCTGGCAAGGGCGACCAGCGGAGGCCGCGATGAGGGTGCCCAGCATGATCATGGTCGGCCTGACCGGCATCACCGCCCTGCTGCTGCACAACCCCACCGCCGCCGAGTTGCGGGTCCTGCTCGCCGACAACTGAAGATCGTGAGCCCGGGCCACCGGCTAGAATTCGCAGCCATGAGCGAGCCAGAATCCTCCGCCGGGGATTTCATCAGTGAGATCGTCCGCGCCGACAACGCAGCCGGCACCTACTCAGGACGCGTCCAGACTCGCTTCCCGCCCGAACCCAACGGTTACCTGCACATCGGGCACGCCAAGGCCATCACCGTCGACTTCGACATCGCCGACAACTTCGGCGGCATCTGCAACCTGCGCTTCGACGACACCAACCCAGACACCGAAGAGGTCGAGTACGTCGACTCGATAATCGCCGACGTGCGCTGGCTCGGCTTCGAACCGCACAGCGTGCTTTATGCGTCCGACTACTTCGAACAGCTCTACCAGTGGGCCGAGCACCTGATCGTCAACGGCAAGGCCTACGTCGACGACCAGGACGGCGAGACCATCTCCGCGCAGCGCGGCGGCTACGGCAAACCCGGCATCGACTCGCCGTACCGAGACCGCGAGGTGGCCGAGAACCTCGACCTGTTCCGCCGGATGCGGGCCGGCGAGTTCGCCGAGGGTGCCCGGGTGCTGCGCGCGAAGATCGACATGAACGCCGAGAACATGCAGCTGCGCGACCCGGTGCTCTACCGCATCCGGCGCGGCCACCACCACCGCACTCACGACCAGTGGGTGATCTTCCCCACCTACGACTGGGCGCACGGCCAGTCCGACGCGATCGAGGCCGTCACGCACTCGCTGTGCACGCTGGAGTTCGTCAGCCACCGGCCGCTGTACGACTGGTGCCTGGAGCAGTTGCCGCTGCCCTACGAAAAGCCGAAGCAGATCGAGTTCGCCCGCCTCGAGCTGACCCACACGGTCACCTCCAAGCGGCGATTGGCCACCCTGGTGCGGCAGGGCATTGTCGACGGCTGGGACGACCCGCGGATGCCCACCCTCAGCGGACTTCGGCGGCGCGGCTACCCGGCGTCCGCGATCGTGGCGTTCTGCCGCAACATCGGGGTGTCGAAGACGAACTCCCGGCAGGCCATCGAGGAGCTGGAGGCCTTCGTGCGTCGCGACCTGAACAGGACCGCGCAGCGCCGGATGGCGGTGCTGCGGCCGCTCAGGCTGACCATCACCAACTGGCCGGTCGGCGAGGTGGAGTACTTCGAGGTGATGAACAACCCCGAGAACCCCGACGACGGCGTGCGCCATGTCGCCTTCAGCGGTGAGCTGTACATTGAGCAGGACGACTTCGCCGAGGTGCCGCCGCCGAAGTTCTACCGGTTGTCGATCGGACGCGAGGTCCGGCTGCGCGGCGCGTACTTCGTCACCGCCACCGACGTGGTCCGCGACGACGACGGCCAGGTCGTCGAGGTGCTGGCCACCTACGACCCCGAGACCCGCGGCGGCGACGCGCCCGACAGGCGCAAGGTGAAGTCGACGATGCACTGGGTGTCGCGTCCGCACGCGGTCGAGGCGACGGTCGCGCTGTACGACCGGCTGTTCTCGACCGCGCTGCCCGGCGAGGCAACCGGTGAACCGCTCGACGACCTCAACCCGGACTCCCGCGAACTGCTGCACGGCTGCCAGCTGGAGGCCGCGCTGACCGGCGCCCAGCCGGGCGAGGTGGTGCAGTTCGAGCGGCTCGGTTACTTCAGCGTCGACCCCGACGAGCTGATGCACTTCCACCGGACGGTGGGCCTTCGCGACGAGTGGGCTGCCATCCAGAAACGGAAGGGCTGAGGCGCCTACGATCGACCCATGGCGACGATTGCGATCGGTGGGGCCAGTGGCTTGATCGGTACCGCGCTGACGGCTTACCTGCGTGGGCGTGGCGACACGGTGCTGCGGTTGGTGCGGGGGCCCGCTGTGCAGCCCGACGAGGTGGGTTGGAACCCGGAGCAGGAGGAACTGCACCATGAGCCCTGTGGCGAGGTGGACGTCTTCGTCAACCTGGCTGGCGCCAACGTGGCTCGGCACTGGACGGTTCGGCGCAAGCAGTTGATTCTTTCCAGCCGGGTGCGATCCACCCGAACGTTGGCTCGCGCCGCCGCCACGCTGGGCCCGCACGTCGCCCTGGTGAACGCCTCGGGCGTCGGGTACTACGGCGACCGGGGGCGCGAACCGCTGACCGAACACAGCCGGCCGGGCAGTGACTGGCTGGCTGATGTCGTTCAGCAGTGGGAGCAGGCGACCAGCGAGGCGGCCCGGGCCGGCAACCGGGTGGCGCTGGCGCGGACCGGGCTGGTGCTGTCCCGCACCGGCGGGGCGCTCGGCCCGCTGATGCCGCTGCTGAAGCTCGGGCTGGGCGCACCGCTCGGCCCCGGCAGCCAGATCTGGCCGTGGATTGGCCTGGTCGACGAGGTCCGCGCCCTGACCTGGCTGATCGACCACCCGATCGAGGGGCCGGTCAACCTCGCGTCGCCGGCGACCTCGACCAACCGCGAGGTGATCCGTGCCGTCGCGCACGCCATGGGACGTCCGGTGCTGCCGATCGGGGCGCCGGTCTGGTTGATGCGGCTGGTGGTTGGGCAGTTCGCCGAGCGGATCGTGGACAGCCAGAATCAGGTGCCGCAGGTGTTGCTCGAGTCCGGCTTCGCGTTCGAGCAGCAGACGGTGGACGAGGTGGCCAGCTGGCTGGCCGACAGGGAGGACAGCAAGGTCAGTTGAGCGCATCAACCCACCCGAACTGGAACGCTCCCCGTACTACTCCCAGGCGACGGTGGTGCCGGCCGGGGCGTCGCTGGTCTTCGTCGGCGGCCAGAACGCGGTGGACGCCTCCGGCCAGATCGTCGGCAATGGTGACGTCGAGGCCCAGACCAAGCAGGTGATGGTCAACGTGATGGCCTGCCTGGCGGCAGCCGAGGCGCAGGCGTCCGACCTGGTCAGCCTGGAGATCAAGGCCGTCGTCGGCGTCGACCTGCGCGCCGCGCAGCAGGCGGCCGCCGATTATCTCGACCCCAGCTCGCCGCCACTGATCAGCGTGGCTTTCGTGCAGCAACTGGCGCGTCCGGGCGCGCTGGTCGAGGTCACGGCGCTCGCTGCCCGGGTCGAGCGCGGCGACGCCGACTGGCTGGGCCGGGACGGGGTCAGCGACCCGGCCTGGTTCTGAACGAAGCGCCCCGGCGACAGAATCGGTGGCCGGCCGGCACCGCGGACTAGAACAGCCGGCCGTCCAGCGCGTCGTACGCCTCGACGAACCGGCTGAACGCTGCGTCGTACCTGGCCGTGGCCTGCGGGTCGGGCTCATAGCGGGCCGACACCTTCACCGCCTGGGCGGCGGCGTCCTCGCACGACTGGTAGACGCCTACCCCGACCCCGGCGTACATCGCCGCGCCCAGGCAGCCGGCCTGGTCGGAGGCGAGGATCTCCAGCGGGTGGCCGAGCGAGTCGGCCAACATCTGGCTCCAGAACGGCGACTTGGCTGCGCCGCCGACCAACCGGATGGTGCCGATCTCGACCCCGGCCGCCTTCTGCGCCTCGATGACGTCGCGCATCTCGAAGCAGATGCCCTCCAGCACCGCCCGCACTATGTCCTGTTTTGTAGTGCCGAGCGACAGGCCGAGCAGGCCACCTCGGGCGGCCGGGTTCTGGCGGGCACCGGCGGCACCGGCGAGGTAGGGCAGGAAGGTGATGCCGTTGGCACCGATCGGCGAGGCCGCGGCCTGCCGGGTTATCAAGTCGTAAGGATCCATACCGACCTTGCCGCCGGCCGCGATCTCCAGATCGGCGAACGTGTCGCGGTACCAGCGGAATGCCGACGCCGAGGTGTTGGAGAACGCCTCGATCGTCCAGTTGCCCATCGCATGGTTGGGCTTGACCACCAGCTTGCGCTTCGGGTCACGCATCGGCGCGTCCATCACGACGTAGCACGACCCGAAGGTCCCCATCACCATCGCGGCGTCGCCGCCCCGGATCGCGCCGCCGCCGAAGGTCGAGCAGTTCTGGTCGTGCGCGCCGACGCACAACGCCACCCCGTCCGGCAGCCCGGCCCGCAGGGCAAGGTCACCGGTTACGGCGCCGACCACCTGGCCGGGTTCAGTGGAGATCTTCGCCCGCTTCTCCAGCGGCAGGCCGACCAGTTCGTGCACGCCGATCGACCACTCCATCGAGTTGACGTCGAGCATGCCCTCGCGCGAGGCGGACGACAGGTCGGTCCAGTAGCCGTCGGCGCCCCAGATCTTCAGCAGGTACTCCTGCTCGGACAGCAGCCAGCGGGCACGGTTGAAGTTCTCGGGTTCGTGGTCGCGCAGCCAAGCCCACTTGGGGGCGGCCGAGTTGGTGTTCAGCGGATCGCCGGTCTCCTGGTAGAACTTTTCAGCGCCGTACTCCTCCCGCAGCCTTGGAATGTAGGGCGCGCCGCGCAGGTCCTGCCAGGAGACGAAATCGCGCATCAGGAACCCGTCCTCATCGAGCATCGTCAGCAGCGGGGCCTGGGACGAGAACGCGACGGCCTTGATCTTGCTGCGGTCGATTCCGGACTTGTTGATCGCGACCCGGCACGATTCGACCAGCGGCGGAATGATGTCGTCATAGGACTGCTCGATCCAGCCCGGCTTCGGGAAAAGGCAGGGGTACTCGCGGTAATCCTCGCCGTGCGCGGTGCCATCGGGGCTGAAGACGACGGTCTTGCAGCCGGTGGTGCCGGCGTCGATGCCGACCAGGTAGGCCTCTTCAGACATTCTCAATCTCCGGTTTCCAGGTAGTTGGCGTATTGCTGGACGAGTTGGGCGGCCGATCGGGTGCCGATGAGTGAGACGCCGAGCTTCTCGATCATCCACAGAGTCGCGGGCAGGGTGAAAGTGCGGGGGACGCCGGACACCTTCAGCTTCGTGCGGGGGTTGGTGATGTTGTCGCGCATGATCTTCACCTGGGCCTCGGTTGGAAAGCCCTCCGATCCGGTGGCGGTCTTGACGTAGTCGATCCCTGCCTCGCTGCACATCCTGGTCAGGGTTGCGATCTCGTCGTCGGTCAGGAAACACACCTCGAAGATCAGCTTGCTGATGGCACGGCCCTCGCAGCGTTCGACCAGCCCGGCCAGCTCGGTCTCGACCAAGGTGTGGTTCCCGTCCCGCAGCGCGCCGATGTTCAGCACCATGTCGACGGCGGTGGCGCCGAGTTCGAGGCCCTCGTCGATCTCGGCGAACTTCAGCGCGGTGGAGGTGCAGCCGTAGGGGAACGAGATGGCCGTCCCGACCCGCACGTCTGAGCCGCGCAGTTCCTCGGCGACAACAGGTGTCCAGAATGAATTGGTGTAGCAGGCGGCAACATTGGCTGCTCGTGCGGCCCGGGCGTGCTCGCGGATGTCCTGCTCGGTGGAGCTCTGCAAATGCAGGGCCATATCGAAGTGCTTGGCGTATTCCTCGACGGTTAGCGTCATTCGTCTTCTCCTGTGAAGAACGTTTCGACCGGCATGCCGGTTCGGTTGGACCGGCCCGGTGGATCGGAAAATAGCCTATTGGCGTCCACTGGGACGATCAAGGGGTGGGCCGGCCTCGAACTCGACGCCGACATCTGGGAGGCCACTTCCCGCCGGTGCGCCGGGTGGGCACCGCCCCCCAAGCCGAACCCGAACCAGGCCCAGCGGGCATGCCGAACTCCTGCTCAGCCCTCTTGGTGGCGCAGTAGAGGGCAGAGGAAAGGTGGGAGCAGATGAGAATCAGGGCTTGGCCAATAGGCGGGCGGGTCCTGGCGGGGCCAACCGCTGCCGGAACAGATAGCCGACAGGGCTTCAGAAATGGAACGGGCGGATCCTGGTGGCAAGCGGCCGCGCATCAGAGGATCAGCCAGCAGCCCGTGGGCACGATGCGTCCCAAGGGACGAAGAACGTACGCCTTTGAGGCTCCTCGCGAGCAGTAACCGTCCCCAGGAACGGAAAGTGCACACCCGGTGTGGCGGCGTCCCAGCACGACAGGTGACCCCACGAGGGAACCGGGCCCGGAGCACACCCGGGTCGGCCGCGCCGTCAGAACGGGCGACAGCTAAGCCACACCGGCGGAAGGGAGCCCAGCCAGCGCGGAAAGCACCGGCGCACGCGTCCCGGCCAGCGCATCGGACAGCGCAGCCACGCGATCAAGGTCGGGTTCGCCGGTCCACTCGTCCATGAAGGTCTTCTTGAAATCGACAGCGAGCACGCACCCAATCGCGGGGTACCGCTGGTGCACCCAGCGCGCCAGCTCACCACCGCGGAACCGGATGTTCTCCCGCACGTCCAGCGTCCCGGCCGCCGGCGATGAGGCGATCGCGGCCATGAATGCAGTCACCACCGGGCGAAACCTGGGGTGCAGGGTGCCGGTGCCCACGGTCGCCTCCGGGTTCCCGGCCGCCGGACTCGCCGACGCACCTGGGCCACCGCGTCGGTGGTTGTAGGCGTGCACGTCGTAGACCACGAACGGTCCGCCGCCCGCCAACCGGTCCAGCCGCTCACCAAGTTCGGCGTAGAACCGGTCGTATACCGTCAGCGATCCAGACACCAGCTTGGCATCCAACTCCCTGCCGTCCCACACCGGAAGCCGCCACGCCTCGTCCGGCGTCCGGTAAATGGCACGCGCCCTCGGCCGGTTCAGGTCTACCTCGAACCTGGAGCGGTGCACCACCACTCGCGACCCGCTCGCCCGTTCGGCGATCAGTTCGGTGAAGGGATCCTCCTCCCGGCGCCTGGCCCGAGCGTCCACGAGCAGGAGGCGCGCCACCGCGGGAAGCAATTCGTGCCCAGCATGGATGGCGGTGGTGACCAGCCGCTCGTCCCAGTGGCCGAAGAACTCGTGGGCCGACGGCTCGGCCATGACATCCTCGCAGTTTCGCCTATCGAAATAAGCCGATCCATTTGGCAATGACTAGGGCATATGCACCGGCAACTGGGTATAAGGCTCCTAATCTGGTAAACTTCCACTGCTGACCCGTGGGACCAAAGGAAGGTCCCGCCTTGGCGTTACGGCGCCTTTGCGAGCCATGCGCTTACGGGACCGGTGGCGAAGAAATGTTGCGAGGGTATTCATGAAGTTCCATGTTGGTCAGACCGTCATCCACCCCCACCATGGTCCAGCGGTGGTGGCGAAGGTCATGACCCGGACGGTCCGGGGCGAGCAGGTTGAGTACGCCGAGCTTGAGGTAGTCAGCAGCAAGTTGTCAATCAGCCTGCCCGTGGCGAAGGCCGATGAGATCGGCATTCGAGACGTCGCCGGTTTGACCGAGCTCGATCGCCTCGCCGATGTGCTCAGCGGTCCCACCGTTGGTGAGGAACCTCAGTGGTCCCGTCGCTACAAGGCCAACCGTGCCAGCATCGCAACCGGTGACCCGTTGCAGCTGGCAGCAGTTGTGCGCGACCTGGTCCGCCGCCGTGAGCGTGGCTCGCTCTCGCTTGGTGAGAAGGACCTGCTCAAGGAGGCCTCGGCGCCGCTGCTCGCCGAGATCGCGCTGGCCGTCGACGTCTCCGAGGACGACGCCCGCGAAGTCATGTACGCCATGATCATGGACGAGTCCCGGGCGGCGCTCGATGCCCTTGACCGGGCCGAGGCCGTCTGAGTCGAACTTCCCGACGACCGCTGACCGGCCCCCGGCTTGGGGGGCCATGCCACACTCGTACCGGCGGCGAAGCTGTGGCCGGCCGATGGTGCGAGAGGACGCGTAGTGAACGCTGCCCTGTGGGTGGACCTGCTGATCGGCGGGCTGATCATCATGCGCGCCGTGGCGGGTGCCCGCAGCGGCTTCATGGTCGGCCTGCTCAGCCTGATCGGCCTGGTCGCCGGGACCATGCTCGGGTTCTGGGCCGCGCCGCGCGTGGTCGAGTGGTTCCCCACCCTGGACAGCACCCGCGCCCTGCGCACCACGACCCTGATCATGGTCGTGCTGATGGCGATCGTCATCGGTGAGGGCGTCTTCCGCGCCATCGGACGCCGGATCCGTGGTGACGGTCACGCCAGGGGCGCGGACGCCTTCTTCGGCGCCATCGCGTCCGGGCTGGTGGCCACCTTCGTGGTCTGGTTCGTGGTCACCGCGATCCTGCCGTTCGCTCCGCCGCCGGTTGCCAACACCATCGCCAAGTCACGGGTCTACCTGGTGCTCGACATCGCCGCACCCGATGAGCTGAACGAACTGCCCGGCCGGGCCGTCGAGTTCCTGCGCGACGGGCTGCCCGAGGTCTTCGGCGGCGACGAACCCGAGTTGCCCGCCCAGGAACCGGACACCGAGATCCTCAACCGGCCGGAGGTTCAGCAGGCCGCGACCAGCATCGTCCAGGTGCAGACCGACGCCCCGGAATGCCTGGCCGACTCCGCCGGCAGCGGCTGGGTGGTCGCTCCCGAACGAGTGGTCACCAACGCGCACGTGGTGGCGGGGGCGTCCTGGGTGAGCATCTCGGTGGGCGGTCGCACTGCTTGGCAGGACGCCACGGTGGTGGGCTTCGACCCCGACCTCGACCTGGCCATCCTGTCGGTGCCCGGACTGGCCGCCGAACCGCTGCCGCGGGCCACCGAGAACCTGCCGCCCGGCGAGGACGTCGTCGCGGCCGGCTTCCCGTGGGGCGGGCCCTACACCCTCAGCCAGGGACGCATCCGCGGCACAGTCGTCGAGAACGGCGCCGACATCTACGGCGAGGCCGGGGTGGCCCGCGAGGTCTACTCGATCCGTGGCGAGGTGCGGTCGGGCAACTCGGGCGGCCCGTTGCTCACCCCCGACGGCCGGGTGGCCGGCACCGTCTTCGCGATGTCAGCGGTCGACCCGCAAACCGGCTACATCCTCACCGACGCCGCCACCGCCGGCTGGCTGGACGCCGCCGCCGAACTGTCCGAACCGGTAGCGGCGGGCGGCTGCCTGGTCCGCTGACCGCCACGCCGACATGGGAGTTGTGCCGGCCGCCAGAATGGTCAACATGACTGAGCCTCATGTGGTAATCGTCGGTGGCGGGTTCGCCGGACTGCACGCCGCCGAAGAACTGACGTCAGCGGGTTACGAAGTGACCATCGTCGACCGGCACGCGTACACGACCTTCCAGCCGCTGCTCTACCAAGTGGCAATGGGCGCGCTGAACCCTGGCGACGTCACCTATTCGCTGCGCCGCTGGGCGTCCAATGACCGCACCCACATGGCGAGCTTCCGCAGGGCCACTGTCACCGGCATCGACCTCGAGAACAAGCAGGTCATGGTCAGTCGTGGCGCACCGTTGCACTACGACAAGCTGATCGTCTGCCCGGGGGTGGGTGCGAACTACTTCGGCGTTCCCGGCGCGGCCGAGCACACCCGGCTGATCTACACCCGTGGTCAGGCCCTCGAGGTGCGTGACATCATCTTCTCCGGCCTGGAGCTGATGGCGGCGGACGCCGACCCGAACCGGCGGTTCACCGCGGTGGTGGTGGGTGGCGGCGCGACCGGTGTCGAGACCGCCGGTGCACTGGCCGAGATGAAGACCCAGGCCATGCCGGTGCTGTACCCGCAGATCGGGGTGGACAACTTTCACGTCGTGCTGGTCGAGATGACCGACCGGCTGCTCGGGCCGTTCGACCGCCGACTGCAGCGCTACACCCGACGCACCCTGGCCAGGTTGGGGGTCGACGTGCGGCTGAACACCGCGGTGAAGGAGGTCGCGGCCGACCACGTGGACTTCGCCGACGGCAGCCGGCTGGAGTGCGATCTGGTCATCTGGGCCAGCGGGGTGGGTGGCCACCCGGTGGTTGCGGATTGGGGGCTGCCGCTGGGACGCGCCGGACGCATCGTGGTCGACAAGGACCTGCGGGTGGTCGGTCACGACGACATCTACGGTGCCGGCGACGCCGTCATCTGCAACGACGACCCGCAGCCGCAGCTCGCCCAGCCGGCCATCCAGATGGGCGAGTTGGTTGCCCGCAACATCATCGCTGCCGACAAGGGAGAACCGCGACAGGAGTTCGTCTACAACGATAAGGGGACGATGGCTACCATCGGACGCAACGCCGCCGTCGTCCAGTTCCCGAGGGGCCCGCGGTTGACCGGGTTCATCGCCTGGCTGCTGTGGGTGGTGGTGCACCTGATGACGCTGCTCGGTGGCCGCAACCGGGTCTCGGCGATGATCAACCTCGGCGTCCGATACTTCGCCTGGCCGAGGTCGGCCGCCGGCATCGTCGGTGACTTCCAGGAGTCGCCGGCCCAGCTCAGCCGGGGTGAGACGACCAGGGAGTAAGCCGGGGACGCGTCGCGGCGTGGACGGGTCGCGTGCACTATCGGGGCCCGGGCACGGATACTGCACGCCGCAAGCTGCCTGCGTACATTTCCCGGCTCCAGGGACGCGAAATGCCCGCCGGGGTTGGGCCGGAGGCCTCCCCTCCGATGATCTGGGGCAGTCGGGGCCGAGCACAAGGATGTAGTTACACACATGTAGTTTTCCCCATGGTGTGAACAACCCTGTGGACACCGGGGCAGCCGCGTGCTCAGCGGCCGGCGCTCTCGCCGACTCGCACGGTTTCCTCGTCCTCCGAGCCGGAGACCGGCAACTTCACGGTGAACTTGGCGCCCGCGCCCGGCTGGTTCGATGCCTCGACGGTGCCGCCATGGGCGTTGATGGTGTGCAGGACGATCGACAACCCCAACCCGGTGCCCGGGGTGTTACGGGCCTTGTTGGAGCGGTAGAACCGGTCGAAGATCTTCGACAGCTCCTCCTCGGCGATGCCCGGCCCCTCGTCCCAGATCTCCAGGACGCCATCGCGCAACTGGACGTGGACGGTGCCACCCTCGGGGGAGAACTTCACCGCGTTGTCGAGCAGGTTGGTGACCGCCCGCTCCAGGGTGTCCGGCTCGCCGACGATGAGCATCTGTTCCAGGCTGACGTCGAAGTGCAGCAGCGGTCCTCGTCGCCTGGCGCGTTCCACCGCGGACGCCACCACATCGGCGAAGTCGAGCGGTTCGGGGCTGGCGCGCACCTCGTCGTCCCGGCTCAGTTGCACCAGGTCACCTACCAGCGAGGTGAACTCACCGAGCTGGGCCGCGACGTCGGTCAGGATCTCACTGCGCGCACCCGGTGGCAGCATGCCCGACTTCTCGTCGGCCACCAGCAGTTCGATGTTGGTGCGCATCGAGGTCAGCGGTGTCCGCAGTTCGTGGCCGGCGTCGGCGATCAGGCGCTTCTGGCGATCACGCGAGCTGACCAGGGTGTGAATCATGGTGTCGAAGCTGCGGGACAGTTCGCCCAGTTCGTCGTCGGTGTAGCTGCCGATCGGCATCAGCTCGTCGGTCTCGGCGACCCTGGTGACCGCGGTCGACAGTTCCCGCAGCGGACGCATCAGCCGGCGTCCGGAGTAGTAGCCCATCAGCCCCGCCAGGGCGACGAAGACCACCCCGAGCAGGCTGACCACGGTGCCGATCATTCGCAGTGCGGTCATGGTCGGCGCCAGGGGCCGGGCCAGCATGATCGCATAGCGCCCGGATTCGGTGGTCAAGGGCACCGCCACCACCCGGTAGCGGCTGCCGTCGTTCCCGATCGTCGTCCGGGTGGAGTTGCCCTGCTGCGTGCGCGCGATCGCGATCTCCTCCACACCGGGGTTGACGCTGGCCCGCATGCCCTGCACCCGCCTGACATGACCATCGGATCGCACCAGCGCCATGCTCACGTTGGCCGCCTGCAGGGCGGCCACGTTCAGGCCGCCAAGGCCCTCGACGTCGGTGCTGATCGGGCCGACGGTGTAGGTGGCCACTTCGATGAGCTCCTGGTCGAGCTGCTGGAACAGCGCTGCCCGGGCAGTGCCGTAGGCGCCCACGCCAATGAACAGCACTGCCAGCGCCACCCAGGCAGCGGTGATGTGCGCCAGTTGCCGTTGCAGCGACGGCCGGCCGCGGAGCCGCGGGCGCGAGATGTCACGGAATCGGATCACGGGGGAGTTTCGCGAAGGACGTAGCCGACCGTGCGGATGGTGTGGATCAACCGCGGCTCACCCTCCTGCTCGGTCTTGCGTCGCAGGTAACCGATGTACACGTCGAGGGAGTTGGCGGTGGTCGGGAAGTCGAATCCCCACACCTCATTGAGCAGCCAACCACGCTCGAGGACGTGCCGGGGGTGCTCCATGAAGGTCTGCAGCAGCGCGAACTCGGTGCGGGTCAGGCTGATCCGCCGGTTGCCACGGGTCACCTCGCGGGTGGCGAGGTCCATGGTCAGGTCGGCGAAGACCAGCGTCTCGGACGCGGCGTCCGGTTCAGGCTTCGAGCGCCGCGTCAGGGCGCGCAGCCGGGCGCTCAGCTCGTCGAACGAGAACGGCTTGACCATGTAGTCGTCGGCGCCGGCGTCCAGGCCATCGACCCGGTCGTCCACGGCGTCGCGCGCGGTGAGGATGAGGATCGGCACGTCGTTGCCGGACTGTCGCAGCATCCGGGTGGTTTCCAGACCATCCAGGCGAGGCATCATCACGTCCATCACCACCGCGTCCGGGCGCAGTGAGGAGAGCTTCGCGAGGGCGTCCAGCCCGTCTTCGGCCGTGGTGACCTCGTAGCCGCTCCCGTACTGCAATGAACGGGCCAGGGAATCACGCACCGCCTGGTCGTCGTCAACCACAAGGATGTGCATGCGTTCAGTTTGCCATAATAGTATTCACAGCCGCCGGACTCACCGCAGCGGCTCGTAGCGGACGCCGAAGGTGTCGCCTTCCCTGGTCACCCAGGCCACCCGTCCGGCACCCATCACCTTGGTGCGGCCGGACGCCACGTCCACCACCAGGGCGGTGTCCTCATCGATGGCGACCACGGTGCGCATCGGGCCGGTGTCCAGCACCGCCATCGCGCGAACTACCAGCAGTTGGGAGTCGGCATGGGTCTCGATGCTCGGGCCGATCAGCGAAAGGCCTTCCCGGATGTCGAGTTCGGTGCTGCCCTCGCCGGCGATCTCGGGGGCGACCCGGCGTCCGCCGTGCTGCCAGCCGCCAACGATGGCGTGCCGGCCCACGATCATCGCACCGGCCGACCAGCCCAGGTAGGGTACCCCGCGCCGGACGAGGGTGGAGATCATCTCGCGCCAGCCGGCCAGGGCCTCCAGGTAGCCCGGCGTCCAGCCGCCGGCCACCACCAGGCCGGCCAGGTTCTCCGGGTCGGCCGGCCAGGCGATCGGCCCCTCGTCCGCGTCGGTCAGCCAAATCGGTTCGATCAGGGCCTCGGGCCAGCGCGACGTGATCGGATCGGCGTAGGCGTCCAGGAAGCCGGCGGCCTCCTCGGCGGAACCGAGCAGGGCGATCGCAACCCGGTTACCGCGGTCGCGGGCGGCCGCCACGAAGTCATCCAGCACCGGCGCGACGGCCTGTGACGGACCGCCCCCGATCAAGTACAGCGTCATGTTCCAAGCCTAGCCATCCGTGCTGGGCCGGCGTCCGTCCAGCACGCGTAGCGCGTCGATGATGCCCGGCATGGCCGCCTCGATGGCGTCCAGGGTGAGCTTGAAGTCGGCCGCCGAGCCGTACCACGGGTCGGGGATGCCGCTGCCATCGGGTGAGTTCGGGTCGAAGTCGGTGACCAGGTGGATGTGGTCGGCCTCCGGGCGCAGCCGTTGCAGCCGGGCAAGGTGCAGCGGCTCGAAGGCCAGCACCAGGTCGGATTCGTCCACCAGCCGGCGGTCGGCCTGCTTGGCCCGGTGATCACCGGGCGCATAACCGTGCTCGCGCAGCATCCGGGCCGCCCGACGGTCGATCGGGTTGCCCAGTTCCTCGCTGCTGATCCCGGCGGAGTCGATCTCCACATCCAACCCGGACCGCTCCGCCCAGGCCCGCGCCACCTGCTCGCCCATCGGCGAGCGGCAGATGTTGCCCCAGCACACGAACGTCAACTTCGCCATGGCCCCCGAGCCTATCCAGCGGACGAACGGCCAGCGGTTCGCCCTAGTATTCGTCCATGCCAGACCTGCGCAAGCGCCACTTTCTCAGAGAACTCGACTTCACCGCCGACGAGTGGCAGTACCTGCTCGACCTGTCCGCCGAACTGAAGGCGGCCAAGCAGCAGCGGCGCGAGGAACGGCGGCTGGTCGGACGGAACATAGCGCTGGTCTTCGAGAAGACCTCCACCCGCACCCGCTGTGCATTCGAGGTGGCGGCCCACGACCAGGGTGCGCACTGCACCTACCTCGACCCGTCCGGCTCGCAACTCGGGCACAAGGAGTCGATAGCCGACACCGCCCGGGTGCTCGGGCGGATGTTCGACGGCATCGAGTACCGGGGCTTCGCCCAGGCCCGCATCGCCGAGCTCGCGGCCCATGCCGGCGTCCCGGTCTGGAACGGGCTGACCAACGAGTGGCATCCCACCCAGATGCTGGCCGACCAGTTGACGATGCTCGAACACACCGGACGGCCGCTCGACCAGCTCGCCGTTGCCTACCTGGGCGACGCCCGGTACAACGTGGGCAACTCGCTGCTGGTGAGCAGCGCGCTAATGGGGATGGACGTGCGGATCGTCGCGCCAGCGGGGTTCCAGAGCCCCGCCGAGGTGGCCGAGCAGGCCGGCCGGCTCACCGAGGCGTCCGGCGCCCGGGTCACGATCACCGACGACCTGGACGCGGTTTCCGGGGCCGACTTCATCTACACCGATGTCTGGGTTTCGATGGGCGAGCCGAAGGACGCCTGGGCGGCCCGCATCGACGCGCTGCGCGACTACCAGGTGAACCGCGCCCTGCTGGAGCGCACCGGCAACCCCGACGTCCGCGTCCTGCACTGCCTGCCCGCCTTCCACGACCTCGGTACCGAGGTCGGACGCCAGGTGCACCAGGCCACCGGGATGACCGCCCTGGAGATCACCGACGAGGTCTTCAAGGCCAACGCCCAGGTCATCTTCGACCAGGCCGAGAACCGGATGCACACCATCAAGGCGGTGCTGGTCGCCACCCTGGCCGACTGAGGCCCGGCCGGTCGCCCACGGGTTGTGGGAAGCCCACAAAGGCAAAGCTACGGTTCCGTAAGTTATGGCTGGTCAACCTGCCCCTTCCTTGGGTAACGTGATCGGTGTCAATAACTTACGGTCGCGTAGGTATTGGCCCGATGGTCTACCCCAGGAGGCAAGGTGAGCGCTGTGACGTCGATCGGATGGCCCAGCCAACAGGCCCAATCAGGACCCGGGAGGTTCGCCCCGCCGAGTCCGGCGTCCAGCCCGATGGTGCAGCTTCTCGACGAGAACGGCGCACGCGCCAACGACCCCGACTTCAACCCGCTGACCCAACCCGGCCAGGCCACCAGCCTGCTGCGCGACATGGCGCGGATCCGGCGGTTCGACACCGAGGCCACCGCGCTGCAGCGCAAGGGGCAGCTCAGCCTGTGGGCGCCGCTGCTCGGCCAGGAGGCGATCCAGGTCGGGGTGCGGGCCGCGCTCGGCCCGGCCGACCACGTCTTCCCCAGCCACCGCGAGCACGGCCTGGCCCTGCTGATGGGGCTGTCGGTCGAGCGGATCATGGCGATCTTCAAGGGCGCCGAGATGGGCGACTGGGACGCCGAGCGGCTGCGCTTCCACCACTACAACATGGTGATCGGCGCCCACACCCTGCACGGCGTCGGCTACGCGATGGGTCAGGCCCGTGACGCGGCCGCCGACCCGATGGCCGACACCGGGGTATCGGTGATCTTCCATGGCGACGGCGCGATCAGCGAGGGCGACGTGAACGAGGCCTTCGTCTTCGCCGCCGCCTACCAGGCCCCGGCGGTCTTCATCTGCGTCAACAACCAGTGGGCGATCAGCGAGCCGGTCGATCTGCAGAGCCGGGTCCCGCTGTACCAGCGCGCCTGGGGCTTCGGTATTCCGAGCGTCCGGGTGGACGGCAACGACGTGCTCGCCATGCAGGCGGTCACCAACTGGGCGCTCGCCCGCGCCCGGGCCGGGCAGGGCCCCACCTTCATCGAGGCCTACACCTACCGGATGGGCGCCCACACCACCAGCGACGACCCGACCAAGTACCGCGAGTCAGACGAGCCCGAACAGTGGCGCAGCAAGGACCCGATCAGCCGCACCCAGGCGTGGCTGCGGGCCAGCGGCGCGTGGGACGACGCCCAGCAGGCCCGGCTCGACCAGGACACCGAGGCCTTCGGGGCGCAGGTCCGGGCGGCGGTCGACCGGATCGAGATGCCGCAACTGGTCGACGTCTTCGACCGGGTCTACGCCAACCCCACCGCCGACCTGCTCGCCCAGCGCGCCCGGGTGGCGCAAGAGGTGGGCAGGTGAGCGCCCCGCAAACCAGCTCCGACAGCAGCCCCCTTACCCTCGCCAAGGCACTGAACGCCGGGATGCGGGCCGCGCTGGCCGCCGACGACAAGGTGCTGCTGTACGGGGAGGACATCGGCGCCCTCGGCGGGGTCTTCCGGGTCACCGAGCACCTGCAGGCCGAGTTCGGCGCCGATCGGGTGCTGGATTCACCGCTTGCCGAATCGGGGCTGATCGGCACCGCGATCGGGATGGCGCTGCGCGGCTACCGTCCGGTCGTCGAGTTGCAGTTCGACGGCTTCGTCTTCCCCGGTTTCGACCAGATCACCCAGCAGTTGGCCAAGCTACGGTTCCGCAGCCACGGCCGCGTCGAGCTGCCGGTGGTGGTGCGGTTCCCCTACGGCGGTGGCATCGGCAGCATCGAGAACCACTCCGAATCGGTGGAGGCGTACTTCACCCACACCCCCGGCCTGACCGTGGTCAGCCCGGCCACCCCGAACGACGGCTACTGGATGATCCAGCAGGCCATCGCTTCCCCCGACCCGGTGATCTTCCTCGAACCCAAGCGCCGCTACCACGAGAAGGGCGAGGTCAACCTGACCGGTCCGGCCCACGGGCTGCACGAGGCCACCGTGCTGCGGTCCGGTACAGACCTCACCCTGATCGCCTGGGGGCCGATGGTGCGCACCTGCCTGGACGCCGCGAGGGCGGCCGAGCAGGAGGGCCGCAGCATCGAGGTGCTGGACGTCCGCAGCCTGCAGCCGCTCGACATGCCGACCATCCTGGAATCGGTCGGCCGCACCAGCCGGGCGATCGTCGTCCACGAGGCCGCCCGCAACTACGGCCCGGGCGCCGAGATCGCGGCCCGGCTGTCGGAGGAGCTGTTCTACGTCATGGAATCCCCGGTGCTCCGGGTGACCGGCTACGACACCCCCTACCCACCGAGCCGGGTGGAGAGCGACTGGCTGCCCAACCTTGACCGGGTGCTGGCCGCCGTCGACCGCTCGATGGCCTACTGACAAGGACGAGCGATGTTCGAGTTCAAGCTGCCCGATCCGGGCGAGGGCCTTGTCGAGGCCGAGATCACCCAGTGGCTGGTCTCGGAGGGCGACGAGGTACGGATCAACGACGTGCTGGTTGAGATCGAGACCGCGAAGTCGTTGGTCGAGCTGCCCAGCCCCGTCTCCGGGAAGGTCCACAAGCTGCTGGCCGGGGTCGGTGAGACCGTGTCGGTGGGCGCCCCGATCATCGAGATCGACGACGGCTCCGGCCCGTCGGCCAGCCCGGCCGCACCGGCAAGAGTGGCTGAACCGGCAGCAGTGGCC
>NZ_JBASCI010000191.1:0-2992 GCF_049651565.1 Brooklawnia sp.
CCGGGTCGGGTTCGTCGGTGGCCGCGGTCAGCGCGGCCCGCCCTTCGTCGGTGAGCAGCGGATGCGCCGGTGGCCGGGCGCCGACGGTCATCGCACCGTCCCGGTGCAGCCGAGGGGCCGGCCGTCGGCGTACGGGATGACCAGGTGGAACTGCTCGACCGCGTCGTCGAAGACGTGCGGGAGGAAGAACCGGTCGCCCTCCCACATCGGCAGCTCGGCCAGCCGGGTGATCGGCTGCCAGACCAAGGGGCCCTCAGCGTTGTGGTCGGGCACCCGGCCCGACCAGGCGTCCACCACGAAGATGAAACCCAGCACGTCGGTGCCGTCGGAACCGAACCCCGGCCAGCTGACGGTGCCGCGCAGCCGCATCGACGCCACCTCGATGCCGGCCTCCTCGCGCAGCTCCCGGGCCATCCCCGACCACACGTCCTCATCGCGTTCGAGCTTGCCACCAAGCCCGTTCCACTTGCCGAGCTGCTCGTCGTCCGATCGCCCGATGCGGTGCACCATCAGCACCTGCCTCCGGTCGGGCGACAGGACGAAGCCGAGCGTGGTCAGTGCCGGGGTGTAGCGCACGGGCTCACACGCAGGTGTAGCCGCCGTCGACGACCACCGAGATGCCGGTCACGTAACCGGAGTCGCGGGAGGCCAGGAAGAGCAGCGCGCTGTTCAGCTCACCGGCCTTGCCGTAGCGGCCCAACGGGACCGTCTGCTTGAGGTGGTTCTGGAACTGCGGGGTGTTCAACGAGTCGACGGTCAGCTCGGTCTCGAAGTAGCCGGGGCAGATGCAGTTGACCGTGACGTGGGCCTTCGCCCATTCGGCGGCCAACGCCCGGGTCAGGTTGATGACCCCGCCCTTGGCGGCGTGGTAGGCCGAGCTGGGCAGCGCGGTGTTGCCGACCAGCCCGTACATCGAGGCAATGTTGATCACCCGGCCGAACTCGGAGTGCTGGATCAGCCCGTTCATGAACTCGCGGGTCACCCGGAAGGTGGCGGTCAGGTCCACGGCGATGTCGGCGTTCCACTGCTCATCGGTCATGTCCAGCGCCGGCACCACACCGCCGGTGCCGGCGTTGTTGACCAGGATGTCGGCGCGGCCGTAGGTCTCGCCGACCGTCGTGACTGCTCGCTGCACGTCGGTCAGGTTGGTCACGTCGCACGGCACCGTCAGCACCTTGACGCCGAACTCCTCGCGCAGCTCCTCGGCGACGGCGTCGAGCTTCTCCTTGCGCCGGGCGATCAGCGCCAGGTCTGCGCCGTGGCCGGCAAGTGCCCTGGCGAACTGGACGCCAAGGCCGCTCGAGCCGCCGGTGATCACGGCCACCAGACCGCTGAAGTTGAACATGCAGGGCTCCTTCGCTCGGTGCGGGGCAGGTGCGGTCAGCCTATTGCCCGCCGCGTCCGGCCAGCCGCCGGGGTCAGGCGAGCACCTGCTCGACCGGCATCCCGGAGTCCGCCGAGATGGTGAGCGAACTGGGCGGCCGTCCGGCCCGCACCACCTGGGCGCCCAGCACCGCGATCATCGCTCCGTTGTCGGTGCACAGGCCCGGCCGCGGCCGGCGCAGCTCGATCCGGGCCGCCGCGGCGCGTTCGGCCATCAGGGTCCGCAGCCGCGAGTTGGCGGCCACACCGCCACCCAGTACCAGGTGCTGCACCCCGAAGTGCTGTGCGGCGTCGACCGACTTGGCGGTCAGCACGTCGGCGACGGCCTCCTGGAAGCTGGCCGACACGTCCGGCACGTCGACCGGTTCGCCATCGAGTTCGCGCTGCTCGACGTAGCGGGCGACCGCGGTCTTCAGGCCCGAGAAGGAGTAGTCGAAGCGGTGCCGCTCCAGGTCGTGTCGGGCGGTCAGGCCGCGCGGGAAGGTGATCGCCCTCGGGTTGCCGGTCTGCGCATGCTGGTCGATCACCGGCCCACCGGGGTAACCCAGCCCAAGCAGCCGGGCCACCTTGTCGTAGGCCTCGCCGGCGGCGTCGTCGATGGTGGTGCCCACCTCGACGATGTCGCCGGTGATGTCGCGGACCAGCAGCAGCTGGGTGTGGCCACCGGACACCAGCAGCGCCAGCACGGGTTCGGGCAGCGGGCCGTGGTCGAGGATGTCCACCGCCACGTGACCGACCAGGTGGTTGAGCCCGTACAGCGGTTTGCCCAGCGCGGACGCCAGCGCCTTCGCCGAGGCCAGCCCGACCACCAAGGAACCCATCAGCCCGGGCCCGGCGGTGACCGCGATCGCGTCCACCTGGGCGAGGTCGATGTCAGCGGTGGCCAGCGCGCGCGTCAGGGTCGGCGTCATGGCCTCCAGGTGCGCGCGGGAGGCCACCTCGGGCACCACCCCGCCGAACCGGGCGTGCGCGGCCACCGAACTGGCGACCTCGTTGGCCAGCAGCTCATTGCCGCGGACGATGCCGACGCTGGTCTCATCACAGCTCGACTCGATGCCCAGTACCAGTGGGCCGCTCATGCCAGCCACCGGTCCGGTTCCGCAATCCGGTGCTGCGCCAGTCGGCACTCCATCACGATCGCGTGCCGTCCCGATCCGTAGTAGTCGGTGCGGCGGGCAATCGGGTGGAAGCCGGCCGCGTCGTACAGCGACAGCCCGCGGGAGTTGTCGTGCCGCACCTCCAGCAGCATGCGTTCGGCGCCCGCGGCGTCCGCCCACTCCATGCCGACCTGGACCAGCCTGCGGGCGATCCCGCGGCCCTGTCGGTCGGGACGCACCACGACGCGCAGCAGTTCGGCGGTCTGGTCGACCACGCTGAAGCAGGCCACCGCGACGACCTCGTCGTCCTCGCGGTTGACCAGCACCAGGCGGTCGTCGGCGTTCAGTTCGGACGCCCAGGAGGTGCCGCTCCACCGCTCCTTCGCCGAGAAACCGCTGTGTTCCAGGCTGAGCAGTGCGGGCAGGTCTTCGTACCTGGCAGTTGCGATGATCATCGGACCTCCGGTCGCGAGGGCAGCCGCAGGCGGCCTGCGGTCAGCGCGGATTTGCGG
>NZ_JBASCI010000192.1:0-18572 GCF_049651565.1 Brooklawnia sp.
TGAACAGACGCTTCCGATCCTGAAGGCCTCGACCCCCAACCACCCTCACCCCGCGCTCTGGCGTGTCGCGCTCACCCCCACCTCAAGGTTGAAGAGCCGGAAATGGCACGCTCGATCGTCAATCCAGGCCGTTGAATCGTTGAAACCGGATTTGGGCGTGCCCAAACCGGAAAATCGCGTGCGCAACCTGTCCCAGCGCCCTTGCCGCTACCCACGAGTGCCACCTGAGCGGCGGCGGCGTGGGCGCGCCGGCCTCGATCAGGGACGTCCCGCAACACGGTCTGAGTGCCCCCGCCCAACAGGCCCGGGCGGGCAGTTTCCGGCCGTGGCGCAGGAGAATGTCCGCACATGAGCCTCCTGTCGAGCACTATCGCGCTCCCGGGGCTGGTAACTGCACGGCCAGCGGAACCTGAGCGGGTCGGCGACGCCGCCCAGCGGCCAGCCAGCCCGGATCAGGAGCCCGAGCGGCCAGCGGGAGCGGGATCAAAGCCGTGAGCGGCCAGCAAACCCGGATCAGGAGCCCTAAACGGCCAGCGACTTGGCCCGCAGCCGGGCCAGCGACTTGGCCGGGCCGCTTATCGAGACTTCGGCGGCGCCCTCGCGTCCGAACAGCCACAGCACCAGCTCGCCTGGCTCGCCGAGCACGGTAACCGGGTCGCGGCCGGTGGCGACTACGGCCTGCTCTTCGGTGGGGCGCCCGTCCCTGACCCGTTGCAGCAGGACGCCGGCCCGCAGCCGGCGCAGCCGGGCGGTGGCCATCCTGATCGCCTCGTCCCACAGCCGGTCATCGACCTCGGCGCCCAGCACCCGCGGCCGGACCGGGAACGCGCCGCCCCGTCGAAGGTCCTCGTGGTGGACGAAAAACTCCATGCTGTTCACCCGGTCATCCACCCCCGGCAACCGCATAGGGTTGAACCGGCCCGGGCCCCGCGCCACGCGTCCGACCAACTCGTCGAAGTCGACCTCATCCATCAGCCTGGCCATCCGGCGTTTGGTGACCGGCTCCAGCGGCGGAATAACGATCCCCGCGGCCCCGATCGGGTCGTTCTCGCGCAGGTGAAGGTGAGCCGCCAGGTGGAAGGCCGTCCAACCGGCGGCCAGCGTGGGCGCGTCGGGGCCCTTTGTCAACATCAGCTCGCACAACTGTTGACGCTCCGACTGCGCCAGTGAAACCGTCATGGCTACAAACTAAACCGCTCCGCAAACCACCGGCCCAGCCAAGGTCAAAGCCGTCAGCCCCGTGACCACGAACCGCTCTCGGGGCTTAGGCTTGCCCCGTCCATCTCGCAGTCCCTGGAGGACAAATGAACCTGGAGAAGGTCGTCTTCGGCTTCTTCATCACCCTGGCCGCCGCCCTCAACTTCGGCTTCTGGACCGGCCCCATTGACAACGTGATCGTCCACAACGGCGCCGAGCTGATCGCCGCGCTGGTCGCCAGCGTCATCGCCACCGTGCTGAAGTTCGGCGACCGCACCCAGCTCGGTGCGGTCCACCTGGCCACCAGCCTGGTGGCCGACCTGAACCTGATCGTCGCGGCCGTCGTCTGGGTCTGGGCGACCCAGATGACAGCCGAGGGCATGACTCCGGCCCACATGTCGGTGGTGGTCTCGATGTCCGGTGGCGCCCTGCTGGCCAACGTGGTCTCGGTGGTGCTGATGGTCAGCGAGATCGTGCAGGTCCGGCGGTGAGCTGAGCCCTCAATGCCCACCCGTACCGCGCCGACCCGCCAGGCGGCGATGAGCGACGTCTTCTACCTCGTCCTGCGCAGGATGAGGTTTCCGCTGCTGCTCGTGATCGGCGTCTACGCCCTGTGCACCGTCGGGCTGGCGCTCATTCCCGGCACCGACGCGTACGGCAACCCCACCCCGCCGCTCACCTTCTTCGAGGCGTTCTACGTGGTCAGCTACACCTCCACCACGATCGGCTTCGGCGAGGTCCCCAGACCCTACAACGCCGCCCAGCGGATGTGGATGACGATGACCATCTACGTCTCGGTCGCCGCCTGGACCTACTCGCTGTTCAACGTCATTGCCCTGCTGCAGGACCGTGGCTTCCAGAACGCGGTCCGGATCTCCCGGTTCGCCCGCCGGGTCGGCCAACTGCGGGAGCCGTTCTACATCGTGTGCGGCATCGGTGAAACCGGACGCCTGGTCTGCCACGGCCTGGACCACCTGGGGCTGCGCTTTATCGCCATCGAACGCAACCCCGATCGCCTGCAGGAACTGCGTCTGGACGAGTTCTCCGTCGACCCGACTGCCGTCGAGGCGGACGCCAGCCAGCCGCAACTGCTGGAGCAGGCCGGGCTGCTGAACCCGTTCTGCCGCGGCGTCGTCGCACTGACCGACGACGACCGCACCAACCAGGCGATCGCGGTCAGCGTCCGGCTGCTGTCGCCCCGGGTGCCGGTGCTGGCCCGAATCCGGGACGCCGACACCGAGACCCACGTCGGCGTCTTCGGCGGCGACATCGTGATCAACCCGTTCGAACGCTTCGCCGAGTACCTGACCAGCGCCATCGCCACCCCGCAGCGCTACCGGCTGCGCGAGCTGCTGACCTCGCTGCCCGGCGAACCGCTCGTGCCGATCAACCGGCCACCGAAGGGTCACTGGATCATGTGTGGCTACGGACGCTTCGGGCACGAGGTGACCGAGTCGCTGCGCAGCGCCGGTATGGACGTCAGCGTGGTCGACTCGGCGCACTATCCCGAGGGCGGCGTCGACGTGAAGGGGACCGGCACCACCAGTGAGGACCTGAGGGCAGCCGGCATCGACCGGGCGGTCGGTCTGGTGGCCGGCAACGCGTCCGACACCAAGAACCTGGCGATCGCGGTGACCGCGCGGGCGCTCAACCACGACCTCTACATCATCAACCGGCAGAACCTGCTGAACAACGCGGCCCTGTTCGACGCGTTCCACCAGGACCTGCTGATGGTGCCGAGCAGGGTCGTCGCCCAGGAGTTCCTGGCCCGCATCACCACGCCGCTGCTGCAGCGCTTCCTCAAGCTGCTGCCGCAGCACAACGAGGCGGAGTGCGCGGCCATCTGGGACGAGTTGGCGAACCTCGACCCGGGACGCCACCCGGAGATCTGGGACCTGCCGATCATCCCGCAGCGCACCCCGGCGCTGGCCGAACTGGCGCAGGCCGGTGGCCGGTTCACTGTCGGGCACCTGCGCGCCGACCCGTTCGACCGCAGCCGCCGGCTGGCGCTGAAGGTGTTGATGGTGCGCCGGGGCAATAAGACGATCCAGTTGCCGAAGGACGACGTCCCGCTGCGCGCCGACGACCGGCTGCTGCTCGCCGGCTCGCCGAGGGCAAAGCGGCAGGTCGAGTTGACGCTGAAGAACGCGAACATCCTCAACTACGTGCTGACCGGCCAGGAGAGCCAGGGCGGCTCGCTGTGGCGTTGGCTCACCCGCAACCACCCTCCGCGAATCGTTCCGCTGCCCGGTCCGGAGGAGGTGCGTCCACCGCTGGAGCACGAGGAGGACCTCGAGGACGACTCGTTCAACACCTTCGACTACCGCGGCTGACCCGCGGCATCCGCAGCTGCGGCTCAGCTGCCCGAACCGAGCCGCTTCACCACGCTGCGCACCGCCTCCATCAGCAGCATCGAGTCGACCGAGAACGCCACCGAGTCGAAGCCCTGCTGGTAGCGCGCCTCGGCGTCGGCGATGGTGCTGGAGTAGATGAAGGACGCCTTGCCGACCGCCTGGCAGGCCTTCAGCACCCGGTCGACGGCGGCCACGTGCTCGGGGTTGATCAGGTCGCCCGGCTTGCCAAGGGCTGCGGACAGGTCGAACGGGCCGACGAAGATGCCGTCGATGCCGTCCAGCGCGACGATCTCCTCGATCGCCTCGAGGCAGCCGATCGTCTCGCACTGGGGGATGAGCATGGTTTCGGCGTTGCTGATCGCCATGTAGTTGTCGAGCCCGGACCGTGCCCAGTCCTGCTGCCAGTAGCCGGTGCCCGACGTCATGGCGATGCCCCGCTCGCCGACCGGAAAGTACTTGCCGTACTGGACGATCCGCTTCGCCTCGTCGAGGCTGCGCACGTCGGGGACGATGATGCCCATCGCGCCGGCGTCGAGCGCCTTCAGGATCGCGGACCGACTGGAGTCCTTGACCCGCACGAACGGGGTGCTGCCGGCGAACTTGCCGGCCCGGATGAAGTCGGCGGCGCTCTCGGCGCTGAACGGGCCGTGCTCGGTGTCAATGACGTAGTAATCGAGGCCGGCGTGCCCCAGCACTTCGGCGGTGGTCTGGCTGCCGGTGTGGTAGAACGTACCCAGCGGATGGTCGCCAGCCTCTATCTGCGCCTTGACAAGGTTTTTCATCGCAATCCTTCGCTCATCGACCCCAGGGGCAGTCTCAGCCTAGTCGGCCGGCCGCCGCGCCAAGGGGTAGCCTCCTGCTTCGGGGGTGAACCATGGACTGGACCTGGCTGCCGATGGTGACGGCGGCGTTGATCATCGGCATCGCCAAGACCAGCTTCGGCGGTCTCGGCTCGGTGGCCGTCGCGTTGCTGGCGTTCGTGCTGCCAACCAAGGAATCGACCGCCGCGGCCCTGCTGTTGCTGATCGTCGGCGACATCGTGGGCGTGCTGCGCTACCGCAGCAACGCCGACTGGGGTCTGCTCAGGGGCCTGCTGCCCTCGGTGGTCCCCGGTCTACTGCTCGGTGCGGTGTTCATCTGGGCGGTGGACGACCTGACGCTGCGCCGCTCGATCGGGGCCCTGCTGCTCATCTCGGTGCTGGTGCAGCTGGCGTCCAAGCTGCGCGACCGCGGCGCCCAACCGGTCGAGGACGCCAGCCACCGCCCGCCGCGCGCTTTGACCATCGGCGCCGGGGTGGCAGCGGGCTTCACCACCATGGCGGCCAACGCCGCCGGCCCGGTCACCGCGGTCTACCTGCAACTCTCCCGGGTCAACAAGCTGCGCTTCCTGGGCACCTCGGCGTGGTTCTACTTCATCGTGAACCTGTCCAAGACCCCGCTGAGCGCCGCCCTCGGCCTGTTCACCCGGCAGGTGATGACCACAGTGGCCGTGCTCATCCCGGTGGTGCTGGTCGGCACCCTGATCGGGATGGGGGTCATCGGACGGGTGAAGCAGCGCACCTTCGACGTGCTCACGCTGCTGACCTCAGTGGTGGCCGCCGGTGCTCTGATAGTGCTCTGAGACGAGGAGTTCCGATTGTCCTTCCCGAATGAGGCGATGCAGTTCTACTTCGACCTGCGGGCCGACAACTCGCGCGAGTTCTGGGCGGCCAACAAGCACCGCTACGAACGGCACGTCCGCGAACCGCTGACCGAGGTGATGGCCGGCCTGGCCGAGGAGTTCGGGCCGGCCAAGATCTACCGTCCCTACCGCGACCTGCGCTACAGCGAGGACAAGACCCCGTACAAGACCCATCAGGGCGCCTATGTCGGCACCGCGCTGGCGTGCGGTTGGTACGTCGAGGTGAACGCCGACGAGATGTCCGCCGGCGGCGGCTTCTACCACGCGGACGCCAAGGGGTTGGCCGCGTACCGCCAGGCCGTCGACGACCACCGTAGGGGCACCGAACTGCAGGCGATCCTCGACCGGTTGGTGGCCGACGGCTGGCAGGTGGTCGGTGAGCAACTGAAGCGATCGCCGCGCGGTTACCCGGCCGACCACGAGCGGGTGAACCTGCTCCGGCACAAGTGGCTGTACGTCGTCCACGAGATCGACCCGAACGCACCCAGCCTGGCCGCCGTGACCGAGCAGGTCGCCGAGCGCTGGCGGGCGGCGCGTCCGCTGGTGGCCTGGGCCTCCGACGTGCTGGCCGGCGCCCACTAGGCCGGCTGGCCTCAGGTTCGACTACTGCACCCGCTTGTAGGGGGTGTACCCGTCGATGGGCGCGGTGGTCGGGGTCAGGACGGCGACCTGCCACGGGCCGAGCTCGATCGCCAGCGTGCCCCGGTAGTTGCGGTGGTGCCGGCCGGTGAACAGTTCGTCCATGCCGGTGATGTCCATCAGCTTCGACTCCGGCATCAGCACGGTCTCGGCGACCGGCTCCGGTGAAGGGTTGGCCAGCACGAAGACCGCGTCGTCGATGCGGTCGGTGTGGCGTTCGAAGCCGATCAACCGGTCGGTGACCAGCCAGCGCAGGTCACCCACCCGCAGTGCCCGCTTCCGTCGGCGCAGGTCGATCAGCCGACGGTGCAGGGCGAGGGTGGGGTTGTCGTCACCGACCAGATCCCAGCGCATCGGGGCCCGGTTGGCCGGGTCGATACCGCCGGTCTGGCCGAGTTCGGAGCCGTAGTAGAGGTTCACCGCGCCCGGCAGCGTGAACTGCAGCACGGTGGCGAGTTCGCGGGCGGCGGGGTCCGGGATGGCGTCGGTGATGCGCACCACGTCGTGGTTGTCCAGGTAGGTCCAGCACTTCAGCAGGTGCTCGTAGTCGGCGTCGGCGAACAACCGCTGCAGCATCCGCTGGGCGTGGCCCGGGGTGGCCCGCTGGTTGCCGATCATCAGCAGGATCTCACGCAGCGTGAAGCCCAGCACCGCGTCCAGTGCCGGGAACCACTCGGTGGGGTAGTTGCAGACCTCGCCGAGCACCAGCGAGCCGGGCTTCTCGTCGTGGGCGGCGACGGTGAGCTCGGCCAGGTAGGCCATCCCGATCTCGAACGCCACGTCGAGCCGCCAGCCGTCCACGCCGTCGCGCAACCAGCTCCGGACGACCGAGTCGGGCCCTTCCCACAGGAGCCGGCGGACGTCGGGATGCTCGATCACCAGTTCGGGCAGGTTGACCACGTTGGCCCAGCCGCGGGCGCCACCGGGGTAGTCGTCGTTGAAGTCGAACCAGCCACGGTTGGGCGCGTCCGGGCTGGCCGCGGCGGTCTGGAAGGCCGGGGCGTGGCGTCCCATGTGGTTGAAGACGCCATCGAGCACCAGCCGCATGCCGCGGGCGTGCAGGTCGGCGGCCAACGCCTTGACGTCGTCGCGGGTGCCGTACTCGGGACGCACCTGCTGGTAGTCGAGGGCGTCGTAGCCGTGGTTGGTCCAGGCCAGGTGGATCGGGCACAGGTAGACCACGTCGGCGCCCAGGCCGGCTATGTAGTCCAGCCGCTCGCGCAGGCCTGCCAGGTCGCCGCCCCAGAAGTCGAGCTCGTGTGACCAGACCTCGTGCTCGGCCAGGTAGACGCCCTGCTGTGGGGTTTCCTCCCAGCTGCGCAGCCGTTTCGGTTCGGGGTAGAGGTGGGTCTTGCGGGCGAGGTCGGCGCTGGGCGCGAACCGGTCGACGATCAGCTGGTAGACCAGGGCGCCGTTGCGCCAGTCGCCCGCACGGGCCTCATATCGTCCGGCGATCGCACGGTCGTGGTCATTGGCGTAGTCAGCTGGCATGGCCACCATGCTAGGCGGCTCCCGACCGTCTCAGGTCGGCTGGCTGGGCAACCTGTTATGGGATGCCGGCGAAGTTGCCTAGAATGATCAACCGTGACCGCCAAGCGCTTGCTCCCCAGCCTGCTCGCAGGAGCCACGGCATTGATACTCGGCCTGACCGCCTGCACTTCCGGCGACCGGGGCGAGACCACCGTCGACGCTCCCGCTGCGGCGGTCGAGCCGAGCGCGCCGGTGACCCCGGAGGTGTCCGCCGCGCCGGAAGTCCCGGAAGAGGTTGAGCCGGAAGCCGAACCGGAGCCCGAGCCCAGCCCGGAGTGGATCGTGGCCACCCCGGCCGACCCGCGTCCGTTCAGCGAACCCGAGCCCATCGGCGAGGAGCTGTCGTTCGGCATGCAGTCGCCGCTGGTGCGCGAACTGCAGATCCGGTTGCGGCACGCCAAGTACCTGGCCCTCTACGACGCCACCGACCGGTTCGGCGAGCAGACCCGCGCCGCCGTGGTCAACTTCCAGCGCGACAACGGCCTGCCAACCACCGGCATCGTCGGTCAGCTGACCTGGGACGCCTTGCTGCCCCAGTCGCACGAGCCCACCGACGACGAGCTCAACAACCGCGACGTCGGCCCGTGGTTCACCGGCCCGATGCACGCCGGCTACATCATGGAGGTGCAGCACCGGTTGGCCCAGCTCGGCATCTATCACGGTGACATCCACGGTGGCTTCGACCAGGCCACCCGGGACGGGATCGCCGAGTACCGCACCAGCATCGGCCTGCCGGCCAGCGAGGTGATGGACGAACGCACCTGGACCAACCTGCGCGGCCGCACCCGCAATCCCAGTTACGCCGAGCTGTACGACGCCCCGCCGGTGAGCACCGACACCCAGGAGCTTGACCCGCGATGCATGACCGGCAAGGTGGTCTGCATCTCCAAGGATCAGTTGAAGATGTCGCTGGTGATCGATGGCGAGGTCCAGTTCACCCGGCCGGCCAGGTTCGCCCAGCCAGGCTACGACAGCCCGTACGGCGATTTCCGCGTCTGGTACATGAACAACGAGACGGTATCGGTGATCTTCGGCGAGCGCACCCCGATGCCGTACGCGATCTTCTACCACGGTGACGTGGCGATCCACTTCTCAGACAACTTCGCCGACATTGGCTACGAGGGCGGCTCGCACGGCTGCAGCCAGCTGGACGACTACCAGGTCGCCAAGTGGCTCTACGAGCAGATGCAGGTCGGCGACCGGGTGGTCGTCTACTGAGCAAGTTGCACCGGATCGCTGGTGCGCGTCACCGCCAGTCGGGGTCGGTGTAGATGCTGCCCCCGATGAACTCGCGCAGGATCGAGTTGCACGGGATGTACCGGGGATCGACCGGATCGAAGAAGGTCAGCAGGTTGAGCAGCCGGTCCCGGGTCTCGACGTGTGGATCGTCGTCCGGGATGGTCGCCAGCGCCTCCTCGGCCAGCGGACGCAACGCGTTCATCTCGTACATCAGGCTCGAGTTGAACATGGCGTCGGCGTCCTCCTGGTAACGGAAGATGTGCTGGTACTCGCCGCGCCGCACACTGGCCCACTGGTCGATGGTCTCAGCCGGCGCGGTGCCGCGGTAACGGGCGTCGCGGACGATGCGCCGGATCAGCCGGATCTCGGTGGTCGGCACTCGGTTCATCAGGTCGATGTTGAGCCCGCCGAGCGCGCTCACGTACAGCTTGAACACCTGGGCGCTCGGCAGGTGGCCGTGGATCGCCGGGTTCAGCGCGTGGATGCCCTCGATCAGCAGCACCTGGTCGGAGCCCACCACCAGCGGCAGGGTCTTTCCGGAGCGGGCCGCCACCTCGAAGTCGAAGATTGGCGTCTCCACCGCCTCACCGGCGACCAGCCGGCGGATCTGGTCGCGCAGCAGCGGCAGGTCGAGGGCGCGCACGGTGTCGAAGTCGTAGCGGCCGTCGGCGTCCTTCGGGGTGTGGATGCGGTCGAGGTAGTAGTTGTCCAGCGACAGCGAGACCGGCTTGAAGCCGTTCACTTGAAGCTGGGTGGCCAGTCGGTGCGAGGTCGAGGTCTTGCCGGACGAGGACGGACCGGCGATCAGCAGGACGCGTAGCGCGCGGCGTTGAGCCAGGATCTGGTCGGCGATGTCGGCCAGCTCCTTCTCGTGCAGCGCCTCGGCCACGGCCATCAGCCGCAGCGACCGGCCCTGGGCGATCCAGTGGTTCACGTCGGCGGCGGTCTCGACGTCGATCTTGTCCAGCCAGCGCTGGTTCTCCTCATACGCCGCGCTCAGGCGCAGCGGCGGGATCAAGGGGGTGCCGTCGCCCTTGTCGATGTCGCCGAAGTCGACGATGAAGCCGTAGCTGAAGGGGATCAGGGTGAACGGCTCGATCTTTGAGGTGTCGTGGTAGGCGGGGTAAACCGCGTCCACCACCCGGTCGCCGACCCGGTAGCGGTGGTAGCCGCCGTGCCGGCCGAGGGGTTCGATGTCGCCGCCGCTGGCCACCCATTCCCGCAACCGGTCGTCGATGGCCTTCACCTCCCGCGGCGAGATGACTGAGCCGACCAGGTTGCAGAAGATCCCTTCGAGGATCGAGTAGGAGGTCTTCAGCGTCTCGTCCGGGAACAGGTCACGGACGACCTTGGCCAGCCCCAACTTCACGGTTTGCCGCCCGCGGCGCAGGTGCGTCTCACGCATGACCCATTGTGACGCGTCGGGTCGGATCGGGGGAGATCACCCAGGTAGTCGCCGGGTAGTCGCCCGCCGGGATGCGTAGTGCGGTAGCTCGGTCAGCGAAGTCGCTGACCGCGTTGTTGCGTCCGGGCCGGTTGTGGGTCGTCTGCTCGGGGCCGCCCGCTCCTCCCCAGGGTGTGCACTCTGGGGCCCTGGTGTGGCGTAATGCGCGCCAAACGCCCTGGAAGCGGGCACTTTCCCGCACCAAGCCCCAGCGCCCACGAGAGGCGCTGCCCCGGCTCCCACTGGATCAATGCTGAGTCAGCCTAGAGCGACTATGCCGCGCGTTCCTCCGCAGTCGTGAAAGGGGCGCTGCTGTTGGGGGTTCTGGCGGGTGCTATCCGGCCGCAACGCATGAGACTGCACGGCTGGGGCTGGGCAGTTGCGCGTGGTGGCGGCAGCGGTCCTGACCGTGGCGGCTTCGAGATCCAGGGCCCGAGCAGCGACGTTCCAGGCACCCGGGGGTGCTCGATTCCGGTTTCGGCACCCTCAAGCCGGCTTACATCGATTCAATGGCCGCAGGTGGCGTTTCAGGGTGCCGAAACCGGAATTGTGGACCTGCACCATGTCATGAGTGGTGGGCTGAAGGTCCGGCAGCCCACCCCGGTGCCCCAAAAGCCGGCGATGGACTGCGGAAGGTTGCCTCGCGACTACGCTGTGCGCTCCTCCGTGCTGTGCTGGGGAGGTGCTGGAAGCCCGATCGAACCCGGACCGGCCCGGCCGATGTACATGGGCTCGGGGAGCGGGCCGGAGCGGCCGGACGAATGCAGAACCCCGATCATGCGTTGAGCACTTCGCCTGCCAGTCCACCCCTGAGGGTGTGCCGGGGTTGCATGTGGTGAATGACCTGTTAGGCCCAAGAACTGACCAGCGTCAGACCATGGGCACGCGCGCCCCGGTGTCGGCAGCCATTAGGGTCGGCGCATGCATAGTGAGGTGACCGGCCGCTCGGGCTGGCTCGGGTGGCTGCGGCCGGATTTCGTGGTCGATTCGGTGCTGAACCTCACTGCTGAGGACATCATGCGGATGTCGCCAGCCACCCGGGCGGTCTGCCTGGACATCGACGGCACGATCACCGATTACCATGCGCCCTCGGTGCCCAAGCGATCCGCCGAACGGCTGCTGAGTTACACCGACGCCGGCCTGCTCACCTTCATCATCAGCAACTGCTACGACGAGCGGGTCACGGAGGTGCACCGGCTGTTCGACCCGCTGGTGACCGGGGTGCTAACACCCGCCGACGCGGTCGACCGCGACGACCCGAGAGATCGGCCCGGCAAGCACATCAAGCCGTCCCCCGACATGCTGCTGACCGTGACCAGACGCTACGAGGTGACCGACGAGGCAGCACCACGGCCGCTGGGCACCCGCGAGTTGCTGATGGTCGGCGACCAGATTTTCAAGGACGTGCTGGCGGCCAGGCGGGCCGGGGCGGCGTCCGTGCTGGTGCCGAAGCTGGGCTCCAAGGACCACCTCGGGGTGCTGATCTTCCAGCGGCCGGTCGAGTACGTCCTGCGTGCGGTGCTGCGATTGCCGGTCAAGCGCCGGTCGTGGCCGCGTCGGCTGACTCGTGCGCCGCGCTGACCGCCGGTGACCGGACGCTACTGAGTCTGGGGCGAGTTCAGTCCAGCCGCTTCTGCCAGCCCGAGTCGATGTTGACCGTTCGGAAGCCGAGTTGCTCGTTGATCCGCCACATGTGGTCATTCTCGGCGGCGTTCCAGGTGTGGACGCGCTGGGCTTCTGGCCACCACCGCCCGACCGCCGCCAGGTTCGCCGACTTGACCGCCAACCCCAGCCCGTGACCGCGGTGCGGCCCGACCACCACGGTGTTCCACTGCTCGACCACGGCCGGCCTGGTATGCATCCGGTAGAGCTGGGTGAGCGCCGCCGCCTCACCAGTCGTCTCGTCGATGGCCAGCGAGATGATGCCGTCCCGGGTCTGCAGCACCCGGCATTCCATCTCGCGGACGCGGGCGCCGTCCCAGACCTCGTCCTCCCAGGCCAGACCGGCGGTCGGCGCGTCCGACATCGCGACCAGCATCGCCGCCACCCCGGTCAGGTGCTGCTCTGGGGTGGCACCGCGCCAGGTCTCGATCCGGTACCCAGGCGTCGGCGGGGCAGTGTACGTGCGCCCGTGCAGGTCGAGGACGCTGTGACGCTCGGCCTGGGCCAGTCGGTATCCCACCGCCTGGGCGAAGTCGGTGCCGGCGTCCCGGCCGATCAGGAAGCCGCCCTCGGGCGGTCGCAGCGCATCTGGGGCGTCTGAGGCGTCGGTGTAGCTCCAACCTTGCAGGACGCTGCGGCCGACACGGCGGGCCAGCTCATCCACCGCCTGTGACAGCGCCCGTCCGACGCCGCGCCGCCGGTGCTGCCCGGCGACTCCGACAAAGACCTCCTGGACGGTGCCCAGGTTGTCGATCAGCGGCAGCCGCACGGACGCGACGCCCAGCACATCGCCGGCCTGGAGCGGGTCGCCGGCCTGCAGCAGCGGGAACCCGTACCGCTCACAGCCGGCCGGCGGGGCAGGCTGGACGGCCAGCAGGCAGACCGGCTCGCGGTCGGCGCTGGGCCTCAGCTCCTGTAGCCGGACTGGTGCCGGGGTCACCTGGTCGTCGTTGCCCAACCGTTCGAGGTGGTGGGGCCGGTCAATCGCCTCCGCCGCCTCCAGCGCGGTGAGCAACGTGCCCGGGACGCGATCGGGCTGCCAGGCGTCGAGGACCACAATGCGAAGGGCCACCCGCCAAGAGTGCCAGACTTACCAAGGACGCCACCGGTCACAGCCGGTCGGGCTGGTAATCCCCGGTATCACTGTCACCACCCAAACGGGCGCCTGCCGGTCACAGCCCGTTCGGCGGGGTCCGGTGGGTGGACCCGGCCGCCTCCAGGACGCGCGCCAAGTCGGCCGGCTCGGCCATTTCGCGTCGCGCGGCGGCCACCACCCGGTCCCGTTCGAGCCGGCAGACCACCCGCACGTCGTCGTCGCAGACCTCCTCGACCACATCCAGCATCCGCAGCAAGCCGATCAGGACGTCCGGTTCGCCGCCGGCGTACCGGCGCACCCCGCCCACGAAGCTCTGCAGCACTTCGGCCGTCGTCCGCACCGCAGCCCAGACCAGCAGCCGGCCCTGACCGTCAGCGTCCTCGTCCTCTTCGTACCGGACGATCGGTTTGGCTGGCTCCCGGGCCAGATCGCGCAGCACGCTGGTGGCCTGGCCGATGACGTGCTGCGCAGTGGTCGGGTCGTTGATGCCGGCCGACAGCGCCCGCACCGCGATGTCGTGCAGTTGCCGCAGGCCCAGCGAGTAGTCCTGTCCGCTCACCCGTTCCGACTCCAGGTAGACCACCGACGGCAGCTCGGGCACCTCGCCGTCGTGGTCGGCGGGCGTCCCCCAGTAACGGGCCAGCGACTCGCCAACGATCACGGTATCCCCGGGCCGGACGCTGACCACGACGGTGGCGTCATGCTTCTCAGCCCATCTGGCGGCGTGGTCGACGTCAATCGCCTGGACGTACCCGAACTCCTCGGCGAGCAGGGTGCGGGCGTCCTCGGGAACCTCGGGGACGGGAACCGGCGGGCCCGGCACCTCGGCGAACTGGTCGACGCGCCGCAGGGTCCGGCGGGCCGACTTGTCGATGACACTGTCGACCCGCACCATGTCGACCACCCGCGACACGTACCAGATGAAGGTGGCGACAGCGACGAAGACCAGCACCATCGACACCGTCATGGCGAGCTGCGGCGGACGATCCTGTTTGCTGTCGAGCGAACGCAGTAGCAGCAGGCTGTAACTGAACACCCCGACGTAGACAGCCAGGATCCCGCGCACCGCCCGCGACGAGATGAAGTCGCGCAGCAGTTGGTGGGAGAAATTGCCCGACGCCACCTGCAGCACGATCAGCGTCATCGAGATCGTGGTGGTCAGCACCGTCAGGGTGGTGGATGCGATGAAGCCCAGCATGGACGCCGCCGCCTGGGTGTCACCCGGCCACAAGAACCGCGCCAGCGTGGCCTCGGACGGCACCTTGATCGCGCCGAGCACCGATGCCGCGAACGCGGCGAACAGCCCACTGGCCAGCGGCCACGCCCACAGCCGGCTGGCCATGAACTGACGAACGCGGTTGATCACGATCCTCACAACCCAAGGTTGCCTGTTTCCGGCGCTCGCGCACGTCGGCTTGCCGGTAGGGGTGTCAGACTTTCCTCGGGAGGCCCCGATGGCACCAGCACAAGCAGCCAGACCCGCGCACCGCTTCGCGCCGTGGCGCTTCACCGCGCGGCTGGAGCATGCCCGCATCGGTGCCGGTGACCCGAACTCCGACCGGCTGCTGTCGGTGGACGCGCTGCGGGGCTTCGACATGTTCCTGATCGTCGGCGGGGCCGACATCATCCGGGCCCTGGACATCACCCTGCACTCGCCGACCACGGTCGCGATCAACCAGCAGCTCGACCACGTGGCTTGGGAGGGGTTCCAGTTCTGGGACATCATCATGCCGCTGTTCATGCTGCTCGCCGGGGTCTCCATCCCGTTCGCGTTCGGCAAGCGGCTGAGCAGGTCGCCGTCCCGGCTGGCGCTGTGGCCGCACATCATCAAGCGCGTGCTGCTGCTGTGGGTGCTCGGCATGGTCGTGCAGGGCGACCTGCTGTCCTACGATCCCGAGCAGATCATCGTCTACAACAACACCCTGCAGGCGATCGCGGCCGGCTACCTGATCGCGGTGTTACTCGCGTTGTACCTGCCGGTTCGCCTGCAGATCGTGGCGACCGTGCTGCTCGGTGCCGGCTACTGGTGGGTGATGGAGAACCTCGAGGTGCCGGGGGTGGGCGCCCGCCGGTACCTGCCGGACGCCAATGCGGCGCTGTACATCGACCAGCTGGTGCTCGGGCAGTGGATCGAGGAGGGCAGCGAGTACACCTGGGTGCTGAGCAGCCTCAATTTCGGTCTCACCGTGATGCTCGGGGTGTTCGCCGGTTACCTGCTGCGGGCCAACGCCCGGCAGGTGGTCAGGCTGGCTGCCATCTTCCTGCTGGGGGCGGTGCTGGTCGCCGCCGGGCTGGTCTGGCATCCGTACCACCCGATCATCAAGAAGATCTGGAGTGGCTCGTTCGCGCTGTTCTCCGGCGGTCTGTGCTACCTGCTGATGGCGCTGTTCTACCTCGTCATCGACATCTGGAAGCTGGTCGGCTGGTCACGGTTCTTCATCATCATCGGCTCCAACTCGATCTTCGCCTACGTGGCCTGGCACGTCTTCGACTTCAAGCTGATCGGCGACTTGTTCGCCGCCGGGCTCGAACCGTTCACCGGCGAGTGGTACCCGTTCGTCCGCTACAGCGTCGCGTTCGGGGTGCTGTTCGTGATCCTGTGGTTCATGTACCGCAAGAAGGTCTTCATCAAGGTCTGATCGCCGGACGCCGAGCCGGCGTACATCGCCGGACGCCGCGGGTTCAGTTCGCTGGCCGGGCGCCTTCCTCGCTGATCCAGGGCGGGGTGAACCCGGCCGGGTGGATGCCGCGCTTGTCGGCGTAGAAGTTGTGGATCCGGTCCATGTCGGCGGTGACGTCGCCGCTGACGTGGATGGCTGGTCCCAGCCCGGTGGTGCGGCTGGCCGAGTCGACGTAGCCCAGGACGATCGGCAGTCCGGCGTCCCGGGCGATGCGGTAGAAGCCTGACTTCCAGCGGTCGCCGCGTCCCCGGGTGCCCTCGGGTGCGATGACCAGGACGACGGGGCCGCCGTCGTGCACGCTGGCGACGATGCCGTCCACCAGGCCGGCCGGGTTGCCGCGGTCGACCGGGATGCCGCCGAGGGCCCGCATCAGCCAGCCGAACGGCGGCTTGAACAACTGGTGCTTGCCCAGCCACTTCGGCCGCAGGTGGTGTCGCCAGCAGATCGCGAACATCAGCACGAAGTCCCAGTTCGAGGTGTGCGGCGCCCCGATCGCGACCATCGATCCGGCCGGTGGTGCTTCGGAGACCAGGCGGTAGCGCGAAACCGCGAAGATGGCGCGAGCAATGAGGGGCCGCACGAGCATGTCGCCAAATTACTGCAGGATGCCGGCGGGCCTGGTCCGGAGCTGCACCTGCGCACCGAGGGGGTGCCAGACTGGCGGCATGGCCAGCGGGCAGGGGGAGCGGACGCCGGGCGATCCGGTGGCGGCGCTGCGCCGGATCGCGTTCCTGCTGGAGCGCGCGGCGGCCGAGAGCTATCGGGTGCGCGCCTACCGAACCGCCGCCGACACCGCTGAACGCGTCGGCCCCGACGAGCTCATCCAGCGGGCCGCAGCCGGAACCCTGACCGAACTGCCCGGGGTGGGCAGCAGGACCGCCGGCATCATCGCCGAGGCCATCCAGGGCCGGACGCCGGACTACCTGACCCAGCTCGAGGCTGCGGCCGCCGAGTCGGCGGTGAGTGGCGGGGAGGCGATCCGCCGCCAACTCAGGGGTGACCTGCACGTGCACTCCGACTGGTCGGACGGCGGCAGCCCGATCGAGGAGATGGTCGCCGCGGCGTCCGGGCTGGGGCACTCGTACCTGGCGCTGACCGACCACTCGCCGCGGTTGACCGTGGCGCGCGGGTTGAGCGCCGACCGGCTACGGCAGCAGCTCGAGGTGGTCGCCGCCATCAATCAGCGCTTCGACATCCGGGTGCTGACCGGCATCGAGGTCGACATCCTCGACGACGGTTCGCTCGACCAGGAGCCGGAGCTGCTCAGCCAGCTGGACGTGGTGGTGGCCAGTGTGCACTCCAGGCTACGGATGCCGGCCGACGAGATGACCCGGCGGATGGTCACCGCGATCGCGAACCCGCGCGTCGACGTCCTGGGTCACCTGACCGGCCGGCTGGTGGCCGGCGGACGCGGCAAGCGTCCGGAGTCGGAGTTCGACGCCGAGCTGGTGTTGGCGGCCTGCGAGCGGTTCGGGGTGGCGGTAGAGATCAACTCCCGCCCGGAGCGCCGCGACCCGCCGATGCGGCTGGCGCGCCTGGCGGTGGAGATGGGCTGCCTGTTCGCGATCAACACCGACGCCCACGCGCCCGGCCAACTGGCCTGGCAGCCGTACGGCTGCGCCCGGGCGGCCGAGGTCGGGGTGTCGGCCGAGCGGATCGTGAACACCTGGCCGCTGCCGGAGCTGCTCAACTGGACGAGCCGCAGTGCCGGGTAGTCGGCCGGGCCCGTTCGGCCGGGCCAGCGTGGTGGCTGACGACTTGGCGTGCGCATGTAACCGGTTCTGCGGTGACGCATAATGCGAAGGTGATCTCCCTTGCAGCGGCCGATCGCCTGGAACGGGCGGGTGTGCGTTGGCAGCCGCGCGCCGGTGATAGGTTCGTCGTCCGGTCCAGGGAACTGGCTGGCGAGGTGTTCACGGTCGCGGACATGACGATCGAGGCACGTGAGTACCCCACCGGCACTCTGCTGGCGTTCAACGGCACCACCGAGTGGGCGCTCGACTCGGTGCAGATCGACCAGGCCCTGTGGTTGCCCTCGGAGGAGCAGTTGCGGGAGTTGCTCGGCGCGTCCTTCCGGAGCCTGCGCCGAACTGGCACCGGCCAGTTCGCGGTGGAGGCGAGCCGGCCTAACGGCGAACCTCGGGTCTTCGCCGCCACGTCTGCCCCCGATGCCTACGCCGAGGCGCTGCTCGATCTCGTGGAATGGGTGCGGCAGTCGAACTGAGCCGGGCCCGCTTGTCAAAGACGGGACGTCCCTGGTGCGGCCAGCAGTCGCCGGTGTCGGGTCCACTGGTTGACCGCCCGGAGGTCCGACTCCCGCACCACAGGCCCGGTCGTCGCGATCTGGGTGGACGCCTGTTGCTGCTCAGCTGGCCACGAAGTCGACGCTCGCCCGGGAAATCTCGGCGCGGGCCCGGTCGTGGCTGATCGTCGGGACGCCGTCGCCCCGCTGCGCGCCGTAATCACCGAAGGAGGCGTGGACTGCTCCCTGGATGGCCAGGAAAGTGGTGTCCGCGGGAAGTGTGTCGCGGGAGGCGGCGATCTTGTCCGGCGTGGCGAGCCCATCCTCGGTGGCACTGATCGACAGCACAGTGGTGGTCAGCGATTCGCTGATGTCGCCGGCAGGGTAGGACGCGTAGAGCAGCAGACCGACGCCAGGTGCGGTCGGGTCGGCGTCGGCGCCGTCGGCCTGCAGGGCCGCCACCGTGCCGCCCAGCGAGTGGCCGCCCAGAACCCATGCCGTGACCATCGGATGGTCGGTGCGCGCGGTGTCGAAGGCGCCGGTGGCCAGGAAGGCGATGCCCAAGGGTTGCTTGGCGATCACCACAGCTGGCCGGCCTCGGCGAGAGGACGAAGGATCGCGGCGTAGGCGCGGGCGTCCACCCGGGCCCCGGGCTGGAAGAACACCCCGCGGCTGCTGACCGAGGTGGTGGGGGACAGCACGATCCGGGTCGGGGACTCGAAGACCTGCACCTTGCCATCGGACTGCAGCGCGCTGATCGCCGGCTCGACCGCGCCCATCGGACGCAGCCACGCCAGCAGCGCGACC
>NZ_JBASCI010000193.1:0-2135 GCF_049651565.1 Brooklawnia sp.
CGGCGGAGCGGGTCCCGGACTCAGCAGCGGAATCGCTACCCGCAGCCGAGTCCTTCCCCCTAGCGCTCCCGCCCCCCGCAAGCTGCAGGCCCGGCCCCCGGTCGATGGTGCCGCCGGTCTGGTACGCCATCGCTACCGCCCGGGCCCGCTCATCAGCCGCTTCGTTCATCGCATGACCCGCGTGCCCGCGAACCCACTCGAAGCTGACGTCGCGGCCGCGCAACTCCTCGTCCAGCGCCTTCAGCAGGTCCTGGTTGAGCACCGGCTTGCCGTCCGCCTTTCGCCAGCCTCGCCGCTTCCACCCAGGCATCCACCTGGTCACCGAATTGATCACGTACTGGCTGTCGCACAGCACCTTCAGCGGTTCGTCGGCTACCGGTTTGGTGGCGCGCAGCAACGACAGCACCGCCTGCAACTCCCCCTTGTTGTTGGTGCCGGACGGCCAACCGCCGGCCTCCCAGTTGTCGTCATCGATGTACCACGCCCAACCGGCCGGACCGGGGTTGGACAGGCTCGACCCGTCAACGGCAGCGACGATCATGGGGCCCAGTGTGGCACCCCGGCCGCGCCAGGGCCGATAGTGGGGGCCAGGTTGAACGAAGGGGTGGCCTCACTGCTCAGCCTGGTAGTTCTGTCCGCTGGCGGCCGGCGCCCGTACCCGGCCGACCACCCCCGCGACGGCAACGATGGTGGCCACGTACGGCAGGATCAACAGCAGCTGCGAGTTGACCGGGGTCCCCAATGTCTGGGTCTGTCCGGCCAACTGCATGACGAAGCCGAATCCGAGCGCCATCAGCGCCACCCGACCGGGCTGCCAGCGTCCCATGATCAACGCAGCCAACGCGATGAATCCATAGCCGGAAGTGATGTTGCGGCTGAACTGCCCCACCGTCGCCAGGGTGAAGAAGCAACCACCGAGCCCGGCGAACGCGCCCCCGACCAGCACCGCCTGCCAGCGCAACCTGCGCACGTCCAGACCGGCCGACGCCACCGCCGGTGGGTGCTCTCCCACTGCCCGGACCCGAAGCCCCCACTTGGTCCGGAACAGCAACAGCCAGACCACCGGCACCGACGCCGCCGCCAGCCCAGCCAGCAACCAGCGGTTCATCACCGGCGCCGAGTTGAATACCAGCGGTTGCGGAACCATGATCTGCGCGGACCAGAATCCGGTCAGCCCGACCGCCAGCAGGTTGAGCACGATGCCCAGCATCACCTGTCCCACCAGCGCCTGGATCGAGAAGAACGCCAGCAGCGCCGCCATCACCAGCCCGGCCAGCACCCCGGCGAGCAGTCCGAATGCCAGCACGCCGGTCACCGATGCGACGATGGTGGAGGCGAATGCAGCCAGCAGGAACTGTCCCTCGATGCTGATGTTCACCACGCCCGCCCGCTCGCACAGCAGTCCGCCCAATCCGCCGAGAACCAGCGGTGTCGCGTAGGCCACCGAGCCGGCGACCTGGTTGCCGACCAGGAACGGCAACACCGACCCGGCCGCCGCCCAACCGATGAAGCCGACCACCAGGGCCGTCAACCCGACCAGGGCGCTCCAGCGGCGTCCCACCACGGCCGCGACCGCAGCCACCCCTGCGCAGATCAGCACCAACGCCCGCCCGGGCAACCGCACCGTCGGCAGCCGGAACCGATCGAACTGGCCGGAGAACGCGAACAGCGCGTCACCGCTGGTGACCACCGCCAGCCCCAGCAACGCGATCGTCGCCAGCACGGCGAGCCGTCGTCGGTTCATCGCAGCGCCCGCCACAAACTTGGAGTGGCGACCGCCAGCACGATGACCGCCTGGATCACGTTCACCAGGTCGAACGGAGTGCCGGCCTGGGTCTGCATGGTGAGCGAGCCGGCCCGCAGCGCCCCCACCAGCACACCGGCGACCACGATGCCGACCGCCCGTCCCCGGCCCAGCATCGCCACCGTGATGGCGTCCCAACCGACGCTGCCCACCAGCGAATCGGACAGCGGAGTGGGCGATCCGTGCACATCCGGCGCCAGCGCGACGACAGCCCCGGCCAGCCCAGCCAGCAACCCGGACACCGTCATCGCCCGGACCACCGTCCACGCCACTGCGATGCCGTTGGTGTCGGCCGCCAACGGGTTGAACCCGACCGCCCGCAGCTCCAGCC
>NZ_JBASCI010000194.1:0-5125 GCF_049651565.1 Brooklawnia sp.
GGGCAGGGCTGCCGCAGCCCACCCCAACGGTTGCCGGCGACTCGGTGCAGGTCGGGTCGGCACGCTGGACGACCCTGGCCGCCGGGCCGGTCCCGGGCATGCTGCCCAGCAGCGGCCCCGAGGACCCGGCGGAGAACGACTCCGGCGTGGTCGGACTGGTCGAGGTGGCCGGGCTGCGGGTGCTGGTCACCGGCGACATCGAACTCGCCGGGCAGCAGTCACTGCTGGCATCGGGCGCGGACGTCCGGGCGGACGTGCTGGTTGTGCCGCACCACGGCTCGGCGAAGCAGGAACCTACCCTGATCCAGGCGGTCGGGGCGTCGGTCGCGCTGATCCAGGTGGGGGAGCGCAACGACTACGGCCACCCTGCTGCGGCCACCCTGCGCCTGTTGCACTCCAGCGGATCATCGGTCTTCCGCACCGACCAGCAGGGTGCGATCGCCGTCTCGGCTGACGGCCGCCGGGTGGTGACGCAGCGCCGGCACGCGAACCGGCCGCATCCAGGGAGGGAAGCGGCCGGTCGGCCCGGTCAGCGAGGCCCGCCGGTCAGCCGAGGAACAGCGGCTTCATGTGCCGCTCGTACAGGTTCTCGGTGACGTTGCGCTCGACCTCGGCGCGATGGGTGTCCAGGGCTTCCAGGTAGCGCGGCCCCATGGCGACGGCGATCTTGAAGCCGACGTGCATCAGCTGCCGAAGCTGCGGATCGTAGTTGGGGTTGGACTGGTCGTGGCGAAGCGCGGCCACGAACCGCTCACTGTCCCAGCCGTCCACCTCATCTGGGGAGGGTAGCTCTTCCGGCGCGATGGCGATGACGTCGGCGTAGGGCGCGGCCAGTTCGTCGTACTTGCCGTGGGCGGTGCGGTACACCTCCTTGGCGATGGCCAGCCCCTCGCCGCCACCCTCAGCCAGACCGATCAGCTCCTCCAGCCAGGTGGTGCCGGCGGTTTTCAGGTGGATACCGGCGTCCAGCTCGCGGACGATCCGGCCCATGCCCGGGTAGAGCGAGAACTTGTCGCTGCCGGTGTGCACCGAGATCTTGAGGGTCGGCTTCAACCCGAAGGCCTTGCTTGCGTACTTGATCACCGCGACGTCGGCGCGGAACTCTGCCAGGAACTCGTCCACGTCGCCGACGTAGTCGACGCCCTTGTTGAAGCGGCCGACGAACTTGACGGCGACGGTGTCGATCGGGATGTTGGCCTCGGCGATCGCGAACAGGATTACCAGTAGCTCAGCGGGACCCTGCCGTTCGGGCGACTCGTCCATCGAGACCTCGACGTGCCGCAGGTTTCCGCCGTTGTCCTTGATGTGGTCGTAGATGCGCCGGGCCTCCTCGACGCCGAACAGGTACCGGTCGGCGACGGTCTGCAGCACCTCGTCGGTGATCGAGATCGGCTGGTCCAGTCCGGGGATGTCGACGTTGCCGCGCAACTGCTGGGCCTTGGCCAGGAACTCCTGGGTGGCCTCCGGAGTGGTTGGGCGGCCGATGCAGTCGGTGACGTCGATGGTGAAGAAGTCGCAGTGCGCGATGAACCAGTCGGCGTTGGCCAGGCCGATATGGTCGGCGTCCACGAAGTACTGGCCGGTCCAGCCGGTGGCCTTCACCGCCTCGTCAGCGTTGCGGCGCTGGTCGGCCGGCGAGGTGCCGATGATGGTGTGCTCGCGGTTGCTCTTGTTCCAGACGATGTCGACGTCGACGCCTTCCTGCTTGATCCGTTCGAAAGCAGCGACTTGTGCGATCCCTTCCTTGCCGAAGCGATCGCCGGCGCCGATGGAATACCGTCCGATTGTCATGTGTGTCCTCCTGGCCAGAGTGTTTCCTACAGGCTAGGGGCTGGCTATTGCTTGCGTCACCTGATGAAGAGCACGCCGCGTCAGTACAGTTCCGATGTCCGCGCCGGCCTGCCTGGCTCTTCCACGCCGCCAGTCCAGTTCCGATGTCCGTGCCGGCCTGCCTGGCTCGGCCACGGCCCCGACCGACGCCCTCCATCCCACTCGGGCCGGTGTCCGAACCGGATGGCAGGATAGGGGCGTGGCGGCGAGAACGGTCTTCGGCAGCACCCTGCTGGTTCGGGGTTCCGAGCAGTTGCTCGCCGAGCGGGCGGTGGCGGCACACATTTCCCGCGCCCGACGGGAGCGTCCCCAGGCAGAAGTGACCGAGGTGGCCGCTCCCGACCTTGCCGACGGCCGGTTCGCCGACCTCATCGGAGGCAGCCTGTTCGCCACCGACGCCGTCGTCGTGGTGACCGACCTGGCCAGCCTGCCTGAAGACGCCCTGCCGTTGGTCAGGCAGACCGCGCTCGAACCACACGGCGAACTTTGCCTGGTGCTGGTGCACAGCGGTGGCGTCAAGGGCAAGGCCCTGCTCGACGCGCTCAAGAAGGCCAAGGTGCAGACCATCAACGCCGACCCGATCAAGCCGTGGGAGCTGCCCAAGTTCGTCGCCGCCGAGGCCAAGCAACTGCGCATGACGCTGGACGACCAGGCCAGCCAGTCGCTGGTGGACGCCGTCGGCACAGACCTGCGCTCGCTCAGCGCCGCGCTCCACCAACTGTCATCGGACTACGAAGGAGAGCAGGTCAGCGCCGCCATGGTCCGCCGGTACTTTGGGGGACGCGCCGAGGTGACCAGTTTCGCCGTCGCCGAGGACGCGCTGGCCGGACGCCAGGGAGCCGCGCTCGAGAAGCTGCGCTGGGCGATAGCGACCGGCGACGTCGCGCCGGTGATGGTGACCAGCGCGCTGGCAAGCCAACTGCGGGGACTTGGCAAGTACCTGGAGCTCCGGACCGGCCGGTTCTCCGACCAGGACCTGGCGCGCCAGGTCGGCGTCCCGCCCTGGAAGCTGAAGGACCTGAACCGGCTCTCCCGCGACTGGTCGAGCCGGCGGGTTGCGCTCGCGATCCGGGCCGTCGCCAAGGCGGACGAAGAAGTCAAGGGTGCGGCGACCGACCCGGGTTTCGCGCTGGAGCAACTGGTCCTCGCCATCTCGTCCACCACGTCTGGGTGAGGCCTACCTAACCTGTGCGAGCTCCGCGCCGGGGTTCGTCGACGCTCGAGCGAACTTAGGATCAGAACACAGTCGACCCGACAGGAGAACAGATGATGATCAAGGACATTGGCCCAGAACCCACCGTGTTCAACATTGAGGACGAGACCACCGAGAATGACGCTTACCGGCGCGTGGCGTGGAGCGGCAAGTACCTGCAGGTGACCCTGATGTCGATTCCGGCGGGCGGCGAGATCGGTCTGGAGCTGCATGCCGACACAGACCAGTTCCTCCGCGTCGAGGAGGGCCAGGGTCTGGTCCAGATGGGCGACCGCAAGGACGCGCTCGACTTCAAGGAGGAACTTGAGGACGACTACGTGGTGCTGGTGCCGGCCGGCAAGTGGCACAACGTCACCAACACCGGCGACGAAGACCTGAAGCTCTACTCCATCTACGCCCCGGCGCACCACAAGCCCGGCAAGGTGCAGGAGACCAAGGAGATCGCCGACGCCGACGAGGACGATGAGCCGGCCGACTGGTCGGTGCAGCCTCCGAGCACCGGTGAGGACCAGCACGCCTGACCTTGAATAGACCAGCCAGATCCTCAGCTTCTCAGTGATCCCCGGTCTTCCGGCCGGGGTTCACCGCACTTGGCCGAAGCAGGCCGCGCGGGCGACACGGCTGGCCAAGGCCGACCGGACGCTCCGCCCACCCGGCTATAGGAGACCGCGAAACGTCAACCAGCGCCCCGACCACCCAGTGGGTCGGAGCGCTGGTTGCGTAGAACTGATGCGGCGGTCTACAGGGAAGCGGCGCGCGCGGAGATGGCCGACTTGCGGTTGGCGGCCTGGTTGGGGTGGATGACACCCTTCGAGGCGGCCTTGTCGAGCGCGCGGTTCGCGACCTTCGCGTACTCCTGCGCCTTCTCGACGTCGCCGGCGTCGGCGGCCTCACGGAACTTGCGGACGTGGGTGCGCAGGGCCGACTTGACGGACTTGTTGCGCGCGGTCGCCTTCGCGTTGGTCAGCACGCGCTTCTTCTGCGATTTGATGTTCGCCACTGGTAAGCCTCTTTGTTGGTCGATCACTGGGTGGCGCACCGCGGAGGAACCCAGCCGATGCGCGACGAGTCACGTTACCACACCGCTGCTTCGGCCCAAACTTCCGCCGGCGGGCCGGTGGTGGACGCCCTGGCCCGCTCGCGTGCAGTCTCCACTGACTCAATGCGGGGGATCACGCAGCGTAATCGCTGTGCATCCTAACGCAGCTATCCACGGGGTTCCCAGAATTGAATCCGGCTGGCGGAATACACCCGCGTCCAGCCGGTGTTGATGCTTTGACTACTAAACGATCCCAGCGCGACGGGCACTCGCCCATCGCTGTCGTCCTGTTCTCGTCCGGAGCCGAGTCCCGACCAGGAAAGGAATCCGATGGCAACTCAGGTCTACAAGACCCTTGCCAAGATCGTCGGCGCCGCCCTGCTGATCATCGGCGTGGCGCTTGTGGCAGGCGGCCTTTACGCACACAGCTTCGTGCGCCAGCAGCTCGCCGATCAGATGATCACCATGCCCGCCGAGCAGGCCATCGACGCCCAGCTGCAGTCCGGCCGAATCGCTGAGGAAGACGCCGAGGCCCTGCGTCCCCACGCCGGCGAGATGATGACCACCGGCCCGCAGGCCGAGGCCTTCGCCGACCACTACATCCGCGCACACATGCGGGCCGGAGCCCAGGCCGCGGGCGTGCCCGACGAGCAGGCCTCCTACTCCGGCATCGGCGCCCTGGTGACCGAGAAGACCAACGCCTTCAAGGAGGAGCTGGGCGCCGACCCGGCAAACGCCAACCTGTCCCCTGACGAGATCACCGCCCTGGCCGAGCAGGAGATCGCCAACCCGGCGACCGACTACCCGGCAGCCCAGGAGATCGCCGAACTGCAGGACCTCCGGATGGGCACCTTCCTGGACGGCAACACCCTGCGCGGCTTGCTGCTCAACGCCTATGGCTGGTGGCTGGTCGGCGCCATCGCCCAGGTCGCCGGCGGCGTGCTGATAGTGGTCGGGATCGGCCTGCTGATCCTGGGATTTACCCTCAAGCCGAAGACGGCGCCCGGCGAGCCCACCGGCGGATCCCCCGTCCGGGCCAGCGA
>NZ_JBASCI010000195.1:0-16326 GCF_049651565.1 Brooklawnia sp.
GCGCCGGCCCACAACTGCCGCTGTGCAGGTCGTAGCCGACCGGCTGCAACTGATACCGGTCCAGTCGTGGCAGGTACTGCGGCGCGATCCACGTCACCGACCGATCGCCGCGAACCCCGAACTCGACCACGTCCCGGGCGATCGCCTGCGCGGCCGCGACCAGCGAGACATCCGAACCGTGCGGCACCGGACAGGACCCCGAGGTCGTCGGTGAAATGGCGGATGGGGCCTCCTGGCGCGCGGACTCGGAGTGCAGCGAGCCGGCGATGAAGCCGAGCTGCTGGCTGAGGTCGAACTCGTCGAGCCCAGCAATGCGCCCGGTCACCAACTGCAGCGAAGGTTCGCGCAGGACCCCTGGTAGGGGCGTCCCGTCGTCCAGCGACAGGACGTCAGAGCCGGGCAGCGCGTTGAAGTGCGGCACGTCGCCCCGCCTGATCGCCGTCACCTCGGAGTCGATCAGCGGCCCCCAGGCCCCGAGTGCACCCTGCGCGACCAGGATGTCGGTAAGCCGCGCCAGCTCGGTTGAGCGCGCCTCTTCGTGGCGCAGGAACTCCGGGTGCAGCAGTTGGTGCAGCACCGATCCGTAGACCCGAGTGTTGCGGAACAGGAAGCGCACCGGACGTCCTCCGAAGGCCGCGATCGGCCCGGCCGGCGCCAGCAGTTCAGCGCGATGGTGCAGCAGGGCGCGATAACAGGACGCGAAGCCCTCGGTCAGCTCATCGGCATGGGCCACCAACGCCCGCCCCGGCTCCTGACCGACGACGAACGGCACGTGCTGGGACGCCTCGAACTCGATCGGACCGACTCGAAGTGCCATGGCGTCGGTGTTGATGTGTTCCCAGCGGCGGGCGTGTTCCACCAGTTCCTCGGGCAACGGCACGTGCAGCCCGCTGATGTCGCGGGCGCTCGACCTGGCGTCGTCCTCGTCGACCTGCCAGCTGGGCAGCAGGCCGGTGCCGAGCACTCCAGCGCGCATCTCATCAAGCGCCATCTGGTGAACGCTGGCGGCGTCCGGCATCACGACTCGGTGCCCGAACAGGCACTCCACGTCCACCAGCACCGGGTACTCGCCGTGGGCGAGCAGGTTCTCGCGGTGGCAGTCGGACCCGGCCAGCACGTAGACCAGGCAGGCCAGCACACCGGCGCGGTAGTAGTACCTGCCCAGGGCGGCCTCGTCGGCGCACGGCTGCCGATCCAGGTACTCGGCCCAGCCGTAGCCGTCGCGAACCAGCACGGTCGGCGCCCGCAGCGCCAGCGGCACCTCGCCGGTGGCATCCAGCCAGGCCAACAACCTGGCGAAGACCTGCTCGGTGCCCAAGTCCTTGGGTTTGTAGACCACTCGGACGCCGGATTCGAAGGTGAGGATGGCCACGGTTCGGCCCCCGTGGTGGGGGTCGGACAGCCCCGACTCGACCCGGCACACCCGGCCCAGCGGCCCACCTGCACCGAACGTCGTCGACACGGCGGTCTGGTCCCGGTCGAGTCGCTCGACGAGTTCGACTGTGGCGTCCACCCATTGCCGGGTGAGCGTGCTGGCCAGCTCGTCCAGCACGGGGTAGTGCCGCAGCACCTCGGCCAGTCCGCCATCTGCCGATGCCGCCACGAAGGCGTCATAGAGCCGACGCTCGGTGCCGCCCCCGGCGGCCGCGACCAGCCGATCCCAGGGCGTGCTGTGGCTGGCGCGGAAGGCGGTGTACTCCGAGAACAGCACCAGGCTGAGGGCGTCGGAAAGCCGGCTGGTCAGCAGCCGTTCCAGGCCCAGCCTGGCCTCGGCGGCGAGGCGATGCGTCCACCGGTCCCCGAGCCGCGCGGCGACGTCGCGGCGGGCAACCGCGCGCCAAGGTCTGGTGAACTCCTCGAAGGCCACTGGCTCGGGCGGAGGATCCCATCGATCCGCGGGCTCGAGCAGCACCGCCAGGTGGGCGATTGCGGGGGCGGGGACGGACCGCGTCGAGGTCAGCAACCACACCCCTTCTGCACCGATACCGCGCTCTGCGAGGTGCTCATGCCGCACGTGCAGCATTCAGTCTTCTTGCCTCGGGGGCGGATCATCGCCACGTCCTCCAGTTCGATGTCCTGGATGCGCGGCCGCTTCACGGCGCCGGGGATCACTAGGTGGATGACGTCGGAGGTTTCCTCATGCACCTCTATCCGGAGGTCCTCGGGAATGCCGATCCCGAAATCCGCGCGCAGTGTCTCGTGCGGATTCTCGAGCAACCGCTTGCGGAGGGCCTTGTCCCGCATTACTCGTTCGTTGACTTCCGCGGGCAGGGTGGTGATCGTCTGTTCGGTCATAACGCCTCCTTCGGGGGACGTCTGCTCTGGGGGTAATCCGACCTATCCTGCCCTGTGAAGATCGTTTTGTACAGGGGTCAGGACGACGCGGCTCAGCCCTCTTCGACGTAGGCGATGGCGTCGATCTCCACTGATGCGCCGTAGGGCAGATCTGGCACCCCGACGAAGGTCCGGGCTGGCCGAGCGGCCGAGAGCCGATCCTCGAACTGCTGGTTCGCCTCCTCGCGCAGGGAGACGTCGGTGACGTAGTAGACCAGCTTCACCAGTTGCTCCACCCGGCCCCCGACGGTGGCCAGGCGCTCGGTCATCCGATCGAGCGCGGCGTCCAGTGCTTCGCGCCGACCGCCAACCGGCTGGTAGTCCTTGTCCACCGACAAGGCGCCGGAGACGTAGATGTGGTTGCCGGCCGGCTTGGCGGGGCTGTAGGGGTGGTCAGGTGAGACGGACATGACGGTCCTTTCGGTGGAAACGTTGGTACCTGCTTGCCTCTTGGCCATCTGTTACCCCTTTCGTCGTGATGCAGTGCTCGCGTGGGGCGCCCGAGCACAGCACAACCGGCGCTCGATTGCTCGGACGCCGGTTGGCTGGGTTCTTGCCGGGGACGCGGGGCGGGCGTCCCCACGGGTCAGTTGTAGACGGTCACGTGGATGTGGTCGTAGTGGTTGGCCGTGATACCGCCGCGGTCGGCCATCCAGGTCCAGCCGCTCTGGCCGTTGATCCAGATGCGTTGTCGCCAGATCAGGTACTCGATGTTCAATGAGTTGGCGTTACGCTGCAGGAAGGCCGCGATGTCGTCGCCCAGGGCCACGTCGTTGGCGCCGTTCGGCATCATGATGTCGACCGCGCGTCCGCTGGGATGGTCGGGCAGCGGATCTTGCCGGTACCCATACATGGTGTGGATCTGCGGGTAGTTCTCGCGCACCGCGTAGACCACCTGCTTGGTCGACTCCCGCAACTGGGTCAGGCCGGACGAACCACCGAAGGTCAGCGAGTGGCTGCCGTCCGGGGCCGGGGCGTTGGGGCCCTGCACCGAACCCGGGCTGGTGGAGACCGGGGAGTCGGACAGGTAGGTGGTGGAGATCCACCGCAACTCACCGCCATCGTTGACCTGGCTGAAGCCGTCCTGGGTGACGCCGGTGAGCGAGACCTCGGTGTTCACCGACAGCACCCGGATGATGCGGTAGTTCGTCGATGGGCCGGTACGCAGGTTGACCGCTGTGGTGGTGTACGCCTTCGAGGTCGTGGTGACCTCGGATGCCAGGTAGTCGGTGGACACCCAGCGCAGTTGGCCGTTGTCGTCGACCTGGGCGAAGCCGTCCTGGGTGAGGCCGGTCAGCGATACCTGGGTGTTGATCGGCAGCACCCGAACCACCTGGTGGCTGGTGGACGGGCCGGTGCGCAGGTTGAGCGGGCTGGTGGTGTACGCGGTGGACGCCTCACCCGACCCCCCGGAGGGTTCCTCGGTCTCCGGCTCCGCCGGCGTCGCGGCGTTGGTGTTCAGGTATTGCGATGCGACCCAGCCATGCTGACCCCAGTAGAAGATCGGCGTCCAGCCATCGCGGGCCTCACCGCGCAGGTCGACCCGCTCGCCGACCGCGAGCACCCCCACGACCCGGTCGCCGGTGCTCGGACCGCTGCGCACGTTCAGCGCGGTGCGGGCGCTGCCGGACCCGGTGATCTCTGACCCGCCGGTGCCGGCCGGTTCATTGTCCGCCTCGGGCTCCTCCACGGGGTTCGCGACCGGCGGATTGACGGTCGACGAGTTGAACTTCAGGTACGCGGCGTAGACGTAGCCCGGACGCCCCCAGTAGCCGACCGGCACCCAGCCGCCCTTGGCTGCACCGGTGACAGCGACCTGCTCGCCGACGCGCAGCACCCCGATCACCGGGCTCAGGGTGCTGGAACCGCTGCGGACGTTGACCACGGTAGTGGCGGTCGCGGTGCCTTCGGGGGCGGCGCCGAGGTCACCGAACGCGATATAGGCGGAGAACACCCACGCGTCCTGCCCTCGGTACCGCACCGGCGTCCACTCGCCACGCGGGTCGCCACGCCTTTCGACCTGCTCACCGGCCGACAGGACGCCCAGGATACGCGCCGAGGTGTTCGGGTCCTGGCGGACGTTGAGGGCGGTCGTTGCCTGGGCGGTGCTCAGGTTGGCCGATGCGAACTGTGGGAGCAGCACGGCACTGGACGCCAACGCGCTCACCGCGACCAACCCCGTCAGTGCGTTGCGGGTTCTCTTGCCAAGACGGCTCATCGCTCGCCCCTTCGCCAAAGGTGTGGGATTTCGGCGGGAGCGGACGTCTTCCCCGACCCAGGAACGACCCCGGATCACGCCCGCGTCACGCCCACGCGGCAGAACCTAAGTCAATGGACACGCCGATGACACCCGGCTCAGCGTCCACCCAGTCTTCGCTTTCGCAGGTGACTAGGAGTTATGAGAAAACAGGCTCGTCTCAACCGAAAGTTGAGGTTCATGCCTTATCGCCAGGATCAGGCGATGACCCAGGTTGCGTCCGGGTCGGCCAGCACGCGGGTAGGACGCCCCAGGCCACGCAGCCCGGCGGCCCCCGATTGCCGGTCGGCCAGGGTATGGACGGGGCTGCCGACGGCGGCAGCCAACTCGGTCAGCGACTGGTCGCCGCCGAGGACGACCGCTACCGCCACGGTGCGCGCGAGCTTGTTGGCGATCACGGTCTGCAGGGTCTCGGCGTCGATCGTCGGGGCTGCGATCACGATCGGCACCCGGTCGGCGGACGCCGCGGCCAGCAGGGCGGTGAGTTCCCGGAACTGGTTGATGGTGTCGGCACAGACCAGCACGGCCGGCTGGTCGAGGATCGCCCGGGCGCCGGTGTGGGTGGCCAGCGTCGGTGCGGCCAGCCGGCAGGCCACCTTCGTTGTCGAGGATGCGGCGAGCTGCGCCGCCAGCGCCCGCTCCTCCTCCGGGCTGAACCTGGCGGCCGGCGGCGCCTGGTCGAGCAGTTGGTCGGTGGTGATGTAGGCGGGAGGTCCGATGGGGACCTCCAGCGCTGGCCGGACGCCGGCGTCGTCGACGGACTGGCCCTGCTGCTCGGCGGCGGCGCGCAGCGCGTTACGGCGGTCGACGAGCGTCGCGGCGATGACCAGCGCGATACCGACCACCAGGATCAACGCCACGATGACTTCGGGACTCATGGCAAGCAACGGTAGCCGCAAGGAGCTGCCGAGCGCGCTGCCGACCGGGTGCCATCACGCGGGTCAGGTTTATGCTCGCAGTTGCGGATGGCAGGCGTTTCGCCCTGGGAGGCGTGATGGACGAGATCGGCGGCGTTTTCGATGCGCCCACGCTGTTCCGCGCCGTGGATGTGCTGGGCGTGGTAGGCAATGGTTTGCTGGGCGGCATCGTGGCGCGAAGGATGCGGTTCGACCTGGTTGGCTTCCTGGTGCTGGCGATGCTGAGCGGGCTGGGCGGCGGCATCATCCGTGACCTGATGCTGACGGTTCACCCGGTGGCTTTGACTGACCCCGCCTATCTGAGCGGTGCCTTCAGTGCCGCGCTGGTCGCCTACCTGGTGCCACTGCGCAGCAAGTGGCTGAACTGGGCTCTGACGATCGCCGACATGCTGGCGGTTGGCTGCTGGACGGCGACTGGGACGATCAAGGCGCTTGGCTACGGCCTCGGGGTGCTGCCGTCGCTGCTGCTCGGGGTGATCACCGCGGTCGGTGGCGGTATGACCCGGGACGTCCTGGTAGGTCGCATCCCCGCGATCTTCGGTGGCAACACGCTGTACGCAACCCTCGCCGTGGTTGGCGCGGTTCAGGCTTGGCTGCTGACCGAGGCAGGCATGAGCGACCTCGGCATGGGGATGTCGATCGTCACCTGTCTGGTTCTCGGGATCCTGTCCAGGCAATTCGGCTGGCAACTGCCCAAAGCCCCGGAGTGGTCGCTGCCGTTCTTCCGTCCTCGGCCCCCTGGTGAGGGTCGTGATTCGCAGGACGAGGACGCCGGGCAGGTGTCCGACAACGACGAGGAGTCGAAGTAGACCGGCCGACTGCATTCGCTAGACTCGCACCGACGCGCCTATAGCTCAGTCGGTAGAGCAGGGGACTTTTAATCCTCGGGTCCAGGGTTCGATCCCCTGTGGGCGCACCACATTATCCCTAGGGAGACTGGCACCCATCTCACGCAGCTGGGCCGGCCACGTGCGCAGAGAGGGCGATCTGCGGGTGATAAGGTCTGTGACCAACAGAATGCTGCTTGTCAGAGTGAAAATGTATGGTGCCTTTCATGGACGAGAACATGATCCCGGTGATGGTCGCCATCCGCTATGGAGGCGTGATGGGCAGCCCGCCAGGCGACCATCAGATACTCGCCGAAGGTCTCATGTCGCACAGCGATCTGGACTCATTGAGCCATGAGCTGAGGCATCTCAGCCGCCTCGATGGCAGCGACCACGGTTTGTTCGCCGTCGAACGCCATGAGTTCGAACAGGATTGGGGCGCCGCGTCTGCGATGGCGGAGATCCTGTTGAGCTTGGGGACCTCGATCGCGGCCAGTGTGGTGTACGACTACGTCAAGAGACGGATGCGCGAGCGATCTCCACGTAGGCAGCCCTATGATCGAACGCTGACTGAGCAAGAGGTTGAACATCTCTGCCGTGGTCGCATCCAGATGTACCGGGGTTTCGGCCTGCCCGCCGATCTGATCAAGCTCTCCGTTACCCACTCGGATGATGGCGCGATCGAGATGTCGTTCTTGGCTCCGAGCGAGTCAACGACATACGAAGTGAGAGCAGAACTAGTCGGCTGGGGGCCGGTGGCTCATATCACGAAGAAGACCGTCCAACACAACACACCGGTCCATGAGGAAGGATCGCACACCACGGCCGCCCAGCACGAGGATAGCTGAAGCCATCCCGCTGAGCTCGCTCAGAACCTGCTTACGTGTGCGGTAAGGGCGTGCCGCGCCCTTGATTCCCACTGCGACCGATCCTGGCGTGCGTTCCGTGGCTCGTCAATGGGCTAGGCCGAAAGTTGGAGCCATCTTCGAGGTGTTCGGCTATCTGGGTGGCAGCGGGCTGCTGGCTATCGCTTTGGCTTGCCGCCGGGCGGAGCGCCGGCCTCCGACTCCAACTCGGGAGTTCACAGCGCATCGGGCGTGTTCGTCCTGATATGCGTGGCGAAGTTCCAGTCGTTGGGGTGATGCTCCTGATCCAGAACGGGCCGTATCGCCGTCGCGAGCGGCGCGTGCGCGCCACATTGATGGACTGGGCTGGGAGCGTCCGGGTGAGGAAGTCGTTCTGGTCCGCCAAACCAGCCGTTCAGCTCTCGAGGGGTGGCGATTCCGGTTCCGATTGCTCCGCGGAGCCACCTATCCCTCGCTTCCGTCGGAACAGACTCCCGACAGCCTCAACCGCCCCCAAGGCTGTGCCCTTGACTGTTGAGCCAGCGTCGTCGATCGCAACGAGGGCTCGAGGCTTGTCAGGGATGCCGTCACCGTCGAGGTCGACCCGACGAAAGACGTCGGAGGCCCGCGAGTAGGTCTCCTCGCCAAACCGTTTAGCGCTCTCCAGCCCTCCTGATGCGCTATCCCGGACCTGATCCCTCACCTCGCCCACGGCGTCCAGCCATGTTTTGACGTCCCACGACTGCTGATGGCGTTCGATTCCGAGTCGGCCATGGAAGTCGACGACGTTGGCCGCCACATTGTTGCTTGACGCGACGATCTCTCGAGCCACGATAGGGTGAAGCAGCACTCTTGTGTTCGCCGTCTCCGCGGCGACCTCCAGGCGAGCCACCAACTGCAGTGTGCTCCGCGAGATGAGCTCAAGCCGGTTCTGCCTAGTGATCCTGAGGGCCCGCCGATGCCGGTCCAACTCCTCGGGAGCAGCCTCCAAGACGCGGTCGAGTTCCAGTACCGCGACAGCATCCAGCAACTGGAAGCAGCGAGCCAGCACGACGAGCCATTCTTGCGCCTTGGCCTCGGCCTCCCTGGCTGCCTTGGCGAGGTCGCCCACCTGGCTCTTGCGGTCCATCTTCTCGACCAACGCATCGAGCTGCCGGAGGGCGTACGCCTGGGTCCGAGCGATCGTCGCAGAGGTGGCTTGAACCTTTGACCATGCGACATCGGACACGCGTCCCACCTGCTGCCGGATGATCATGGCCTCGTCAACGACCAGACCCACGCCGATCATGTCGGCCAGGACCGAGTCCTTCTGGGTGCGCAGGACATCATCGACTTTCTCGTCGATCCTGGCGAGATAATCCACAATTTCGGCGATGGTTTGCTGCATCGCGACCTGCGCCATGAGCCCCGCGGCACCCGCCAGAACGGCCGGGTTAGCGAGATTGGCGACCAGTGTGCGCGGAACGTTCTCAAACTGAACGATCCCCTTGATTCCTTTAGCTTGGCCCCTCGCGTACACCACTCCCAGGCTCAGCCCCGAGTCACTGCTCTTCATCAGCCCGTACTTTTCAACGAGATGCGCCGACTCCTTGGTCATCTTCACCCAACGCCCGGAGTTTGCGACGATCTCAGAACCGGCCCTGATGCCTTCACCCGCCTGCCCAGCGGCAGACCTGAGCCGGTGCAAGTCGAGATTCTTGGATGGCAGCCCTTCCGAGGACAGAAACCGTTCGACCGCTGCTGGGTCACCGATCACCGCCAAGCCGTCACCGTCGCTGATCAACTGAATCTCGTCATCCATCGCTTGCTCCCGAAGTCGGCATGGCAGGTGGGCCAGCGAACTGGCACGTCAGGCCGCATTCCCAACGTCAAGAGGACGGTAACACCCTCATCTCTCATTGCGCGGGTGACCCATCCTGGTCAGTCGCGGTCAGGCCTGAGCACTGGCGACGCGTACCGGCGCTGCGTCCACCAGTGACCAGCGGCACACTCGGCGACACCTCGCGGCTTCCCGACCGAGTTCATCGCCCCGAGCAGTGGGGGAACGCCCCGACTCTTCGGGGCGCTCGCTTACCGGCTCGGGTCAGCCAGCTCATCGGCGTTGGACTGGAGCGCTAGCGTCAGGAAACCAGCCACGGCTGCCAGCACTGCAGGCACGGTGCGCACCGGGAACGAGTGGGTGGCGCCGGGGATGATGACCAGTTGCCGCTGTCCGGCCTGTGGGGCGGACACCGCGTTCGTCAACTCGTCGGGGCTTCCGTACGGGTCCCGGTCTCCCGAGACCAGCAGCACCGGGACGCCTACCGGTTGCAGCTCCGCAAGCCGGGTTGGGGTTGGTCTGCCCGGTGCGTGCAGCGGAAAGCTGAGCGCCACGATGCCGGCCCCCCATGGCGCCCAGGTCCGACAGGCGATGCGTGCGCCGGCGCTGCGTCCACCGGTAACCATGGGCACACCTGGCCAGCGCTCTCGCACGACCTCTACACCTGCCTGCCACAGTGGGTCCGAGCCCGGCGGCCTTGGGCCGACGCTGCGTCCCGCCACCCGCCACGGCAGCTCGTAGCGGGCGACCACCCAGCCCTGGTCGGGCAGGTGATCGGCCAGTGCAGTGAGGTCGACTGTCGCCACCTGACCGGACGCACCCCCGCCGAGCACGATCGCGCCGCGGACTGCGTCCGGGATGGCCAGGTGCAGCCGGCCCGGGCCCTGATCGGTGTCAACTTCAAGGGTGGCGCTGGTCGTCATGCGGCGATTATCCGGCTCAGGCTTCTGGATTGGGTGCAGAAACTGCTGGTCTGCGCGACCCGGTGCACCCACTACGTCCGACCCCGGGCCATGCGCCGACGCCGACCGGCGCTCAGATGCTGAACGCCAGCTCGTAGGCGTCGTTGATCGCGTCGCCGACCTTGCGCGGTGCCACGCAGTCACCCACCGGGTGCACCCGCCGCTCTGGCGTCCGGGCAGCGAACGGCGCCCCGGCACTCACCTTGGTCAGTTCCTCGGTAAGCGCCTGCGCCGGCCGCACCCCGAAGGCGGCCACCACGGTGTCGGCGGCGAGCGATTTCTCGCCGTCCGGGCCCTCTACGACCACCCCGGTGTCGGTGATCTCGACCACCTTGTGGCTGGTCAGGATCTGCACGTTGTGCTCGGCCAGCGACCGCAGCAGCGAGACCCGGTTCAGAAAGAGCATGTCGCGGGCGATCTCGTCCAGCATCTCGACGATGGTCACCTCATGCCCGTCCTGGGCCAGCTCGAGGCCGAGGTCGGCACCCGACAGGCCGCCGCCGCAGATGATGACCCGTTTGCCGGGCCGGCGCTCGCCGGTGTGGGCGTCGATCACCTCCATCACGATCGGTGAGTCGATGCCCCGGATCGGCGGGTGCACCGGCAGCGAACCCGCGGCCACGATGACCTCGTCGGCGTCGTCCAACTCCGCCGAGTCGGCGGTGATCTCGGTGCCCAGGTGGATGCTGACGTTCGGCAGCAGCGCCAACTCGCCATCCCACCAGTCGATCATCTTCCGCAGTTCGCGCTTGAAGTCGGGCGTCGCGGCCGGGAACAGGACGCCTCCGATGCGGTCCTCCTTGTCGTAGACGTCGACGGTGTGGCCGCGCAGCCCAGCCACCCGGGCTGCCTCCAGCCCGGCGGGGCCGGCGCCCACGATGGCGATCTTCCTGGGCGAGTCGGTCGGCGTGATGACACGTTCGGCTTCCCGGGCCACCTCCGGATTGACCGCGCAACCGATCGGCTTGCCGTTGAACGCGTTGCCCGTGCAGAGCTGGTTGCAGCGGATGCAGGGCCGGATCCGGTCGGGCTGACCGGCCTCGATCTTGCGGATGATGTGCGGATCGGCGATCAGGCCGCGCCCGACGCCGATCATGTCGGCTGCACCGCGGGCCAGGATCCGCTCGCCGTTGTCGACGGTGATGTTGCCGCACGCCGCCACCGGGATGCTCACCACGGGTTTCACCGCCTCGGCCGCCGACACCATGCAGTCGTCGCCCAGGTAGTAGGGCGGGAAGACGTAGTCCATCGCCTCGTAGGAGCCGTCGTCGCAGATCAGCAGGTCGATGCCGGCGCGTTCCAGGTGCTGGACGATCTCCTGGGTCTCCTGCCAGGTGCGGCCACCGGCGAAGCGGTGGTTCACCGAGATCCGGAAGCTGACAGGCAGTCCCGGTGCGTTCTGCTTGATCGCCGCGATGAGTTCGGACGGGAACCGGCAGCGGTTCTCGGTGCTGCCGCCGTACTGGTCGGTGCGGCGGTTCCAGCACGAGCTCATGAACTGGTCGACCAGGTACCCGGTGTGGCCGTGGATGTCGATCACGTCGACGCCGGCGTGGTAGGCGCGGCGGGCGGCGTCCCCGGTGTCGGCGACGATCCGCTGGATCTCCTCGATTTCCAGCGGCTTGCAGCGCACGCTCGGGTCGAAGAACCAGGTGTTGTCCGACGCCGACCGGGGCTCCATGTTCAGTGTCTGGCAGTACTGGTTGTTGCGTCCCAGCCCCATCGTCAACTGCAGGGCCAGCACCCCGCCGGCGGCGTGCACCGCGTCGGCGATCGCCTTGATGCCGGGGGTGTGGGCGTCGGTGTCGATCCTGGCCAGGCCAGGGGCGATCGGGTCGAAGATGCCGGAGACGAAGTTGATGCCGGTCATCACCAGGCCGGTGCCGCCCTTGGCGCGTTCGGCGTAGTAGGCGGCTTCAGCCGGGGTCGAATGCCCGTTCTGGGTGCCCAGTTCGGTGCCCATCGGAGTCATGAGTAGCCGGTTCTTCAGTTCGAGGTTGCCGATCTTGATCGGCTGCAGCAGGTGTTCGAATGCACTCATCGTCGCTTCCTTGGGTCGGCTGAGCAGCGCACATCATCGGGTCACCATCAAGGCTAGGCCGCCCACGGCCCGGCCGCTGGGCGCGCGAAGACCCGACGGGTCATTCGCTGCGCAGGGCCTCCACCGGGTCCTTGCGAGACGCCGCCGAGGAGGGGATCAGCCCCGCCAGGAAGGTCAGGCCCATGCTGATCAGCACCAGGATCCCGGCCGCCTGCCACGGCAGCTGGGCGACGTTGGCGATGTTGAACCGCGATTCGACGATCGCGTTGGTCGGCAGGGTCAGCAGCGCCGTCACGGCGATGCCCACCAGGCCGGCCACGAACCCGACGATGAGGGTCTCGGCGTTGAACACCCGGCGGATGTCACGCTTGCTGGCGCCGATTGAGCGCAGGATGCCGATCTCCTTCCTACGCTCCAGCACCGAGATGTAGGTGATGACGCCGATCATGATGGACGAGACCACCAGCGAGATCGACACGAAGGCCACCAGGACGTAACTGACGACGTTGATGATGTCGGTCACCGAGGCCATCAGCGTGCCGACGATGTCGGTGTAGGTGATCACCTTGTCGTCGTTGCCCTCAGCCTGCATTCGATCGTTGTAGTCGTCCAGGATCTGGATGACCTGCGCCTTGCTCTCGAAGTCCCGTGGGTAGATGTCGATGCTGTAGGGCTTGTCGGGTTCGGCGTAACCGAGCCGGGCCAGGTTGGTGTCGAAGGAGGTCTGCCCGGTGCTCATCATCGACATCAGCACCTCGGTCAGTTCTTCCTCGTCCATGTTGAACTGGAAGGCGTTCATGAACGCTGCCTGGTCGATACCCATGGCGCCGGACATGTTGCTGGCGAGCTGACTCATCGCCGCGTTCATGGCGGCGCCGAGCTGCGCCTCGAGTGCGATGCCGATCTGGGTCTGCAGCGCGGTACCGATCTGGGTGTGGATGGCGGTGCCGATCTCCTCGGACACCTGCCTCATCAGGACGGTCATCGTCTGCTGCAGGTAGTCGGACATCACGGTCTGCAGTTGGGCCGTCAGCGCGTCGAGGTCGATGATCCCCTCTGCCTGCTCGACCAGCGCCTGACCTTCCTCCGATTCGAGGAAGAGCGGGAAGTTGGCCACCACGTCGGTGACCTCGAGGCCGTCCGAGGTGGCGAACTCGACGTACCCGCTGACAAGGCCAGCGGCGACCTGATGGGCCAAGTCGGTGTCCACGTCGTCAAGGCTGAAGTCGAGTTGCCCCACGATCTCGATCAGGTCGAGTTCGGGCAGCGCGGCCGGATCGATCTCGAGCGCCGACAGGTCGAGCTCGAAGGCCGACATGTCCAGGTTCATCGCCGAGGCGTCCAGGTTCAACGCCGACAGGTCGAGGCTGAGACCGGACAGGTCCATCGCCAGCGCCGACTCGTCGAAGGTGAACGCGGCCGCGATCGCGTCCTCGTCGACGGTGATCAGCGAGCTGAGGTCGAATTCGTTGCCCTGCGGGTTCGCTGCCTCATCGGCGAAGGTCCGACCGGAGAACACGTTCATGGCCGGGTCGGCCAACTGCTGCTGCACCACCTCGGTCTGGGCGGCCTGCTCGATGAGGTGGCTGGTCAGTGCCGGGGTGTAGTAGATGCCCGGGGTCAGCGCGGACGCCCGGGTGCTGCCGTTCGGTCGCACGATGCCGGAAACGTGCAGGTCTTCACCGGATTCGACCAACCCAGCCAGATGCTCGGCATCGCCGCTCTTGTCGGTCCAGACGCCGTAGGTCTGGTCGTAGCTGAAGAAGTCGGCCGAGTTCACCAGCTTGAACGAGACGTCCAGTATCTCCTCGTAGCTCAGTGACAACGTGTCGGTCGGTGCGACGATCTCCTCCTCGTTGACCATCTGCTGCACCATCGCGTCCAGTTCGGCCGGATCACGCAGGCCCATGGCGTAGAGCACCAGGTCGCTGACCCCGCCGCTCTCGGTCAACACCAGGACGACCTCGTCGTGGCTGGTCGGCCAGCTGCCGGCGACCACGTCGTACTGCGGCTCGATGAGTGAGGTGTCGCCCATCAGCTCGTGAAAGACGTTCGTGCTCATCTGGGCGGCCATCATCGTGTTGGTGGTCGAGCCGGACCCGAACCCCAGGGCTGAGAAACTCGAGTCCGGGTTGACCTGCCGGACGCCGTCGCCGGTGTCGGCGCTGAAGATCTGTGGGGTCACGTTGTAGGAGTACTCGATCAGGTTCACGTAGTCATCGATGTCTGCGCCGTTGTCCTCGATGTACTGCTTGAGTGCCACCAGGTCGTTCGACCCGATGCTGGAGAACATCCGGTTGATCGCCTGGATCTCGTGGACGTCGCCGCCATCCTGGTCGGACGCGTCACCGGCGAAGTCGTCCCCCATCTCGGCCGACATCGCGAGCATGGCGGTGGTGTCGAAGCCCTGGCTCTGGATCGTGAGCGGATAAACCGAGAGGGTGTCCTCCTCGATGCCCTTGACGTAGTCGTTCACCCCGGTGGCCAAGGCCAGGATGGCGGCGATCCCCATGATGCCGATGCTCCCCGCGAACGAGGTCATCAGCGTGCGGCCCTTCTTGGTCATCAGGTTGTTGAAGGAAAGCGCAAGAGCGGTGAAGAACGACATCGACGTCCGCCGGACCTGCTTGGCGCTCGGGTGCAGGTCATCAGCAGCGGGGTCGAACGGGTTGGTGTCGGCCACCACCTGGCCGTCGCGCAGGTTGACCACGCGGTTGGCGTACTCCTCGGCGAGTTCGGGGTTGTGGGTGACCATGACCACCAGGCGGTCCTCGGCGATCTCGGTCAGCAGCGCCATGATCTGCAGGCTGGTCGCCGAGTCGAGCGCGCCGGTCGGTTCGTCGGCCAGCAGGATCTCGGGGTCGTTGATCAGTGCCCGGGCGATCGCCACCCGCTGCATCTGGCCGCCGGACAACTGGCTGGGGCGCTTGTGGATGTGGTCGCCCAGCCCCACCTCCTGCAACGCGGCGATCGACCGCGCCCGCCGTTCCTTCGGCGAAACCCCCGACAGGGTCAACGCCAACTCGACATTGGCCAGCACGGTCTGGTGCGGAATCAGGTTGTAGCTCTGGAAGACGAAGCCGATCCGGTTGTTGCGGTAGGTGTCCCAGTCGCGGTCGGTGTACTTCCGGGTCGAGACCTCGTCAATGACAAGGTCGCCGGAGTCGTAGTGGTCGAGCCCGCCGACGATGTTCAGCATGGTGGTCTTGCCCGACCCGGAGGGTCCGAGGATCGCGACGAACTCGTTGTCGCGGAAGGCGATCGAGACGTCGTCGAGGGCCTTCTGGGTGAAGTCCCCGGTGGTGTATGACTTGCTGACGTTGGTGAGTTGCAGCATGCTCAGGCTTTCTGCGCCGGGGCGGAATGGGCGGGTTGGGCCAGCAGCCCGGGCCGGACCAGATCCAGCCACCGTTCCCTGGCCTGCGCAGGTTGGTCGAATGGGCCGGTGCAGGCCAGCAGCACCACGTCGTCGGCGGTGAGGTCGGGACGCAGCCGTCCGGCAGCGCGGCCGGCGGCGACCAGTTGGTTCAGGGCGGAGAAGGCTCGCAGCACCGACTGGGAGTAGGCGGGCTGCTCGGGCAGGGTGAGGGCGGCCGCCCGGAGGGCGCGGTTGTCGGCGGCGCCGTCGAGGACGGTTAGCAACAGGTGGAGCAGTTCGTCGTCGGCCTCGGCAAGCCCGGACTCGACGCGGGTGACGGACTTCTCCACCAGGCCGGCCAGCTTGTCGAGGTGCTCGGAGACGATTGCCGCCACCAGATCGGTCTTGGTGGGGAAGTGCCGGTAAAGGGTGCCCACCGCGACACCGGCGGCCGCGGCGATGTCGACCATGCTGACGTCCGGGCCGTGGACGGTGATCCGGGATCGGGCGGTGTCCAGGATCCGCTCCCGGTTGCGGGCGGCGTCCGCGCGGATCAGCCGATCTGTTGTCATCCTGCTGTCTTCCTCCTGTCAAGGGCAATGCCCGCCCAGGACGAACCTGAACGCAGATTCACTTTATTCCGGCACGCAAGAGCCGACTCACCTGGCTGTCCTTCAGCGTCTGTCAAGCCGACCCGCCGACACTCGCCAAGAGAATGTCAGTGCCGCCATCTAGCTTCTGGCTCATCGACACCGCAATGGCGTCGAGGCATCGCATCGAAGGAGCGACCATGTCAGAGCAGCAACCCCTCCGGGGGTCAGTGGGCGGGCAGCCGCCCAGTCAGTTCGGCCAGCCGCAGTTCGTGGCTCCGCCCTCGTACGGGCATCAGTCCTTGCCGGCACAGCCCGGCCCGGCTCAAGCCGGCCAGTCGCCGCCCGGCCCGCAGCGGTTCGGCCAGCCCCAACC
>NZ_JBASCI010000196.1:0-23226 GCF_049651565.1 Brooklawnia sp.
TTGAGGTAGCGTCAGACATGGGCCTTGTTGTTGCTGGATGGGATTCGACACCCACATCCTCGCGGCGACAAGGCTCCTCAACGCTCAGCCCGCGCCGTCACCCACCCACCCTCGATTGGGAAGAGCCGACAATGCCTCCTGCAGGTTGCGGCTGAGCCCCTCCAGGCTGTGCCGCCTGCTCACCACGTGCGCGGCGATCGAGGCGTGCGCAGCCAGCACCAGGCCCATGTTGCGGGCCTCCTGGTCGAAGGCCTCCGGGACGTCGCCGAAGATGTTCAGTGCGCCGGCGCAGGGCAGCTTGGCGCCGGGTACCGGCAAGTCGTCGGGCGTGGTGTCGAGGTGGTACGCCACCAGCGAATGGACGCCGAACGCCAGCGGACGATCACCGAGCACTGGCCAGCGCTCGTCGGGGAACGACCGCACGTGCACCTTGGGCAGCCGCAGCGCGTCGAGGCAGGGGCCCTCTCCGACTTCATACTGCGCCCGGTCGACCGCGGCCGCGTTGTCATCAGTGGCCGCGATGGTGTGGCAGCCGTCGGTGTCGCAAATCGTGACGCTTGCGTATCGGCAACCCGGCACCGTCAGCACCGCCGCGTGGGTGATCCGTTCCAGCACCTCGGACAGGCTGTTCGCGGTGTACAGGTACGAGGCGATCTCGGCGAACTGGGCGGCCAGTAGCAGCGGCGGGCCATCGCCAGAGCCCTCGTTCAGCGGCTGCTCCAGGTGCGCGGTGATCGCCCCGCGCAGGCGACGGGCCTCCTCACGCTCGGCCCTGGCGGCCCCACGTTCGGCGCGAGCTCGGGCGCGGACATCGGCCCCATCCCGCAGCTGCTGGTCGGTGGCCGACGTCGGGTGCCCGATCGCCAGCGCGCTGGCCGCCAGCCGCCCGGCGAACTCGTCGAGTTGCGCCTCGCGGGCGTCCACCAGGGCCTCGTGCGCGTCAGCCGCCGCCTCCCGCTCGTCGGTGCTGCCATCCCGGGCCTCGGCGACGAAACTCTGCTTCTCAGCGGCCCAGAGCCGCTCCTCATCGGTAGGTGCTCCGGACATGTCGCCCTCCTCGCTCCCGGGAACACGCCAAGACTAGGGCGCCCGGCTGTGAAATGCCCGCGCGGGGGTCACGTCGTCGTCCGATAGGGTGGGCGCACGCCCGGCGTCCTACCCCGTGCAGAATAAGGGCGGTGTGCCAGCTGGGCTGTTCAACTGGCACACCTGGGACGGTCGGACGCCCGGGCGCCCCACCACCCGTGGCCTCCCCTTACCCCGCGCGCGCGGTATGAACCTGTCGGGAGGTCACGGGGCTGCTGATTTCCGCCGCCGCCCCGACCCGCCCCCCGGCCGCAAGCCCAGATAACGAATTGGTCACGATGCCGGTCGGCAGCTGGACGTGCCCGCCCTGCTCTGTCACTCTTTAGGAAACCGGTTACCTAACGGATCGCGACGGAGCGTGGCAATGGAAATCGAGCAAGTGGACGTCGGCCTGTACAAGGTGCCGCTGGACCGAACGATGAAGGACAGCACGCACGGTGACATGAGCTACTTCGAGCTCATCACGGTGCGCATCGCCGATCGGGACGGGGTCACCGGCACCGGCTACAGCTATGGGGTCAATGCTGGTGGAGCGGGCATCGCGGTCCTGATCGACAGGTACCTGCGCGACGTCCTCGTCGGCAAGGACGCCGACCAGATCGAGGCGCTGTGGCAGCAGATGTGGTGGTGCCTGCACTACGCCGGCCGTGGCGGCCCGGTCACCTCGGCGATCTCGGCGGTGGACATCGCGCTGTGGGACCTGCTGGGCCGGCGCTCCGGGCAACCGTTGTGGAAGCTGTTCGGCGGCTACGACCCGGTCGTCCCGGTCTATGCCGGTGGCATCGACCTGGAGCTGTCCACCGAGGAGCTGCTCGCCCAGTCCGATCGCTTCCAGTCCGAGGGGTTCCGGGCGATCAAGATGAAAGTCGGCCGACCCAACCCGCGCGAGGACGTCACCCGGGTGGCTGCGATGCGCGAGCACCTCGGCGAGAACTTCCCGCTGATGGCCGACGCCAACATGAAGTGGACCGCCGACCAGGCGATCAGGATGGCGCGGGCCCTGCAGCCATTCGACCTGATGTGGCTGGAGGAACCGGTCATCCCCGACGACTTCGACGGCCAGTTGCGGGTGGTGCGCGAGGGCGGCCTGCCGATCGCGGCCGGCGAGAACTGGCACACCATCTACGAGTTCGCCCGCGCGATCAGCACCGGGGCGGTCACCTTCGTCGAGCCGGACGTCTGCAACTGCGGCGGCTACACGGTGTTCAACAAGATCGCCGCCCTGGCCGAGGCGAACAACCTGCCGCTGACCAGCCACGGCGTCCACGACCTCACCGTGCACTCGCTGGCCGCCGCCCCCACACGCACCTACATGGAGGCCCACGGCTTCGCGATGGGCGACTACATGGACCAGCAGATGCAGGTCTGCGACGGCTTCGTCACCGCACCCGACCGTCCGGGCCACGGCATCGACCTCGACTTCGACCTGCTCGAACCCCATCGCGCCTGACCAACCCGACACCACAAGCACCGAACAACCAACACAATCCTCGAAGGAGACTCGCAATGTCGGAGTTCAACGACAAGATCGTCCTCATCACCGGCGCCGGCTCGGGCATGGGCAAGGCCATGGCTAAGGGCTTCGCCGAACGCGGAGCCCTGGTGGTCGTCGCCGACCTGAACCCCGAGGGTGGCCAGGCCGCGGTGGAGGAGATCACGTCGGCAGGCGGCCGGGCGGAGTTCCGGGAACTCAACGTCGCCGACCCCGATATGTGCCACCAGGTGGTGGACGCGGTGGTCGCCGACCACGGCCGGCTCGACGTGCTGATCAACAACGCCGGCATCGGCCTGATCAAGGAGGTTGAGAAGACCACCCCGGACGAATGGGACCGCATCTTCGCCGTCAACGTCAAGGGGCTGTTCTTCATGGCCCAGGCGGCCTGCAAGCACATGCGCGAACAGCGCAGCGGCAAGATAATCAACCTCGCATCCCAGGCCGGCCGCCGCGGTGAGGCCCTGGTGGCCGCCTACTGCGCGTCCAAGGCCGCCGTGATCTCGATCAACCAGTCGGTCGCGCTGGCCATGGCCCCCTACGGCGTGAACGTGAACGCGATGGCCCCCGGCGTGGTCGACACCCCGTACTGGAAGCAGGTCGACCACGAGTTCGGCCAGATCACCGGCAAGGCCGACGGCGAGACCTTCCGAGACGTGGCCAGGAACATCCCGCTCGGTCGCACCTCGGTGCCCGAGGACGTCGTCCCGCTGGCGCTCTTCCTCGCCAGCGAGGGCGCCGGTTACATCACCGCCCAGTGCTACGGCGTCGACGGCGGCGCCTGGTACGCCTGACCAACCACCCGCCAAGCGAACACCCTGAGGAGAATCATGGATTTCACATTGATCGACAGCCCCGCGAAGATGCTGGTCGCCGGTGAGTGGGTCGAGACCGACGAGCGTCAGGACGTCATCGACCCCACCACCGGGCAGGCCTTCCAGTCGGTGCCGGTGGCCAGCCAGGAGCACATCGACCGGGCGGTGGCCGCCGCCCGCCAGGCCCAGGCCGAGTGGCGGACCCGCACCTACACCGAGCGCGCCGAGGTGCTCGAGCGGTGCGTCCAGTTGTTCGAGGAGCACCGCGAGGAGATCGCCCAGATCGTCACCCAGGAACAGGGCAAGCCACTTGCCGAGTCCCGCGGCGAGGTCGGTGGCGCCCAGGCGTTCTTCAACTACGCCATCAGCCAGAAGTGGCGGGTTGATGGCCAGGTGATGGCGTCCAACTGGCACCGGCAACGGCTGATGTCGGTGGACGAGCCGGTGGGCGTGGTGGCTGCGATCATCCCGTGGAACTTCCCGTCGGCGATCTTCGGTCGCAAGGCCGGCCCGGCCCTGATGGCCGGCAACGCCATCATCATCAAGCCGAGCAGCGAGACGCCGCTGACCTCGCTGGCGATGGCGAAGCTCTGCCTGGAGGCCGGCCTGCCCAAGGGTCTGATGAGCGTCCTGACCGGGCCGGGCAGCAGGATCGGCAACGCGCTGGTTACCCACCCGGGCACCGACATGATCACCGTCACCGGGTCGACCCGCGCCGGCAAGCAGATCCTGGCCGCGGCAGCCGACAAGCTGATCCCGGTCTCGCTGGAACTGGGCGGCAAGGCGCCATTCATCATCTTCGACGACGCCGACCTGGACATCGCGGTCCAGGACGCCGCGGACGCCCGGCTGATGAACTGCGGCCAGGTCTGCACCTGCAACGAGCGGCTCTTCGTGCAGCGCGGCGTGGCCGACGAGGTCATCGCCCGGCTGGCCGAGAAGTTCCGCGAGGTCAGGATCGGCCTGCCGACCGAGGAGGGCACCACGATGGGCCCCAAGGTCTCCGGCAGCGAGCGGGACAAGGTGCGCGAGTACGTCGAGTCGGCGGTCGCCAGTGGCGCGAAGATCGAGGTAGGCGGCCTGGACGTCCCCCAGGGCGTGCCCAGCGGCGGTTACTGGGTGCAGCCGACCCTGCTCACCAACGTCACCAACGACATGGAGATCGCCCAGCACGAGGTCTTCGGGCCGATCCTGCCGGTGGTGGTCTTCGACGACTACGACCAGGTGGTTGCCTGGGCGAACTCGACCCAGTACGGGCTCACCTCCTACGCCTACACCAGCGACCTGAACACCGCGATGCGGATCACCCAGGACCTGGAGTTCGGCGAGGTCTACGTCAACCAGCAGGGCCCGGAAACCGTCCAGGGCTTCCACACCGGCTGGAAGGCGTCCGGGCTGGGTGGCGATGACGGTCCCAACGGGTTCGAGAAGTACCTGCGCAAGAAGACCCTCTACATCAACTACCGCTGACCGACCACTGCTGACAAGGGGCCAGCCATGCGCCGACCAGGGCAATCCGGGACGTCGTCACCGGCCGTCCTGGTCGGCGCGCGCGGTGCTGCCCCGATCGATCAGGGTGGCCGGGAACGGCAGGGTCGCCGACCGCGGGGCCGCACCCTCGATCTGGGCCATCAGGGCGTCGATGGCCGCCCGGCCCAGCTCCCGGAAGGGTGGCTGCAGGGTGGTCAGCGGCGGGATCGTGAAGGCGGCCGGCGGGGCGTCGTCGGCACAGATCACCGAGACGTTCTGCGGGACTGCCAGCCCGGCCTCGTGCAGCACCGACAACACACCCATGGCCTGCCGCAGCGTGCCGACGAAGACACCGGTGGGACGCCGTGGCCCGGCCAGCAGTTCGCGCATCGCCTCGGCGCCGCCCTGCTCGGTGAAGTCCCCGTGCGCGAGCCGGGGGGCGGGCAGCCCCAGCCGGGCCGCGCAGGCCTGGAACCCCTGGATGCGGGACCGGGAGCTGGAGATCGTCGTCGGGCCGTCCACCTGGGCGAGCCGGGTGTGCCCGAGCCCGGCCAGGTGCTCGACCGCGGTCGCCGAGGCGGACTCCATGTCGATCACCACGTTGCGGCTGGACCCCTCGACCGCCCGGTTGACGAAGACGTGCGGCACCCGGTAGCGCTCCAGCGCCGGACCCACGTCCTCACCGAACGCACCGACCAGCACCCCCGCCGACAGCCCGTCGCGCAGCAGCGACTCGAAGCCGGGGTAGACGCCGGACTCGTCAGCCTCCAGCAGCATCAGGATGTGCTGGGCGTGGTTGGCAGCTTCGAGGGCGCCCTGCAGGATCCGGTCGTAGGCCGGGTTCGACAGGTCGGGCATCAGCATGGTGACCACGCGGGTGCGCGACTCGGCCAGCGCCCGGGCCATGGCGTGCGGCTGGTACTCCAGTTCGCGGGCCGCATCGATGATCCGCTGCCGGGTCTGGGGGCGGACGTTGATGGTGTCGCGATTGTTGATCACCCGGGAGGCCACCGACTTGGTGACGCCGGCCTTCGCGGCCACGTCGGCGAGGGTGGCGCGCCTCGGCGGCTGCAGCTGCATGAAGTACCCCCTAGCGCCCAGCTTCGGGCCAAGGGTAGCAGGACGGCCGGGGTTCCGACCCTGTCCACAAGTACAGACGACCGGGGCCGATTCGGCCCCCAACCGCCGGTTTCCAGGAAGGCGCCGGCCGGCAACCCAACGGGTGGCGACCGCCACCCTTCCCAATGGGAGGAAAGATGAAGATTCACAAGACAGGCGTGTGGGCGGCAGCCATCGTCCTTGGCATGGGGCTCGCCAGCTGCTCCCAGGGTGGCACCAGTGGAGGCGGTGCCGCCTCGCCCGCTGACTCGGCGGCCGCGGCAGCGTGCGCGTTGGCCACCGCGGAGGATCCGGGCAACGCCCCGGCGCCGACCAACGTGCCCACCGCCGACAACGCACCGGCCCTGGAGCAGAAGGACACCTACAACGTTGCCTTCAGCCAGAACGCCAGCAACAACCCGTGGCGGCTGGCCGAAACCGCCTCGATGCAGGAGACCGCGGATTCGCTGGGCTATCAGATGACGGTGACCGACGCCAACAACGACCAGGCCAAGCAGATCCAGGACGTTCGCAGCCTGATCGCGCAGAATCCGGACATGCTCTTCATCGCCCCGATGACCGAGCAGATGGCGCCGGTGGTCGTTGAGGCCGCCGAGGCCGACATCCCGGTGGTGCTGCTCGACCGGCAGGTCGACGAGTCGGTGGCCATCCCGGGCACCCACTTCGTGACCGTGATCAGCTCCGACTTCGTCCAGGAGGGCAAGCGGGCTGCGGTGCAGATGGCCAGGGCCACCGGCGGCAACGCCAAGATCATCGAGCTCGAGGGCACCACCGGGTCGTCCCCCGCGAACGACCGCAAGAAGGGCTTCGACGAGATGATCGCCGAGTGTGACGGCATGGAGATCGTCGCCTCGCAGGACGCCGACTTCACCCGTAACAAGGGCCAGCAGGTGACCGAGACGCTGCTCCAGGCGCACCCGGACGTCAATGCCATCTACGCGCACAACGACGAGATGGCCCTGGGCGCGATCGCAGCCATCAAGGCGGCCGGCAAGGTGCCCGGCGAGGACATCTTCGTGGTGTCGGTCGACGGTTCCAAGGAGGCCGTGCAGGCCATCATCGACGGCGACCTGTACGCGTCGGTGCAGTGCAACCCGGAGTTCGGTCCGGCTGCCTTCGACGTCATGCAGCGCTACGCCGCTGGCGAGGCGATCCCGACCGCGATCATCAACGAGGACATCGTCTACACCGCCGATAATGCCGAAGCGGAACTGGCCAACGCGTTCTGACCCGCTGAAGTGAACCATCGGGTGGGGTGCGGCCGACCGCTGCACCCCACCGCCCAACCAGGAGCTGACAACATGGCCTCCAGCCAGGCCCTCCTCACGATGGAGGGGATCGACAAGGCGTTCAACGGCGTCCCGGCCCTGCGCAACGCGTCCCTGCAGGTCAACCGGGCAGAGGTCCGGGCCCTGATCGGGCAGAACGGCGCCGGCAAGTCCACCATGATCAAGGTGCTGACCGGGGTCTACAGCAAGGACGCCGGGGTGATCCACTTCGACGGTGCCGAGGTGGAGTTCGACTCGCCGAACACCGCCCAGCACAACGGGATCGCCACGATCTACCAGGAGGTGAACCTGGTCCCCTACCGCAGCGTGGCGGAGAACATCTTCCTCGGCCATGCCCACAAGCGGCGTGGACTGCTCGACTGGAAGACCATGAACCGGCAGGCCGACGAACTGCTGCGCGACCGGCTGCACATGAGCGTCGACGTCAGCCGGCCGCTGCAGGACTACACCATCGCCACCCAGCAGATGACCGCCATCGCCCGGGCGCTGTCGTTCGACGCCAAGCTGGTGATCATGGACGAGCCGACCTCGTCGCTGGCCGAGGCCGAGGTGCAACGGTTGTTCGAGGTCATCCGCCGGTTGAAGGCCGACGGGGTGTCGGTGCTGTTCGTCTCGCACCGGCTCGACGAGCTGTTCGCGGTCTGCGACCGGGTGACGGTGATGCGCGACGGGCAGACGGTGAAGGACGCCGCGATGGGCGAGATCACCAAGTACCAGCTGGTCTCGCTGATGATCGGTCGCGAACTGGCGAAGATCGAACGCCGCAGTCAGGCCGAGGCGCCCGAACTGTCCGCCGAACCGTTGGTGAGCGCCGAGGAGCTGTCCCGGCCGCCGGTGTTGCGGGACGTGTCGCTGCAGGTGCGGCCCGGAGAGATCGTCGGGTTGGCCGGGCTGCTGGGTTCTGGACGCTCCGAGACCGCCCGGGCGCTGTTCGGGCTCGATCACGCCGATGGTGTGGTGACGGTGGACAACGAGGCGGTGCGGTTCCGCGGCCCGCGGGACGCCATCGCCAACAAGTTCGGCTTCCTGGCCGAGGACCGCAAGGCCGAGGGCATCATCCCCGGGATGTCGGTCAAGGAGAACATGACGCTGGCCGCACTGCCGGCCATCACCAGACAGGCCCGGGTCGACACCAGGCGGCAGACCAGCATCTACCAGCAGTACGTGGAGTCGCTCAGCGTGGCCTGCGCCGAGCCCGACCAGCCGATCGAGGAACTGTCCGGCGGTAACCAGCAGAAGGTGCTGATCGCGCGCTGGCTGGCCACCCACCCGCAGTTCCTGATCCTGGACGAACCGACCCGCGGCATCGATGTCGGGGCCAAGGCGGAGATCCTCCGCCTGGTCAGGAAGCTGGCCGACGACGGGGTCGCGGTGCTGTTGATCTCGTCGGAGAACGAGGAACTGATCGCCAGTTGCGACCGGGTGATCGTGCTGCGCGACGGCACCAGCGTCACCGAACTGGTCGGCGACGAGATCTCCGAGGATTCGATCATGCAGGCCATGGCGTCCGGCAGCGCCCAGACTGCCGCAGAGGAGCTCAACCAGTGACCACCAACCAGACCCTGGTCCCGAGCAGTGCCGGGCCATCCGGCGCCTCGGCGGCGTCCAGTGAGCGCAAGCGGCTCGGCGTGGCCGGCTTCCTGCAGGCCTACGGCGCGTTGACCGCCCTGGTCATCCTGTTCATCTACAACGCGATCACCAGCCCCAACTTCCTCACCGTGCAGAGTCTGGTGAATGTGCAACTGCGGCAGGCGGCGCCGGTGGCCATCGTGGCGCTGGGCATGGCGCTGGTGATTGCGACCGGCGGCATCGACCTGTCGGTCGGCTCGGTGATGGCGATCGCCGGCCAGATCGGCGCGCTGTCGGTCGCCTCCGGGATGCCGGCCGGCCTGGCGATCCTGCTGGCGCTGGCGGCCAGCCTGGTGGTGGGGCTGTTCAACGGCACCCTGGTCTCCCGGTTCGGGGTGCAGCCGATCATCGCCACCCTGATCATGTTCATCGCCGGCCGGGGGATCGCCCAGCTGCTCACCATGGGACAACTGGTCACCATCCGCAACGAGGCCTTCGGGTTCCTGGGTCTCGGCCGGATCGGTCCGCTGCCGTTCCAGGTGGTGGTCTTCCTGCTGATCTGGCTGGCGGTGGCACTGGTCGTCCGCTACACCGCGTACGGCCGCTACCTGATCGCCACCGGCGCCAACGAGCCGGCAGCCCGACTGGCTGGCGTCCCGGTGCACACCGCCAAGCTGTCCGCCTATGCGGTGGCCGCCGGGCTGGCCGGTCTGGTCGGCCTGATCGAGGTCAGCCGGCTGTCGGGCTCGGACGCCAACAACACCGGCATGGGCATGGAACTGGACGCGATCGCGGCCGTCGCGGTGGCCGGCACCCCGCTGGCCGGTGGCCGGCTGACCCCCACCCGGGTGGTCATCGGTGCGGTCATGCTGCGGCTGCTGCAGAACACCATGATCGCCAAGGGGTTGCCGCGCGAGGCGGCCCAGATCGCGCAGGGACTCATCATCATCGCCGCCATCATCATCCAGCGGCGGTCAGGAGGGAAGCGATGAGCGCCAAGACCGTCAACGGCACCCTGGAGGCGGCGGTCGTCACCCACACCAAGCCGCTCGGCTGGCTGGGCATGGTGCAGCGGCAGGGCGCGCTGATCGCCCTGATCGGGCTCTACGTCTTCGGGGTGGTCCGCTACGGCGAGGCATTCGCCGTCGGCGCCAATCTGGGCAACTTCATGGCAGACGTGGTCAAGTACGCGCTGCTGGCGCTCGGCATGAGCTTCGTCATCCTGGGTGCCGGCATCGACCTGTCGGTCGGCTCGGTGATGCTGCTGGGCGGTGTGATCGCCGGGCAATCGAGCGCGATGGGCGCCCTGCCCGGGTTCGGTTCGGCGCTGCTGGTCGGGATGGCAGTTGGCCTGGTCAACGGCCTGCTGATCGCGAAGCTGCACCTGGAACCGTTCATCGTCACCCTGGCCACCCAGCTCGCCGTCCGCGGTATCGCCCTGCTGCTGTGCGACCGCCGTTCGGTGGTGGCCAGTCCGGAGGGCAACTTCCAGGCGGTGGGGCAGGCCAGGCTGGTGGGGGTGCCGGTGAGCGTCATCTTCATGGTGTTGATCTTCGTCGCCGGTGCCATGGTGTTGCACTACAGCTCGTTCGGACGCGACGTGCTGGCCTTCGGCGGCAACGAGCAGGCGGCCCGGCTGATGGGCCTGCCGGTGGAACGGTCGAAGGCGCTCACCTACGTGATCTCGGGTGGCTGCGCCGGCCTGGCGGGTGCGTTGCTGATCTCACAGAACGGTTCCATCAACCCCGGCGCCGGCGTGGGCTGGGAGATGTCCGCGATCGCGGCTGTCGTCGTCGGCGGGACCCTGCTCAGCGGCGGGGTGGGCTCGATCATGGGCTCACTGGTCGGCGTGATCCTGCTGCAGCTGATCTTCAACCTGATCGTCTTCGAGAACGGCCGCGGCGGCATCACCATCAGCCCCTACTGGGAGTCGGTGATCCGCGGCGGTTTCCTGCTCTTCGTCGTGCTGTTGCAGGTCAGGCTGGCCCGGAAACGAGCGGTGTAGCGAGGACGCGATGGACCTGGAGCAGCAGCGGCGGCTCATCCTGAGCGGGCAGGTGTACAACGACCTGACCCCTGAGCTGGATGCCGCCCGGCAGGCGGCGATCGAGGCCACCAACGCCTACAACGCCAGTTACGGCCGCCCGGCGGCCGAACGTGCGGCGCTGCTGGCCCAGGTGGTCGGCCACGCCGGCGCCGGTTCGTTCTTCGAGCCGGTCTTCCGCTGCGAGTTCGGCTACAACATCCACCTGGGTGACAACTTCTACGCCAACTTCGACTGCGTACTGCTGGACGGCGGCGGGATCACCATCGGCGACAACGTCCTGTTCGGGCCGCGGGTCGGCATCTACACCACCAACCACGCCGTCGACCCCCACGAGCGGGCGCAGGGCGCCTGCTACGCCAGGCCGGTCACCATCGGCGACAACGTGTGGGTGGGCGGCGGTGTCACCATCACGCAGGGGGTGACGATCGGTGCCAACTCGATCATCGGGGCCGGCGCCGTGGTGACGAGGTCGATCCCGGCCGACACCATCGCGGTCGGCGTTCCGGCGCGTCCGATCCGGACCATCACCAGGGCCGACCGCACCGGGTACCGGCCTCAGGCCAGGTAACGGTTCAGGACGTGGTGCCACTTGAGTTCGGGGACGTCCGGACGCAGGGCCGCGGTGCCGAGGCCGTACTTGCTGACGTGCAGCGGCCGGTGGCCCATCGACCACAGCACTCGGTCGACCCGGGAGGGTCGAGCCGCGCCCTTCGTCTCGACGACGATGAACCGGTCGAAGTCGATTTCCAGCGGCCCGTTCGGGCAGGTCGCGGGTAGCCCGCACGCGAGGTCGACATCGATGGTCAGCCGCGAGACCGGTGCACCCTGGGGCTGGGTGTACTGCACGGTGCGCCGGCGGTAGGCGGTCGTCAGCGCCGGGATGAGGGTGACGACGGGCGCGTCGGCGATGCCCCGTTCGCGGAGGGTCTCGGTGATCCACCTGAGCTCGTCAAGGGTGAGGTCGTCGTCGCTCGTGCGGCGTTCGATCCGGTCCTTGATGGTGGTGCCGCGCGGGCCGCGGGTCTTGACCTCCAGCCAGCGCTGTGAGGTGTGCAGGTACTCCCGGGTGCGAACCTTGAACCGGCGCCGGCGGCGGCGTCCGGCATCGAAGTAACAGGCCAGCCCGGGGGTGTCGTAGTAGCAGGAGCGGTAGCCGAACCACGTCATGCCGTCGATCTGCAGGACGCGCACCCCGTCGGGCAGCCGGTGGTCGAACTCGGCCAGCTCGGTCAGCGGTAGCAGGTACTTGCGGTCGACCCGGTCCAGCAGGCTCGACTCGTTGACGAGTTGTTCGAGGCCGATCGTGGCGGTCATCGGGCCGACTGCCGTTCCGGGTGCCAGACGGCCGGCTGCGCCTGGCCGCCGCGCGCCGGGCGGTACCGGACGTGCACGGTGGTTGTGTCGTTGACGGTGTCGACGCGACGAACCACCAGCTCGACGATCTCGCCGTTGACCAGCGACGACGCCCAGGCCTGCAGCAGGTCCGGGGCGGTGACGGCCTGGTCGAGGACCAGGTCGGCGCTGGCGGTCGGGCCGGTCATCCACGGGTGGTCGCCGATCGCCACCGCGACCAGCACCAGGCACATCAGGCCGGCTCCCCAGGCGAGCGGGATGCCGCTGAGCCCGCCCAGCAGGCCGAGGCTGAGCGAGGCGAAGTAATAGGCGATCTCGCGGTGCGCCAGTTCCTCCGAACGCAACCGGATGATCGACAGGACGCCGAACAGGCCGAGCCCAAGGCCCGCGCTGACCGTCCCGGTGGACAGCGCGGTCGCCACTGCCAGCACGCCGACGTTGGTCACCAGGAAGCTCGAGACCAGCTCGCGGCGTCCCTGCCGCTGCAGGTGGAGCACAATCAGCACGGTGATGGCGACCAGGTCGCCGGCCAGCAGGATCGGGTTCATGCCGCTATCCAGCCTGAGCGGACTGGGTGCGGTCGATGTGGTCGCTGTCCCCGGGTTGTGAGTCTTGCGAATGTTGGTTTAGCAACTAAACTGATCTGGTGACGGTGATTGCGTTGTTCGGGGCGACCGGGAAGATCGGTCGCCGGGTGCTGGACCGGGCGTTGGCGGCCGGGTACCAGGTGCGGGTGCTGGTGCGCGACCCCGCGAGGCTGACCACTTCGCACCCGCGGTTGACGGTGCTGACCGGTGATGTGCTGGACGTCGATGCGGTGGAGCGGACGGTGGTCGGCTCGGACGTGGTGCTCGCCCTGTTCGGCCACGTGAAGGATTCCCCGAAGACCCTGCAGACCGACGGCACCCGCAACATCGTGGCGGTGATGCAGGCGCACCAGGTCCCCCGGCTGGTCACGCTGTCCGGCGGCGGGCTGCGCGCCCCGCAGGACCGGCCGAAGCTGCCCGACCGGGTGATCCGCACCCTGCTCAAGCTGATGGCCGGGCACGTGCTGGCCGACGCCGAGGGCCACCTTGATGTGCTGCAGGCGTCCGGGCTGGACTGGACGGTGGTGCGTGGGCCGGTTCTCACCGAGGACCCGGGCAAGGGCCGGTACCGGGTGGGCTGGGTCGGGGTGGACGCCAGCACCCGGATCAGCCGGGACGACCTGGCCGACTTCATCATCAGCCAGGTCACCGATCGCAACTACGTCGGCCACCTCCCATTCGTCAGTGACTAGCCCGGACGCCCGCCTCGACCTGATCAGCCGGGCGGTGGAGTCGATCGTCGTCTGGGCCCGCACCTTCGACTCGCACCGTTCCTTCCCGTTCGGCGACCTCCAGTTGAGCCGGTCCCAGGTGGAGGCGCTGTTCCTGATCGTCCACGCCGACCAGCCGGTGACACCCGGCCTGTTGGCGAGCAGGCTGGACATCACGCCGGGGGCGGTCACCCAACTGGTGTCCGGGCTGCTGGCCGCCGGCCTGGTCGAGCAGCACACCGACCCGACCGACGCCCGGCGGCGCGTCCTGCGGCTGGCGCCTGCGTGGCAGGACCGGGTGGCCGGCTTCGAGCAGGACCTGGTGCGCGAAGTTGCGCCGCGCTTCGACGCGCTGGCCGACGACGAGCTGCGGACGCTGGCCGACCTGCTGGCCCGGACGACGAGCAACTGACCGCCGGGCTGGCTTCGATGAACGGGCCAGCTTGAATGAATAGGTGAAGTCTGCTTCACTAGTTCTCAACGGAAGGGGAGTATCCCACACTGCGGCGTCGACACTTCGGCCATCCGGCCCGGCGCACCGGACCCGCTCAGGGTTGGGGAGAGACCTTCGATCAACCAAGCTGATCGAAAGGTTCGAGTGAAATGGATGTCCCGTTCTGGGTCTGGGTGGCCGTGCTCGGCTTCATCGTCGTCATGCTGGCCGTCGACCTGTTCGCCCACCGCCGCGCCCACGTCATCTCGGTGCGCGAGGCCGCAGTCTGGTCTGCCATCTGGGTCGCCTTCGGCGTCGGCTTCGGCGTCCTGATCTGGCAGGTCTGGGGTGCCGAGTTCGCCCAGCAGTACTTCGCCGGGTACCTGATCGAGAAGTCGCTGGCCGTCGACAACGTCTTCGTCTGGGCGATCATCTTCACCTACTTCGCGGTGCCGGCACAGTTCCAGCACCGGGTGCTCTTCCTCGGCGTGCTCGGCGCGCTGGTCTTCCGCGGGCTGTTCATCGCCGGCGGTGCCGTGCTGATCCAGAACTTCTCCTGGATCCTGTACATCTTCGCCGCGTTCCTGCTGTGGACGGGCTGGAAGATGATCCGGGAACGCAACGTGCACCTCGACCCCGAGAAGTCGGCGGTGCTCCGGGTCTTCCGGCGGTTCGTCCCGATGACCGACGCCTACCACGGGCAACGCTTCCTGGTGCGCAAGGGCGGCGTCCTGCTGGCCACCCCACTGCTGGCCGTGCTGGTGCTGGTGGAGGCCACCGACGTCATCTTCGCCGTCGACTCCATCCCGGCGATCTTCGCGGTCACCGATGAGGTCTTCCTGGTCTTCACCGCCAACGCCTTCGCCATCCTCGGATTGCGGGCGATGTACTTCCTGCTGGCCGACCTGATCCACCGCTTCGTCTACCTCAAGATCGGCCTGGCCCTGGTGCTGATCTGGGTCGGCATCAAGATGCTGCTGAAGATCGACATCTTCTACATCCCGACCACCATCTCGCTGGCCGTGGTGGCCACCATCATCACGGTCTCGATCGTGGCCAGCCTGCGCGCCACCCGGGGTCAGGGACGCCACGCCCCGCCTGCGCCCGAGAACCCGCCGTTCCGGCTGGCGACGCAGGACGAGGAGGCAGCCGTGGAGCCGCTGTGGCTGCGGCGGACGGCTGGCGCACGATGACCAGCCGGCGGAGGGAGACCGGATGAGCCCGGCAGATGAGGACGGGCAGCAGCGCCCGGCCTGGACCTTCCTGAGCAACCACGGCCACGTCCTGGTGGCCGTGGCCAACTCGGCAGACGCCCGGGTCAGCGAGATCGCCGCCGTGGTGGGGATCTCCGTCCGGGCCACCCTGGCCATCCTGAAGGACCTCGAGGACGCCGGCCACCTCACCCGGCACCGGGTGGGACGCCGCACCCACTACACAGTCGATGTGCACCGGCACTTCCGGCACCCGGCCGAGGCGGGCCACGAAGTGGGTGAGCTGCTGGCCGTGCTGGCGCACAAAGGTGGCGTCCCGGCCAGTTCCTGACCGGGACGCCACGACTGTGGGTTGCCAGGTGATCAGCCGGCAGCGGGCAGCAGGACCCCGTCGATGACGTGGATCACGCCGTTGCTGGCCATCACGTCGGTGGCGGTGACGTTCACCCGGGCGCCGGTCTCGTCGACCAGCACCACGCCGCCGTCCACCACCTCGATGGTCAGCGACCCACCCTGGACAGTCTCCACCGACTGGTCGTCCAGTTCGACGACGTCCGCAGCGAGCACCTCACCCGGGATGACGTGGTAGGTCAGCACCTCGGTGAGTTGGCCCGACGGATCGGCCAGCAACTCGTCCAGGGTGCCCTCGGGCAGGGCGGCGAATGCTTCGTCGGTCGGTGCGAAGACGGTGAACGGTCCCGGTCCCTTCAGGGTCTCGACCAGGCCCGCCTCGGTGAGCGCGGTGGCCAGGGTGTTGAAGTCGCCGGCTGCCACCGCGGTGTCCACGATGTCGGCCGTTGCGGCGTCCATGGTGGGCGATGGGCTGGTCATGGTCGGGGAGGCCGTGGTCGCCGGCGCTGAGGTGGCCGGGGCGGTGGTGGCAGGAGAGGTGGTCGATTCGGAAGTGTTGTTACCGGAGGTGCAGGCTCCCAGAAAAAGAGCCAGTGCGGCTGCGCCGGTTGCGGCGTACTTGAGCTTCATGATGAACCTTTCGTCCAAGGGCTGTACAAGAAGCGTGCAATGTCTGTAGAGGTCTGTCAATACCCTGCACAAGGTTTGTATAGTTCTCGTAGGAGGTGCCATGTACACGATCAAGTGGGTGGCCGATCAGCTCGGGGTGGCGCCCGGCACGCTGCGGGCGTGGGAGCATCGGTACGCAGTGGTGGCGCCGGCGCGAACCGAGGCAGGGCACCGGCTCTACAGCGAGCACGACCTGGCCGTGTTGAGGGCCATGGCCCGGCTGGTGGACGCCGGCATCCAGCCCGCCCAGGCCGCCGAGCAGCTCAGGAATGGCGGGCGGGTGCGCCCATCCGGGAACCAGGTGGCCGACGGCTCGCCCGGACTGCCCGCTCCGTCCGACCTGGTCGCAGCGGCTGCCGGCTACGACCTGCCGGCGCTGGAGGCCACCCTGGACGCCGCGTTCTCCGCCGCCACCTTCGAGCACGTGGCCGGCAGCTGGCTGATGACCGCGCTCGACGAGGTGGGGGACGCCTGGCATCGCGGTGAACTCGACGTGGCGCAGGAGCACTTCGTCAGCGCCAGCATCATGCGCAGGTTGTCGGCCGCCTTTGATGCCGCCGGCCAGGCCCGGTTCGGCAAGCGCATCCTGATCGGGCTGGCGCCGGGTGCCACCCACGAGATCGCCACGCTGGCCTTCGCGACCATGCTGCGTCGGGCGGGTCTGCAGGTCACCTACCTGGGCCCCGACCTGCCGGTGCCCAGCTGGGTGGAGGCGGTCCGCGCCACCAGACCGGACGCGGTGGTGGTCACCGCCCCCCGACCAGCCGACGGGACGGCAGCCGCCGAGGTGATGGCCGCGCTACGCGAGCAGTGGCCGGGCATCCGCAGCCACGTCGCCGGGCCGGGCGCGCCCGAACAGGACGCCATGCCGGACGCCACCCTCACCGAAGGGCTGGACTGGCTGGTATCGACCGTGAACGCACGCTGATCCGGCGCTCGGAAGGAGGCCGCCGGCTGGCCAGCATCGGCGGTCTGGTACAGTTGACAACTCAACTGAATAAGCCTTGGACACGCGGCGGGAGAGACCCGCAGCAGCGGGCGCCGAAGGAGCAACCTCCCCCGGAAACTCTCAGGCCGCCATACCGCCGCGTCGAGGCTCCTCTGAAAAGCAGCCAACCGGCTCACCCAAGGTGAAATGCGGACGCCGTCCGCCAAAACTCTCAGGTCAATGACAGAGCGGGGAACGTCCTTGTCCGCCCGACCTGAGGAGTCCCTGCCGTGGCTTTCAGCACCAATGAAGAAGTGCGCGTTCCAGCGCCCAACCGATCCACCCGGAACCGTGGACTCGGCATCGTCGCGATCATCGTCTCCGCCACCGCCATGGGGCTGGCCGGCGTGCTCGGCCGGCTCGCCACCCCGTCCGGCGCGGTGATCGGCTCGGCCCTCACCATGGGCCGCATGCTGGTCGGCGCGCTCGGCATGCTGGTCATCCTGGCGTTCGGGCGACGACTGGGGACGCTGCGGCGCATCCGGCTGTCCTGGTCGGTGGTGCTCGGTGGGGTCTTCCTCGGGCTCTCGCTGGCCACCTACCTGTCGGCCACGGTGCTGACCGACCTCGCCCGGGCGGTCGCGTTGCACTACCTGGGCCCGGTGGTGGCTACCGGGCTGGCCTGGCTGCTGCTCAAGGAGCGCGCCAGCACCACCGAGATCGTGTCGCTGTCGATCAGCTTTTGTCGGCATGATGCTCGCCGCCGGGGTGATCGACTCCCACACTGTGCTGCCGACCGGGCAGCAGCTCCAGGGTGACGTGCTGGCCGCGGTGTCCGGCGTCCTGTACGGCGCCGCACTGTTGTGCTACCGCTACCGCGCCGACATGCCATCCGATGTCCGCAACCTGTGGAACTTCGTCTTCGGTGCGCTGGGCGCGGCCGGCATGGTGGTCATCACCCGCCCCGACATGTCCGCCATGACACCGACCAACTGGGCCTGGGCCTGGGTCTTCTTCGTGGTCTGCGGGCTGTTCGCGCTCGGCCTGCTGGTGGTTGCCGGCAAGCACCAGCGCGCCGTCGAACTGTCGGCGCTGTCCTACTGGGAGGTCGTGGTCGCGATGCTGCTGGGCGCGGCGGTCTTCGGCGAACTCATCTCACCGCTGGCCGCCACCGGCGCCGTCCTGATCGTCGTGTCGGCGATCTGGGCGCTGACTGCCGGCACTCCCGCTGGGGAGGACGCGATAGACAAGCCGGGCGAACTGGCCGACCGGCCGGGCCGACTCGAGTCGCAGCCGGTCTGACTCCACCCGTCGCGGCAGCAGCGGCGCACCGCCGGTGAGCGCTACCGGGGCCACCGACAACGCGATCTCGTCCAGGGCGCCGGCGTCCAGGAACTGACCGGCGAGGTCGCCGCCGCCCACCACCCAGATGTTTCCGTCGCCGGCGGCCTCGCGGATCGCGGGCAGGGCGTCGGCCACCGAACCCCGGACGAAGCGGATGTTGGCGTCCTCGGGCACCGGAAGTTGACGGGTGGTGAAGACGAAGGTGGGCCGGTCGCCGTGGAAGTCCCGCCACCGCTCGGGGTGGGTCAGGATGTCCTGTTCGTCCAGCACCCACTGGTAGGTGGTGGAGCCCTCGACCAGCACCGTGCAGCCTTCGGGCATCAGGTCCTCCTCCGGCTGTTCGCCGCCGCCGACTGCGAACAGCCAGGCCAGCGAGTTCTGCTCATCCGCGATCCAGCCGTTGAGGCTGGTCGCGGTGTCGAACACTATTCGTCCCATGAACCGAGGGTAGTTCGGTGACCCGGACGCACAACCAGACCCCGATCAGCGCGCCGACGCTGTCCAGCAGCACATCGGTGACCTCGGCACTTCGGCCGGGCACCAGCGCCTGGTGCAGTTCGTCGGTGGCGGCGTAGCCGGTGGCGATCAGCCAGGCGACCAGCGCGGGCCTGGCCCAGCCGGTGAGGTGGGTCGCCCGCGCGGTCAGCCAGCCGAGGACGAGGTAGCCGAGCAGGTGGCCAAGCTTGCGCAGTGGCTTGTGCAACAGGTCTAGCGTCTCGGCCGACGGGCCGGCAAGCCCCAACGCGTTGGCCAGCGCATCGACGATGGACTCCAGCACCCGCAGGCCGGCTCCGCTGAGTTCGGCGGACGCCTCCGACGGCTGCGCCGACAGCAGGAAGATCACCAGCATCCAGGCAGCCACCAACGTCCACGCCACAACCCGTGTCCGCCGGCTGACCATCCGCCCATCATCCCACCGGCACCCCAGCTGCGGTTTGGCGTCCGATGCGCCCGGGTACTCGCCAACCAACGCCCGAACCACGAGCCCGAGGAGCCGACATGGCGACCGAGCAGACCGTCGACCTGATCGTGCGCCGCCTGACCGACTGGGGCGTGCAGCGCATCTACGGCTACGCCGGGGACGGCAACAACCCGCTGCTCGGTGCGCTGCGGCGGGCCGGCAACTCCCCGGAGTTCATCCAGGCCAAGCACGAGGAGGGCGCCGCCTTCATGGCCACCGGCGAGGCCAAGTACACCGGCGGGGTAGGGGTGCTGACCGTCACCCAGGGGCCGGGCGCAATCCACGTCCTCAACGGCCTCTACGACGCCAAGCTGGACAGCGCGGCGGTAGTGGCGCTGGTCGCCCAGCAGCACACCAGCGTGCTGGGGTCGGGCTACCAGCAGGAGGTCGACCTGGCGACGCTGTTCCAGGACGTCTCGTCGTTCGTCGAACAGGTCTCCGCGCCCGAGCAGTTGCCGATGGTGCTCGACCGGGCCTTCCGGTCGGCGCTGAGCAGCCGGCAACCGGCGGTGCTGATCCTGCCGCACGACGTGCAGAAGCAACCCCCGGCCGACCTCGGCCAGGAGCACGGCGAGATCAGCACCGCTCCGTTGTGGTCGCACGGCACATTGTTGCCCGGCGAGGACGACCTGACCGCCGCAGTGCAACTGATCGAGGCCGGCGAAAGGCTCACCATCCTGGCCGGGCAGGGTGCCCGGCGCGCCCAGGATGAACTGATGGCGCTGGCGGAGCACCTCGGCGCCGCAGTGGCCACCAGCCTGCTGGGCAAGCCATACCTGGACGAGTCGCATCCGCTGGCGGCCGGCACGATGGGCCACCTGGGCACGACAGCCGCTGCCAGGGTGATGCAGAACTGCGACACCCTGCTGATCGTCGGCTGCAACAGCCCGTGGACCGAGTTCTATCCGGCCCCGGGCCAGGCCCGCGCGGTGCAGGTCGACACCGATCCGGTGGTGCTGGCCAACCGCTACCCGGTCGAGGTCGGCCTGGCCGGCGACGCCGCGGCCACCCTGGCGGCGCTGCGCGAGCGCCTGCAGCCGAGGACGGACAGCCCGTGGCGTGAGCAGGTCGAGCACCACGTCCGCGACTGGCACGAGATCTCCCGACGCCGGGCCGAGGTGCCGGCCGCCCCGCTCAACCCAGAACTGGTGGTCAGGTCGTTCGCGCAACGCATCCCGCCCGACGCGCAACTGGCCATCGACGTCGGCAGTTGCGTCTACCACTACGTGCGTCAGATGAACCTGCCCACCTCGGTGCCGGCACACCTGTCCAGCACGTTGGCCAGCATGGGTTGCGCGGTGCCGTACGGCCTGGCCGCCAAGGAATCCGAACCCGGGCGTCCGGTGGTGGCGGTCGCCGGGGACGGCGCGATGCTGATGCTCGGCAACACCGAACTGGTCACGGTGGCGCAGCGTTGGCGGGGCTGGCGGGACCCGCGCTTCGTCCTGCTGGTGCTGCACAACCTCGACCTGTCCGAGGTGACCTGGGAGCAGCGCGAAACCGAGTCGCAGCCCCGGTTCGTCCCCTCGCAGGAGCTGCCCAGGTTCGACTTCGCCGGTTACGCCGAACTGATCGGGCTGCGTGGCCTGCGGATCGGCGGCCGGGACGATATCGCTGACGTGCTGGGCGAGGCGTTCGCGGCCGACCGGCCGGTGGTGGTCGAGGCGCTCACCGACCGGGACGTGCCGCTGCTGCCACCCTTCCCGCACGGCCGGAAGCTGGCCGAGGCGATGCGCGAGGGCATCGGCGCAGAGGGGGACGCCGGACGGCACGCCCGGGAACTGCTGGACCGCTACGAACGGATCGAGGCGGAGTACCAGTAGCCGGCCTCAGCCGTCCAGACCGGCCAGGAAGGCCTCCACTTCGGCCGCGAACCGGTCGGACGCCTCGAGCTGCGCCCAATGCCCGCAGTCGGGAACCAGCACCAGCCGGGCGTCCGGCATTCGTTCGGCCGCAGCCCTGGAGTTGTCCGGGGAGACCAGCGGATCCTGTGCGCCGTGGAAGAACAGGGTGGGTGCGCCGATCCGGTGCACCAGCGGCAGCATGTTGTTCCGCATGCCTCGACGTTCCAGGGTGGCCTGGTTGTAGCGGGCGTAGCCCATCCCCGCCCGCGGCCGCCGGGCCTCCCGGACGAACTCGCTGCGTACCTGCTCGGGCAGGTCGCCGATGTCGTGGACCATCGCCTTCATGGCCTGCCCGGTGAAGCGACTCGCCAGGCCGGCCAACGGAACCAGGACGGCGTCCGGCAGTTGGGCGGCCGCCCAGGCGGACCACTGAACCACCGGGTTGTCGAATCCGGCGGACAGGCCGCCCGGCGCGACGAGCACCAGCCCGGCCACCAGGTCGGGGTGGCGCAGCCCGAGGTTCAGCGTCACATCCCCACCCATCGACACCCCCACGGTCACCGCCCGGCTGATCCCGACTGCCTCGGCGACGCGAACAGTGAAGTCTGCCATCACGGCGGGCGGCCCCAGCGGATCGAGCGTGGTGTACCCGAAGCCGGGCAGGTCGAAGGCGATCACCCCGCGCTCGGCGCCCCAGGCCTCGAACGCGTGGAACCACGAGATCCCGGCGTTGTCGTAGCCGCCTCCGTGGACCAGTAGCAGCGGGAACCGGCCCGCCGGGTGGTCGGCGGCAGACCGCAGCAGTCGGACCGTGCCGCCATCCAGGTCGAGCTGCTCCTCGACTGCGCCTGGCGGGATGAGATGCGTCGCCTTGGTCATGCTCCTGACGTTAGCCGGACACGCTGGGTGGTGGTTATTCGAACTCGGGCTGACTAGCCTCGGAAACGTGGGTGGCCATGAACGCGCAGAGTCCGGGGACCAGTAGCCCTGCCGGGGCATTCGCGCTCGCCGCAGTGTTGATCATCACGCTGGCGGCGTGGGTCGGTGCGCGTTCACCCGGGCCGCTGGACGCCTCGGCGCCGCCGTCCCAGTTCAGCGCCGGCCGGGCCATGCAGTACCTGGAGCTGACCAGTCCAAACGAACCGACACCCATCGGCTCGCCGGGCAGCGACCGGGTCGCCGCCCAGCTCACCGACGAACTGGTGCGCCTGGGGTTGCGGGTGCAGGTCACCGAGGACGTCGCGGCCCGCGCCTTCGGACCCAACACCGTCGCCGGCCGGGTGCAGAACATCATTGCCACCCTGCCCGGCACCGACCCGACCGGAACGGTGATCATCGCCGCGCACTACGCCTCGGTCTTCGGTGGCCCCGGGGCAGCCGACGACAAGGCCGCCGTGGCGTCCGCCCTCGAGACCGTCCGGGCGGTCGTCGAGACCGGACCGCTGCGCAACCACCTGGTCGTGCTGCTCACCGACGGTGAGGAGGCCGGCCTGCTGGGCGCCACCGCCCACGTCGACCGCGAGGGGCCACGGGGTGTGGTGCTGAACTTCGAGGCGATCGGCAACGGGGCCCCGTCCATGCTCTTCGAGACCACGCCCGGCAACGCAGGGCTGCTGCGCGCCTACACCGAGGCGGCACCGCACCCGGCGGGCGACTCGATGCTGGCGGCCATGTACGGGGCGATGGACCAGTTCAACACCGACCTGACGGTCTTCGCCGATGCCGGCTACCTAGGAGACTGCTGAACAAGTGCGTGTCTGTGCCCGGGTGGTGGGGCCGGGTGCGGGAGCCTTGGTCGTGTGCAGGGGCGATCGCGGGATTAGCGGGATCTGTTCGATGCGGAGTCGATGGCCGGGGAGTTGCTTGAGCCGGGGAGTGTGTTCGCGTTCCTGGCTGAGCAACGGTTGGCGCTGTTCCCGGAGGAGATGTTCGCCGACTTGTTCCGCTC
>NZ_JBASCI010000197.1:0-1696 GCF_049651565.1 Brooklawnia sp.
AGCAACTCCAGCCCGTGCTCGATCGCCCGGTCGGCGTCGAACCAGTGGCCGCCGTCGGAGAACGAGTCGGGGGTGACGTTGACCACCCCCATCACCAGGGTGCGCGACACGTCAGCCCGTGATCAGGCTCATCGCCTCGGCCCGGGTAGCGGCGTTGCGCATCACGCCGCGCACCGCCGACGTGGTGGTGCGGCTGCCGGGCTTCCGGACCCCACGCATGGTCATGCACTGGTGCTCGCAATCGACCACCACCAGCGCCCCGCGCACCTTCAGGTGTTCGACCAGCGCGTCGGCGATCTGGGTGGTGAGGCGCTCCTGCACCTGCGGCCGCTTGGCGAAGACGTCGACCAGCCGGGCGATCTTGCTCAGACCGGGCACCCGGCCGTTGGCGGGCGGGATGTAGGCGATGTGCGCCACGCCGTGGAAGGGCAGCAGGTGGTGCTCGCAGAAGCTCTGCAGGCCGATGTCCTTGACCAGCACCATCTCGTCGTGCGAGACGTCGAAGGTCGTGGCGAGCAGCGGGCCGGCGTCCTTGCCGAGGCCGGCGAACAACTCGGCGCACGCCCGGGCGACCCGCTGCGGGGTGCCGGCCAGCCCCTCCCGATCCGGGTCCTCACCGATGCCGAGCAGGAACTCGCGGACCGCGGCCTCGATCCGCTCGGCGTCATAGCCGGGCGGCGGTTCGAGCGGCGGAGGTTCGTAGGGGTCAACGATCGCAATGGACTCGGTCGGATCGCTGGCGCGACGGGGTTTCCTCGTCGGCTCCCTCATCTGCGTGACCCCTCTCGATCGCACGGGCACCCAATCCTATCGAGGGCGACTCCCGGCTGCGCCGAATCGGTTCGACCCGGGACGGGGCCGGCGTCCAGGAATCCGGTGGGCCGGGGCGCCCGGCAGGTGGCGGGCTAGGTGTAGACGTGCGGGGCGAGCGTCGCCACGTCGGTCAGGTTGCGGTAGCGGCCGGCGTAGTCGAGGCCGTAACCGACGACGAACTCGTTGGGGATGTCGAAGCCGACGTACTTGACGTCCACCTCGACGGTCAATGCCTCGGGCTTGCGGAACATCGTCATCACCTCGAGGCTGGCCGGCCCGCGCGAGCGAAGGTTCTGCACCAGGTAGCTCAGGGTGAGGCCGGTGTCGATGATGTCCTCGACGATCATCACGTCGCGGCCGTTGATGTCGGTGGTGAGGTCCTTGAGGATGCGCACAACGCCGGAGCTCTTCGTCCCCGAGCCGTAGGACGAGATGGCCATCCAGTCGACGCTGCAGTGCGACTTCATGGCCCGGGTCAGGTCGCTCATGACCATCATAGCGCCGTTCAGCACCCCGACCATGAGCAGCTCGCGGCCGACGTAGTCGTGGTCGATCTGGCGGGCGATCTTGTTGACCCGTTCCTGCACCTGCTCGGCGGTCAACAGCACATGGGCGAGATCATCGGCGATATCGGAGGCGTCCACGCTGGACACTCTAGTGCCACAACCGGCTGGCACCGCCCTCGGCCAGCACCAGGCAACCGGCTCGCCGGGTCACCCGTCGTCCGCCTGGCAGGTCGACGCCCTGCTGGCCGTGCCAGTTGTCGACCAGCCCGAGCACTGCCCGCAGGTGGGTGTAGCCGGGTTCGGCGACACCGCCGGCAACCAGCCAGCCGCGCAGCACCCGGGTGCCGATCGCCGGCGGTTGCTGCTGCACCGTGGCC
>NZ_JBASCI010000198.1:0-4222 GCF_049651565.1 Brooklawnia sp.
GCCCAGGACGCGCAGCTGCACGCTCGCCGACTCCTCGCGTCCGGCCGGGTCGGTGACGGTCAGGGTGAAGCCGAACCGGGACAGGTCGTCGGCCACCAGGTCGTGGGCCCTGACCACCAGCTCGGCCTGTGGCTGGTGGCGCCCGCCGACGGTGAACCGGGCGATGTGGGCGCGGGTCCGGCCAGCCATCGCGTCCACCAGCGGGTCGTCTGCGTTCAGCACCGCCCAGCCATCGGCGTCCAGCGCCTCGACGATCTCTCCCTTGGCCTGGGCGATGGCCTGCTTGCTGCCGAACTCGCCCAGGTGGGCCGATCCCACGTTGAGCACCACCGACGCGGTGGGCTGGACGATCGAGCACAGGTATGCGATGTCGCCGAGCGCCCGGGTTCCCATCTCGGCGACCAGGTAGCGGGTGTGCTCGTCGGTCCGGCAGACGGTGAGGGGGGTGCCGAGTTCGTTGTTGAACGAGCCGAGGGGGCTGACCGTCGGACCATCGGCGGCCAGCACCTGGGCGAGCAGGTCCTTGGTGCTGGTCTTGCCGGCGCTACCGGTCACCGCGACGGTGCGCAGCCCGGCCTCCCGCGCCTGGCGGTGCAGGCTGCGGGCTAGTGCGGTCAGGCCCTGCTGAGCCGGTTCGCCCTGGTCGGACTGGCAGACCAGCTGGACGATGGCAGCCTCGACCGGCCGACTGGTGATGGCCGCCGCCGCCCCGGCCTGGATGGCTTCGCCAAGGAAGTCGTGGCCGTCGACGTGCTCGCCGGGCAACGCCACGAACAGCGACCCCGGGGTGGCCTGTCGGCTGTCGATGACCACGTCGGGTCCGACCAGCACCTGGTCGTCGCCCACCGTTCGGCAGGTGGCGCCGCCCGCCGCCATCATGGTCGCCAGTTCGGCTGCAGTACGCGTCCTCACGATTTCCCCTCTGCGATGATCCGGGCCCACTGCTCGCGGACGACCTCCACGTCGTCGAACTCGATGGTCTCATCATCCAGTTGCTGGGTGCGTTCGTGGCCCTTGCCCAGGACCGCGATCGCATCGCCTGGCCGCGCCAACCGTAGCGCCTGCCCGATGGCTGCCCGACGCTCTCCCCCGTCCAGTAGTTCCACCGCCGCCAGCCGGCTGCCGGGCTCGGCGGCGTCGATGGCCGACCGGGCGCCGGCCAACACCCGGGACCGGATGATGGCTGGATCCTCCGAGCGGGGATTGTCGTCGGTGACCACCACGACGTCGGCGCCCTGCGCGGCCGCCCGGCCCATCGGTTCGCGCTTGTCGGGGTCGCGGTCGCCGCCGGCTCCCAGCACCACCAGCACCCTCGCCGAGGCCAGAGCCGGGTGGTTGAGCGCGTCCAGCGCGGAGCTGATCGCCTGTGGAGTGTGCGCGAAGTCGACGTAGACCCGAGGTGCGGCCGAGCCGTTCGCGGTGGGCAGGTCGACCGGCTGCATGCGGCCGGGGATGACCGCCCGGGCCAGGCCGGGCAGGGCGGCCGACATGTCGAGTCCTGCCTGGTCGATCATCGCCAGCGCGGTCGCGGCGTTGACGACGTTGTAGTCCCCCGGCAGGCAGATGGCCGCCTCGATCGTGCCGTTCGGGTGCACCAATGTGAAGCTGCTGCCCGAACCGGACGGTTGCCACTGGGTGACCCGGTAGCTGCAGCCGGCCGAGAACCCGACCGAGACCGCAGGCAGGCCGAGGTCGGCCGCCTGCTGGAGCAACCGCCGACCGGCCTCGGCGTCCCCGTTGATCACCGCTCGGTCGGCGTGGTCGGGGGTGAACAGCCTGGCCTTGGCGGCGAAGTACTCCTCGATGGTGTGGTGGAACTCCAGGTGGTCACGGCCCAGGTTGGTGAAGCCGACGACGTCGAACCTGATACCGGCCACGCGTTGCAGCGACAGTGCGTGCGAGCTGACCTCCATCGCGACGGTGTCGGCACCGCGGTCGAGCATCATCGCCAGCGTCGCCTGCAGGTCCGGCGATTCCGGGGTGGTGATGGTCGTGCGGTCGAGTTCGAGCGGCTCACCGCCGACCAGGAAGCCGAGCGTGCCGATGCTGCCGACCCGGCGGCCGGCCCCATCGAGTGCAGCCGCCAGCATCAGCACGGTCGTCGACTTGCCGTTGGTGCCGGTCACCCCAAGCGATGTCATGGCCTGCGCCGGTTGCCCGTAGCTTCGGCAGGAGGCGATCGCCATCGCGTACCGGGCGTCCTCGACCATCGCCACTGGCGGCGTGGCGAGCCCTTCGGACTCGATCAACCGGGCGCCCGCGACATCGGTCAGCAGTGCAGCGGCCCCGGCGGTGGCCGCCTTGCCGGCGAAGGCCGCGCCGTGCTTGCTGGTGCCGGGCAGCCCGACGTACAGGAACCCCGGACGGACCCGCCTGGAGTCGAAGGCCACACCGCTCACCAGCGGATCGCTCGCCGGCAGGCGGACGTCAAGGCCGGCCAGCAGTTCGGACAACGGGCGGGCTGGCAGTTTGCTGGTCACGGCAGGTAGCTGAGCGGGTCGGTGAACTCCGGCACGTTGGTGGCCGGCGCGATGCCGTACCGCGGTAGCGCCTGGATCATCAGTTCACGGGCGGAAGGGAAAGCCACGACGCCACCGTAGTACCCGTTGGTCGGTTCGTCGATCACAACGTAAACCAGCAACTGCGGGTCCTCGGCAGGCGCCACCGCCACGTAGGAGCCGGTGTAGCCGCCGTCGTAGTTGCCGTAGTCACCGATCTTCTGCGCGGTACCGGACTTGCCCGCCATCCGGTAGCCGGGAATCGTCATGGCGTCCAGCGTCGTCATCTCGGGGGACGCCACGGAGGCCTCCATCATGTTGACCACCGCCGCCGAGGCCTCCTCGCTGATCACCCGGTACGGCTCCTTGCGCTCGAACGGTACCGAGTCACCGGCGGCAGTATGGGCCGAGGAGATGACGGTCGGTTGGTGGTACACCCCGCCGTTGACCACGCTGGCGAGCGCGGCGGCCTGCTGGATCGCGGTGACCGACAGGCCCTGACCGAACGAGATCTGGTCGCGGGTGTAGTCGGCCATGTCGGCGCCGGGCAGCACACCCATCGCGCCGCCGGTCTCGCCGGGCAGTTCGATCCCGGTCGAGGAGCCGAGCCCGAAGGACGCCAGGTAGTTCGAAAGCGTCGCCTTGTCAATCTGGCGGGTCAACTGCACCGTGCCGATGTTGGAGGACTGGGCGAGCACGCCGCGGGCGGTCAGGTACAGAGTGCCGTGGGCCCAGGCGTCGTTGATCGGTGCGCCACCCGACATGATCTGGCTGGGCACCTCCACCGGGGTGTCAGCTGTGATCAGCCCGGCGTCCAGCAACGCGGCCATGGTCAGCACCTTCTGCACCGAACCGGGTTCGTAGGCGTCGGTGATCGCCCGGTTGCCCAGGTCGTCAGTGTTCGCCTCGCCCGGGTTGTTCGAGTCGAAGGTCGGGACGGTGGCCATCGCCAGCACCTCACCGGTCTGGACGGCCATGATCACCACGGTGCCGCTCCTCGCGTTGGCGTTGGCGACGGCGTTGGCGAGTTCGGTCTGGGCCATCCACTGCAGTTCGGCGTCGATGGTGAGCTGAAAGGTGGTTCCGTCGACCGGCTCGACGAGGGTGCTGTCACCCAACGGGATCGGTCCGTAGGGTGACTGCTGGTAGGTCTGCTTGCCGTCGATGCCGCTCAGTTGCGCGTCGTGCTGGTACTCCAGGCCGGCCGCGCCCTGGTCCTCATAGTTGACGAAGCCGATCACGTTGGACGCCAGCGTGCCGTTCGGGTAGTAGCGCACCGGATCGGTCGCGGGGTAGATGCCGTACCAGCCGCCGTTCTTCAGCTCGGTGGCCATCTGCTGGTACAGCGCCGCCGACACCTTCCGCTTGATCAGCTCGTACTGGTTCGGGCTGCCGTCGTCGTTGCGAACCCTGGTCAGTTGCCGCAGGTAGTCGGACTTCCTGCCGCCGAGGTAGGTGGCCAGGATCGCGGCGATGGCGCCCGGCGCCTGCCTGGCCTTGGCCGCCTGTTCGGCGGTCATGTTCTCCCGGTCGTAGCCGTTGGACGAGATGGACCACGGGTCAGCGATGACCTGGAAGGCGGGCTGGGTCTCGGCCAGCACCTGGCCGTTGCGGTCGAGGATCACCCCCCGGTCTGCCTTCAGCACCTGGGTCCGGTTCAGTTGCTGGGCGGCCGCCTGGGCATTGGCCGGTGCGTCGATGCCCTGCAGCAGCAACGCCCGTCC
>NZ_JBASCI010000199.1:0-6896 GCF_049651565.1 Brooklawnia sp.
CGTCCAGCGGCGGGGCCGCCTCGGCCAGGGCCATCAGGGCGGCCAGGTCGACGTGCTCGGCGATGTGCCCGGCCAGGGCGTCGATGGTGGCGGCAGATTCGGCCCGCTCGGCGGCCGGCACCAGGCCCAGGTGTCGTGACGGGGCGTGGATCGCCTGATTGCGGGGCACCATTCCCAGCACCGGCAGCCCGGCCCGGCCGAACACGCCGGCCAGTTCGGCTGCGTGCCGGTCGCTGGCCACCCGGTTCACCACCACGGCAGCGATCCGCAGCCGCGGGTCGAAGTGCCGCAACCCGAGGGCGGCTGCGGCGGCTGTGCGGGACGAACCGGCGGCGTCCACCACCAGCAGCACCGGTGCGTCCAGCAGCCGGGCGATATGCGCGGTTGAGCCGCGTCCGTCCCTGCCCAAGTGACCGTCGAACAGGCCCATCACGCCCTCGATGATGGCGACGTCGGCCGGTTCCGGGGTGCGCACGCCGTGCCGGAACAGCTTCGGCACCAGCTCCTCGCTGGTCAGCACCGCGTCGAGGTTGCGGCCGGGTCGCCCGGTCGCGAGCGCGTGGTAGCCGGGGTCGATGAAGTCGGGGCCGACCTTGAACCCAGCCACCTTGCGGCAATTGTTGCGTAGTGCGGCCATGATGCCGGTGGCGATGGTTGTCTTGCCGGCCGAGGACGCGGCCGCTGCGACGACGAGGCGGGGGATCCTCACCATTCGATGCCCGCCTGCCCCTTCTGACCGGTGTCGAACGGGTGTTTGCGCTTGGTCATCTCGGTGACCGTGGTGGCGATCTCGGTCAATTCGGGTGGGGCGGCTCGTCCGGTGACCACCAAGTGCTGGACGCCTGGCCGGTCGCGCAGGGTTTCGACGACCTCAGCCAGGTCGAGCCATCCCCGGTTCACCGGGTAGGTGAACTCGTCCAGCACGTACAGCCGGTGGCGCTGGGCGGCCAGCCGTTGCTTGACCTCCTGCCAGGCGTTCCGGGCGGCGTCCACCTGGGCAGGCTCGGCGTCCGGGTCTTGAACCCAGCGGCGTCCCGCGCCGGTGGCGAACCAGCAGACCTCACCCCCGGCGCCGGTGCGCTGGTGCTCGGCGCCGAGGGTTTCCAGCGCGATCCGCTCACCGCTGACCCACCGGCCCGATTTGATGAACTGGAACACCCCGATCGACCAGCCCTGGTGCCAGGCCCGTAACGCCAGTCCCATCGCGGCTGTCGTCTTGCCCTTGCCCTCGCCGGTGTTCACGATCAGCGCCGGCCTGAGTCTTCGCTCCCGGGTGGTCAATCCGTCATCGGGCAGGCCCGCCGAAGTCGGTGGTGGGGTGGTCGCGTTGGGGTCCAGGGTCACGGGCACCGATTGTGCCCCATCTGGCTAGTCTGCTCGCCATGCGCGACGAAACCAGCGGCCAGCAACTCAGCGCGGGCCTGCCCGATGAGGCGTTCGACACCGACGGCCTGCTCACCAAGCGCGTGCTGCGCGCCTGGGCGCTGGCGGTGCTGGCACCCCGAGCCGGTGAACTGCTCTGGGACCTCGGCGCCGGCACTGGATCGATCGCGATCGAGTGGTGCCGGCTGCACCCCGACAACCGCGCGATCGCCGTGGAGCATGACCCGCGCCGGGTGGAGCGGATCGCCTCGAACGCTGCCCGGCTCGGTGTCACCCGCCGGCTCGCGGTGCTCGCGGGGGACCTGTCGGACCTGCTGGGCGGGCTGCCCAGCCCGGACGCGGTCTTCGTCGGAGGCGGCGTCCAGGATCAGGTGCTGCAACGCAGTTGGGACGCGTTGCCCGCCGGTGGCCGGCTGGTGGTGCACAGCGTCACCGCCGACTCCGACAGCGTGCTGCTGGGCGCCCATCAGCGTTGGGGCGGGGAACTGAACCGGATCGGTGTCGAGGTGGCCGAACCGATCGGCCGATACACCGGGTTCCGGCCGCTGCGGACCGTCACGACCTGGGCGGCCACCAGGCCCTGACCCGGGTGCACGCGTCCCACAACCGCACCCCGGTGATCGCGGGCGCGGGCGGTGTGCGAAGATCGAAGTGCCGTCCACGTCCGGAACCCGGTGAGAATCCGGGACGGTCGGGCCACTGTGATCCCAGCGATGGGTGAGTCAGATACGGGCGTGGGCGACGGTTCCTTGGGCCACGTCACCTAGAAAGGGAACTCGCCGATGCATATCGCTGAGGGATTCCTACCTGTCACCCACTGCGTCGCTTGGTACGCAGTTTCAACCCCATTCGTCATCCATGGGGCACGCCAAGTGATCAAGGAGGCGAAGGAGCACCCGGAATCCCGGCTGCTGCTCGCCGCCGCCGGCGCCTTCACCTTCGCCCTGTCGTCGATCAAGCTGCCCTCGGTCACCGGCAGCTCGTCCCACCCGACCGGCACCGGCCTGGGGGCGGTGCTGTTCCGGCCACCGGTGATGGCCTTCTTGTCCACGATCGTGCTGATCTTCCAGGCCCTGCTGCTCGCCCACGGGGGGATCACCACCCTGGGCGCGAACGTGTTCAGCATGGGCATCGCCGGACCATGGATCGGCTACGCGTTCTGGCGGGCGTCGAATCGGTTGGGCTGGCACCGAAACGTCGGGATCTTCCTGGCACTCGCCTTCGCCAACCTGTCGACCTACCTGGTCACCAGCATCCAGCTGGGCCTGGCGTTCCCCGACCCGGTGTCCGGCCTGGCCGGCTCGGTGGCCAAGTTCATGGGCGTGTTCGCCCTCTCCCAGGTTCCGCTCGCCATCGCGGAGGGCATCCTGGGTGTGCTGGTATTCCGACTGCTCATCGACGTCGCCAGGCCCGAGTTGCAGCGGCTCGGCGTCCTGAAGCCCAAGCTGGCTGAGGCGGTGGCCTGAGATGGGCAGGAAGAGCTGGACCACCGTCATCCTGATCGCCGCACTCCTGCTGATCTTCGGGATCAGCTTCGTCCTGGGCGGCCAGCGCACCAATCCTGAAGAGCGCTTCCCGGGCACCGACTCGGTCGCCACCAGCACCATCGAGGAGGGTAACCCCGACTACCAGCCGTGGTTCGTGCCCCTCTTCCAGCCGGAGTCCGGTGAGGTCGAATCGGGGCTGTTCGCCCTGCAGGCCGCCATCGGAGGCACGATCTTCGGCTTCGCCATCGGAGGCCTGTGGGGCCGTCGGCGCGGGCAACGGACGCCGGCGGCGCCGTCGACCGATCCGACGCTCGTCGTCGAACCCTCCGCCTGATGGCCCACGGCCTGGCGCTCGACCACGCTGCGTGGTCCAGCCCATGGCGGGCCCGATCCGTTCGGGACAAGGGCGTACTCAGCGCCGGTCTGCTCCTCGGGGCGATCGCGCTGCCGCCGGTACCGGGCGGCGTGGCCGTCGCCGTGACCAGCCTGGTGCTGCTGGCCGGGCCGATCCGAGTGGGCTGGGCGAGGCTGGGACGCATCGTCTGGCTGCCCGCGCTGTCGATCCTGATCGGGGTTGCCACCGTCGCGGTCAGCGTGAGTTGGTCGGCCGGCCTGATCGTTCAGGTGACCCCGGAGGGGCTCACGATGGCTGCGACGCTGGCGATCCGGGCGGTCGCTGCCACCCTGGCCATGCTCACCCTGGCCTGCTCGACCCCGATGATCGACCTGCTGGGCAGCCTGCGGCACGTCCGCGTCCCCGACCCGTTGATCGAGATCGCCGCCCTGGTCTACCGGTTCAGCTTCGGCCTACTGGAGAGCGCCGGCGCCATCGGTCGGGCGCAGGAGGCCCGGCTGGGCTATGCGACCCGCGTGGCGGCCATGAGGTCGGCCGCGATGGGGGCTGCGGTGCTGTTCCTGCGCTCCTGGGAACGGGCCCGACGCCTTGAGGACGGGCTCGCCGGCCGCGGATACACCGATACGCTGCGCACCCTGGAGCCGGGCCGGCACAGGTCGACTCGGTTCCTGATTGCCAGCATCTGCGGTTTGGTGGCGCTGGTGGGCGGGACGGTCGCCTGGCAGGTGTGGCGATGAGTCATCGTCAGCTGTCGGCTGCTGGGCTGGAGGTGGCGTTCGGCCGACGCGAGGTGCTGCGCGGGGCGGATCTCGAAGTGCCTCGGGGTAAGCGGTTGGCGCTGTTGGGTGCCAATGGTTCGGGCAAGACCACCCTGCTGCGGACGCTGGCGGGGTCGGTGCGACCCGAGGGCGGTGTGGTGCTGGTGGATGGTGCCCCGGTGCGGTTCGACCGCAAAGGCCTGCGGGCGCACCGTCAGGTCGTCCAGCTCGTCGCCCAAGACCCCGACGACCAACTCTTCGCCGCCGATGTGTATCGGGACGTCTCTTTCGGGCCGCTCAACCTCGGCCTGTCCGACGCGGAGGTCCGCCGGCGAGTCGCCGAAGCGTTGCAGCTGCTGTCGATTGAGGACCTGGCCGAGCGGCCGATCCACGAGCTGTCCCACGGGCAACGCAAACGGGTCGCCATCGCTGGGGCGTTGGCGATGGCGCCGTGCGTGCTGCTGCTGGACGAGCCGACCGCCGGCCTCGACCCGCAGGGCGTGGACGAGATGGTCGCCGCCCTGGAGCGGCTGCTGGTAGCCCGCACGACGGTCGTCATCGCCACCCACGACGTTGATTTCGCCTTGTGGTGGGCCGATTCGGTGGCCGTGGTGGTGGACGGCCGACTGCGCCACGGGTCGACCACTGACCTGCTGGCGGACGCCGACCTGGTGGCCGCCGCGCGGCTGCGGCTGCCCACGGCGCTGCAGGCGGCGGCCGAACTCGGGCTGGAGCCGACCGGCATCAGGGACGTGAGCGGCCTGGTGGCGGCGGTACGGTCGGCCGCGTCCCGAGTTGAAGGGGTGGCGTGATCTCGCCGGCGCCCGCCCGGACGCCGGGCGGTTCAGTGTTGGGCCAGGTCGAGGATGGCGTCCAGGTCGGTGTGCTGTTCGAGGGTGTCGGCAAGCTGGTCGAGCATCTGGGTGCGGCGTTCGGCGAACCCGGGGGCATCCGGTGCCGGCCGCCACGACGAGCCGACGCTGGCCGCAAGGTCGGTCAGCCAGGCGCGCCGGAAGGCGTCATTCTCGAACGCCCCGTGCCAGATCGTCCCCCAGGTGTTGCCGACCCGGATCCCGTCCAGGAACGCTTCGCCGCCGGTGGCGTCGACGACGCCATGGTGGATCTCGTAGCCGGTCACCGGGTGGCCATGCCAACTGCCCGACGGCCGGGCCAGTACCTTCTCGGCGCCGAACCGCACCCGGGCGGGCAGCAGGCCGAGGCCGGGTTCGGCGCCGCGCACCGATTCGATCGGGTCGTCGATCAGCTCGGTGAGCATCTGGTAGCCGCCGCAGATGCCCAGGATCGGTCCACCGGACGCGGCCCGGCGGGCCAGCGCATCGGCCAGGCCGAGCCGGCGCACCCAGTCCAGGTCGGCCAGGGTGCTGCGGCTGCCGGGCAGCACCACCAGGTCGGCGCCGGCGACGTCGGATGGACTTGCGGTCGGGAAGACGTCCAGCCCGGGTTCGGCGGCCAGCGCGTCCAGGTCGGTGGCGTTCGAGATCCGCGGGAACCGGATGGCCGCCACCCGCAGCGTCCCGGTCCCCCCGGGCAGCCTCGGCCACCTGGCGAAGGCGAGGGCGTCCTCACTGTCGAGCCAGACCTGGTCAAGCCACGGCACCACCCCGAAGCAGGGCAGGCCGGTGCGGGCGGTCAGTTCGCGCAGGCCGGGATCGAGCACCGACTGGTCACCGCGGAACTTGTTGATCAGGTAGCCCGCCAGCAGGGCGCGGTCGGCGTCGTCGACGATCGCCCAGTGCCCGAAGATGGACGCCAGCACCCCGCCCCGGTCGATGTCGCCCAACAGCAGCACCGGCAACCCGAACCGCCTTGCCAACCCAAAGTTGACGTAGTCGCCGGCGCGCAGGTTGATTTCCGCGGGCGAGCCGGCACCCTCGGCCACCACCACGTCGTGGTTGGCCCGGAGTTCCCGGTAGGTCGCGAAGGCTGTCTCTGCGAGCCGGGCGCGACCGTTGGTGTACTGGCCGGCCTCCAGGACGCCGTCCGGTTGGCCGCGGAGCACGATGAACGCCCGTCGGTCGGTGGCTGGCTTCAGAAGCACCGGGTTCAGCACACCGGACGGCTCGACGCCGGCGGCAAGCGCCTGCAGGTACTGCGCCCGGCCGATCTCGGAGCCATCGGGGCAGACCATAGAGTTGTTGCTCATGTTCTGCGCCTTGAATGGTGCCACCCGCACGCCGCGGCGGGCGAACGCCCGGCACAATCCGGCAACAATGAGCGACTTGCCGGCGTCCGAAGAGGTACCCGCGACCAGAATCCCTGCCACCGCGCCATCCTTCCAGAAGGAGATCACAAATGAACCAGGCCCCCGTGCGCACCCCCGTCCAGGCGCCGAGCAACGCCGCCTATGCCGCGGCTCGCGTCCTCAGCGACGGGCAGGCCAAACCGCTGGGCGCGCTCGGCGAGCTGGAGACGCTGGGTGCGTGGGTGGCCTCGTGCCAGGACGCCTGCCCGCCCCGCCAGCTGGATGACGTGCGGGTGGTGGTCTTCGCCGGCGACCACGGCATCGCGACCGATGGTGTGTCGGCCTATCCGGCGAACATCACCCCGGCCATGGTGTACGGCATCGCCGCTGGTCACGCGGGAGTTTCGGCGCTGGCGGACGCCAATAGCGTGCGGGTGGGCATCTACGACCTGGCGGTGGCGGTCGACTTCGGCGACCTGCCGGCCGAGGTCAGCCGGTTCAAGGTGCGCCGGTCGTCGGGGCCGATTCATCTTGCCGACGCACTGACCCGGGCCGAGGCCGAGCAGGCGCTGGCGGCCGGCGACCTCATTGCGGCCGAGCAGATCGCCGACGGCGCCCAACTGCTCATCCCCGGCGACCTGGGCATCGGCAACACCACGGCCGCGGCGGCGCTGATCGCGGCCACGCTGGATGTGCCGGCGGCCGCGGTG
>NZ_JBASCI010000200.1:0-2625 GCF_049651565.1 Brooklawnia sp.
GGCTCGGCTACCACGACTCGGGGATGACCGGTTGGCAGCAGAACGACGATCCGCTGAGCTTCGTGCAGGCCGACCTCGACTCCACGGGGCGGCGGTTGGCCGACCTGCTCGACGCCGAGGACGCCGATGTGCTGGTCACCTACGACTGGCACGGCAACTACGGTCACCCCGACCACATCAAGGCCCACCAGGTCGCCTACCGGGCCGCAGACCTGGCGCGCCGGCGGCCGAGAGTGTTGGAGCAGACCATGAACCGGGACGACCTGGGTCGGATGGCTGCCCGGGCGGCCGCGCTCGGCATCAACCTTGGCGCCGAGGAGATGCTGGGCGACGACGGCCGGCCGCTGGGCATGCCGGAGTCCGACCTGGGTTGGCGGGTGGACGTTCGCAGCGTGCTGGATCGCAAGCGGGCGGCGCTGGCGGCGCACGGCAGCCAGTCAGACATCCAGTGGATGCTATCGGTGCCGCCGGAGGCGTTCGAGGTATGGATGGGCAGCGAGTACTTCCGGGGTGAGCCTCAGCCGTCCCCGATGGTCGACGGCTGGCCGTTCCCGGACGGCTGACTCACTCGCACTGGACGTCGGTGGCGCCGACCTCGATGGTCAGTGCCACGCTGCCCTGGCCCCAACGTCCGGTGAAGCAGGCAGCCCCGTCCGTGCTCGGCGAGATGACCAGCAGTCCCCCGCCGGCGTCCTCGGTCAGCTCGGCGACCGGGTCGAAGCCGTGGGCGGCCAGTTGCTCGTTTGCCTGTTGCAGCCAGGCATCGGAGCGTTGCGCGTCGGCCTGGGTGGTGCCGATCACGTACATGGACGCCACCACCGAGTCGTTCATCGACTGCCGGTAGCCGAGGTCGGGTTCACCCAGCCACGCCACCTCCACCAGGCCGGCCTCGGCCGCCGCCTGCTGGGCGCGCAGCGCGGGCAGGTATTGCTCACGCAACGTGAACTCGTCCGGCCCGGTGTAGTCGGCGGGCGGCGCGGCCGGCTGAGTGCTGGCCGGCGCCGGCTGCTCGACGGTCTGGTCCGCCCCGGAGCAGCCAACGGTCGCCAGCCCGACCGCGAGGGCGGCCGCCAGCATCGGACGCGGGTCGAGTTTCACGCTGCACAATGTAGCCATCGCCCGGCGGGGGGTGAAATCAACTGGTGATGTCCTTGTGGGTGAATCGTGCCCAGGCCGCGAGGCTGAAGACGACCACGTAGCCGCCGGCCAGTTGCAGGCCTTGGGTGACGTTGCCGGTCATCATCGGGTCGCTGAGCAGGTCGGTGAACGACAGCATCCACTGCGACAGCAGCCACGGGTGCAGCCATGCCAGTTGTTCGACCGCCAGCGCGATCCAGCCCAGGATGTTGATGATCATGATCGCGACGGTGGCGGCCAGCGGCTGGTCGGTGAGGGTGGAGACCAGCAGGCCCACCGCGGCCAGCGCCGACAGCAACGCCGCGTAGTACAGGTACATCAACGCGATCCGGCCCAGGGCGCCGGCGAAGCTGATCTGGGTTCCCGACATGGTCCAGGACGGCCCGCCGCCCAGCAGCGCGACACCGGCCAGCACCCCGACACCGCCCACCACTCCCGCTCCGGCCAAGGCGCCGACGACCAGTGAGCAGTACTTGACCGCCAGCAGCCGGGCGCGGCCGGCCGGCACGGTGAGCAGGTAGCGAAGGGTGCCCTGGTTGGCCTCGCCGGCCACCGAGTCACCAGCCAGCATCGAGATCGCCAGCGGCAGGAAGAACGGCGCCTCGGCCACCAACGCCATCACCGCGACGATCAGCCCATTGCCGGACAGCAGCCCACCCATCGGTCCGCCACCGCGCGTCGACATCCGGAGCGCGATGGCCATCACCACCGGCACCGCCGCGAGCACCAACAGCCCCATCTGGTTGCGGCGTCGTCCGAACAGCAGCCGCAGCTCCGACGCCAGGAACCGCCCGAAGCCGGCGCCAGTACGGCCCCGGTCAGCCGCTGACATCGAAGCCCTCTCCGGTCAAAGAGACGAAGAGGTCCTCCAGCGTCGGCTTGACGACGTTGAACGCCTGCACCCGGACGCCGGCGGCGACGAGTTCGCTGACGATGCGCTCGGCCGGCACCTGGCGGGGTTCAAACCGGACACCCCGGTCTGTGGCCAGCACCTCGGCGATGCCGAGCCGGTCGATCACCGTCTGCGCGTCGGCCTGGTCCGGCGTCCAAAGGTCGATGGTGGTGGTCGAGGCCTGGCGGAGGTTGGCCAGGCTGTCCTGTGCGACCAGGCGACCCTTGTTCATCACCCCGACGTGCGAGCAGATCTGCTCCACCTCGGCCAGCAGGTGGCTGCTCACCAGCACCGTGGTGCCACCGCCGGCCAGCGACGCGACCAGGTGCCGCACCTCCCGGGTGCCCTGTGGGTCCAGCCCGTTGGTCGGCTCGTCGAGGATGAGCAGTTCGCGGGGCTGCAGCAGGCAGGCGGCGATCGCCAGCCGCTGCTTCATGCCGAGTGAGTAGGCGCGATAGCGCTTGCGGGCGGCGGCCGACAGGCCGACACGCTCAAGCGCCGCCGCCACCCGGGCCCCGGTGGTCCGTGGGTTGGCGTGCCGGTCGGCGCTGTCGATGCGCGCCAGGTTCGCCTGCCCCGACAGGTAGGGGTGGAAC
>NZ_JBASCI010000201.1:0-13672 GCF_049651565.1 Brooklawnia sp.
CTTGCCCGGCACGAGGGCGGGCACCACGACTCGATCCAGATCCGACGCGGTGATGACATCACCCTGCGGGGCAACAACCTGCAGATCTACGTGGCGTCCACCGACGACCCGATGAACGCCGCGCTGCAGATCGGTTCGCTGGTCGGCGACGATCCGATCTCCAACCTGCTGGTTGAGGACAACCTGATGAACGGTGGCAACTTCACCATCAACGGTGGTGGTCGCGGAGAGGTCGACAGTGCGGTGTACCGAGGGAACCGGTTCGGGCTCGACTTCGTCTACGGCGTCGCCGGGAACCTGGAGAACAGCATCTGGGACGACACCAATGTCTTCGACGACTCCGGCGAGCCAGCTCGCTGAGCGTCCGTGGCCCCATCGTCGGTGGCCCGAGATCGGGCCTTGAGCTTGCAGTCGCCAGCACCGGGGCGCATGCCGGACAGAATTCCCGGTTTCGGCACGCTCAACCGCGGCAATCGGCCGTTGAACCGTGGAAACGGTGGATGCGCGTGCCTGAACCGGAATCCTCGGCTACTTCCCGGCCCGCAGCGCCCGGAAGCCCGCCCGCTCGCGGAAGAGCAGGACGCCCCACACCGCCAGCAACACCAGCCCAGCCAGCGCGGCCCCGGCCAGCAGGGGAATGTCCAGCAGGCCAACCAGCCAGGTCAGTGCAGCGGTGGCCAACCCAGCCACCACCCCGGCCCGCAGGGTGCCCAGGTATTCGACGTAACCCAGCCCGATGATGCGCTTGAGGTTGTGGATCTGGAGCAGCATCGCCAGCGCCAGCGCACCCAACATCGCCGAAGCGGCACCGACCGGCCCGAACGCTACCGCCAGTGGGTAGATGGCCGCGACCAGCAACAGGCCACGCAGCAGGGTGAAACTGCGCTGCAGTTCGGGGCGGGCCATCGCCAGATAAACCGAGAAGCTGACCATCGACGCCATGTAGACCACCGAGTAGATCGCGATGATCCCGAACGGGACGGCGACGGCCGCGTAGGGCCGCCCATAGACCACCGTGAGCAGCGGCGCCGCGGCCACCATCATGGTCGCCGCCATCGGCAACCCGAACAGCCAGACCAGCCGCTCCAGCCGCAGGTAAGCGGCGCGCATCTGGTCGTCGGAGTCCTGGAATGCGGTCAGGATCGGCACCACCAGCGGCTGGACGATCTTGGCGAACAGTGACTGCGGGAACATGGCCAGCGTCACCGCCATCGAGTACAGCCCGAGCACCCGGGTGCTGACCACTCGGCCCAGCACGAAGATGTCTGCCTGCGAGACCAGGAAGGTCATGAACGCCAGCCCAAGCATGCCCTTCATGAACGCGAACAGGTCGCGTCGCGACTGCTTGTCGATCCGGAACGATGGCCGGATCGGGCAGAGCACGAACGACAGCACGAACCGCATGAACGCCTCGAAGACGGTGCCGACCACCAGCGCCCAGACGTTCTGCCACAGCACACCGAGGACCAGGGTCAGCACTGTGCCCAGCAGCCCGGCACCCTGGGTGATCGCCACGCTTTCGCCGAACCGGAACTGGCGTTGCAGCGCGTACACCTTGGGGCTTGTCATCCCGGTGAAGATCAGCGAGCTGAACGCGACGATGAGGATCGGCGTGAGCGGCGGCTGGGAGTAGAAGCCGGCGATCAGCGGGCTCAGCGGCGCGGCGACCGCGAAGATCGCCAGGCCGCGGACGGTGTTGATCCACCAGGCGACGTTGAGGAATTCGGGCAGGTGCCCGCGCTTGTTCTGGATGACCGCCTGGCTGACCCCGACCTCGGTGATGGCCTCGAACAGCCCGATGGTGGCCAGCACGATCGCCATCAGGCCGAACTGGTCGGGTGCGATTATCCGGGTCAGCACCATGTTGCGGCCGAACCGGGCCAGCCGCTCGATCAGCGTCCCGGCAGCCAGCACCGACCCGCCCCGTAGTACGCTGCGGCCCAGTGGGTTGTCAGGGCCGTTGAGTTCGGGCTCCGGGTCGGGCTGGTTCACCATCTCATCGCAGGTCGTGGCTGATCTGGGCCACCTCGGCGGCCAGCACCGGCGGCAGGTGCAGGTAGCGGGTGGTCGACCGCTTCTGGTCGATGTCGCGGTAGACCCGCTCCACCTGCTCGACGGTCAGTCCGGCAGCCTCGGCGACCTGTTCGATCGGCACGTCCTTGTTCTTGCCGTGCAGGCACAGGTCCAGCCGCTGGTGCGGCAACGAGAAGTAGAACTCCTCCTGCGATTGAGGCATCGAGTAGGTGTCGGTGGTGGACGGTCGGTTCCGCACGTCTGCCGGCACGCCCAGGTACTCGGCCAACTGGTAGACCTGCGACTTGTACAAGTGGGCGATCGGCTTGACGTCGGCGGCCCCGTCGCCCAGCTTCACAAAGAAACCCTGGTCGTACTCGAGCCGGTTCGGCGTCCCGGTGACTATGTAGTTGAGCCGGTCGGCGTGGTAGTACTCCAGCATCTTGCGCACCCGCTGCTTGAAGTTGGTCGCTGCCACGATCCCCAGGTACGCCTCGGGAGTCAGCCGGTGCCGGGTGGTGCTGCCGTCCGGGTGCTGCACCACGATCGAGTAGAGCCGGAACGAGTCCGAGTCCACCACGCTGGGCAGCACGATCTTGGACCGGTAACCGGCCCCGTACTCGGGTACCGCCAGGCGGATCGCGTCGTCACGCCGCCGGTAGCAGCCGGCCGCCTCCAGGATCGGCGAGATCTCCTCCAGCACCGAGTCGAAGCCCAGCGCGTCCGACACCTGCCGGCTGAAGTCCAGGGTGTCGTCCGAGGACTCCTTCTCGGGCATGTGCAGCCCGAAGACCCGGTCGGGGCCCAACGCCCGGACGCACAGTGCCGCTACCACGCTGGAGTCGATGCCGCCCGACAGGGCCACCACGGCGCCGCGGCGGCGCGTCCTGACGAGGTACTCGGTCAGGGACGCGCTGATCCGCGCGGTCTCCTGTTCGGCGTCGATCTGCAGCGTGGCGGCGCTGAAGGCCGGCTGGGTGAGGGTCATGACTGTCCTTCCATGGTCAGATCAATGGCGGTCAGTGGCGTGCTGGGTGCGTCGGCGGGCTGCCCGCCGTCACCGGCGATGAACAGGTGGTGCAGCAATTGGGTGGACAGCACCGCCAGCACCCGCATGTTGTCGGTGTTGCCCAGTTCGCGGCCAGCGTTGCGGCGAGCCTTGGTGAACAGGCCCTGCACCATGCGTGGCTCGAACAGCCCGGCGGACGCCACGGCGGCCGGCGAGGTGAGCTCGCCGATCCAGTCGGGAGCGTCCGGTGCGCAGAAGCTGGCGGCGTCGGGGGCGCGGTAGGGCTGCTTCGGGCGCTGCACGATCTGCGGCGGCAGGACATCGGCGAAGGCGCGTTTCAGCAAGTACTTCTCCTCCAAACCCAGCAGCTTGTGCCGGGCCGGCAGCGCGTTGGCGAACTCGACCACGGTGTGGTCGAGAAACGGGAAGCGGCCTTCGACCGAATTGGCCATCAACATCCGGTCGCCCTGCGAGGCCAGGATGTAGCCGGGCAGCAGGGTGGTCATCTCCAGCCATTGGGCGCGGCCCAGCGTGTCCCAACCAGCGCTGTGCCCGGGCATCCGGGCGAGCAGGTCGTCGGGGGCGCGGCTGGCGGTGGCCGCGGCGCGGGCGTCCTGGGTGAGCATGGTCTTGAGCGCGGTGGTGGACTGCCAGCGCGGGCGGTGCGACAGCGCCGGGTCGGTGGCGTCCAGGTGCTGGCCGAAGAAGCCGCGGGCGAACGCCGGCGCCTGGCCGGGTGAGCGGACCATCCACGGGTACAGCAGCTCGGCCGCCCGGTCGCGAACGGCCGAGGACGGGTCGCGGGCCCAGAACTGCCGAACCCGGGCCTCCCGGTAGATGTCGTAGCCACCGAGCACTTCGTCGGCACCCTCACCGGTGACCACCACCCGGTAGCCGTGCTGCCGGACCAGCCGCGACAGCAGGAACAGCGGGGCCGGGGCGGCCCTCAGCACAGGCGCCTCGGCATGCCGGACGACGTCGGGAAAGACCTCGGCGATCTGCCGCGGAGAAACCACCACCTCGTGGTGCCGGGTGCCCAACCGGCTGGCCATCAGCTGCTGGTAGCGGCCCTCGTCGAACTCCTGGTCGTCGAACCGCAGCGAGAAGGTGTCCAGCGGGGCGTCGGTGTAACGGGTGACGATGGCCGCGGTCACCGATGAGTCGATGCCGCCGGACAGGTATGCCCCGACCGGCACGTCGCTGCGGACGAACCGCAGCCGGGTGGCCTCCACCAGCCGCTCCCGCAGTGCCTCAGCGTTGGCGCGGACGTCCTGGCCGGGCTCCTCGCCGCGGAGCGGGAAATCGATCGTCCAGTACGGGTGGGTCCGGAAGCCGCCGGCGTCCACGACGGCGACGTGCCCGGGTTGGAGTTGCTGGACGCCGGCGAACGGCGTCCGGGGTGCGACGGTCGACCAGTAGGTGAAGGTCTCGTCCAGCCCGATCGGGTCGATCTCGCGTGACACCGTCGGGTCGGCGAACAGCGCCTTGACCTCGGAGGCGAAGACCAACCGCTCGCCGTCGCGCCGGTAGTACAGCGGCCGCACACCCAGCCGGTCGCGGGACAGGATGAGCCGGCGCTGCGTCCGGTCCCACAACGCCAGCGCCCATTGCCCGTTGAAGCGGCTGAACGCCTGCTCACCCCACTGCTCCCAGGCGTGCACGATCACCTCGGTGTCGCTGGCGGTGGCGAACCGGTGCCCGCACGCCAGCAGCTCCTCGCGCAGCTCGAGGTAGTTGAAGATCTCGCCGTTGAAGCTGACCCACAGGCTGCCGTCCTCGTTGGACAGCGGTTGGGCGCCGCCGGCGGTGTCGATGATGGCCAGCCGGGCGTGGCCGAGCCCGACGCCGGCGTCGCGCAGGTAGCCGCTGCCGTCCGGTCCCCGATGCCTGAGGCGTCCGACCATCCGCAGCAGCAGGTCGACGTCCGGTGCCGGCCCGCCGGTGTAGACGCCGCAGATGCCGCACATCAGCCGGGCAGGTGCTGCCGTAGGGTGGCCCGCACCGCGGTCCGGTCGGCCAGGTGGGCGGGGTCGATCTCGGCGTCCGACAACGTGACGCCGAAGGCGTCCTCGACGAAGATAGCGGTCGCGACGGCGTCCAGCACCGCATCCTCGGAGTTTCTTGGCAGGGCGTAGAACTCGTCCAGCACCTGGTCGATGTGGTCCGGCTGGCGGGCGGCGCTAGCCGATGGGCTGGGCATCGGCACTCCGCGCCAGGACGTAACGCGTCAGGTTGGCGACCGAGCCGAGGTTGTCGGGCACCGTTTCGGAGTCGGCCACCTCGATCCCGAAGTCCGATTCGAGGAACTGGATCAGTTCCAGGATTCCGGTGGAGTCCAGGATTCCGCTTTCCAGCAACGACTCGTCGTCGTCGGGGGCCCCCGTGGCATCACCGAACAGGAAGTTGTCGACGATGAAGTCCATGATGCGATCGCGGACCTGCTGTTCCATATGTCCTCCCAGACGACGGGGGCATGCATGCCGGAGCGTACACCCTTATCATGACTCCTATTGGTCCATCCAGAACGCACCTTGGCAACAACCCGTAGGGGTACCGGCGAGTGACTGAGGGGGCACGATGACGCGACTGGAATCCACCACCGATCACCTCCTGGCGGCAGGGGCACCGGACGCGGTCGCGATCGTGGAGGCCAAGCGAGTGGTCACCTACGGTGAACTGCGCGACCACGTCGCCCGCCTGCTGGCCGCGCTGGACGCCCGTGGTGTCGCTCCCGGATCGCGGGTGGCGATCCTGGCCGAGAACTCGGCGTTCTGGGTCGCCGCCTATCTGGCCGCGCTGCATCGCTACGTCGCGGTGCCGTTCTCCACCAAGCTGCCACCGGCCGAGGCGACCCGGCTGGCCGACTGGGCCGGCTGCGACGCGGTCCTGATGGACCGCCGCAACGAACGCGACTACGCCGCGGCCTTCGGCGACCGCCCTCGGCTCAACGAGGTGACCGCCGCCGACGGGCCGGTGCCGCCGTGGCCGACGTCCAGTGTGGGCCTGGACGACGAAGCGGCCCTGATGTTCACCTCCGGCACCACCGCCAGCCCGAAGGCGGTGCGCATTACCAACCGCAACCTGCGGGCGAACACCGCGTCCATCGTCGAGTACCTGGGTCTGGCAAGCGACGACCGGATGCTGGTGGTGCTGCCGTTCTTCTACTGCTACGGCGCCTCCCTGCTGCACACCCACCTTCGGGTGGGCGGCAGCGTCGCCCTGTGCAACACGTTCACCTTCCCCGAGACCGCGCTGGAGATGATCGACCGCGAGCAGTGCACCGGGCTGGCCGGTGTGCCGTCGACCTACCAGTTGCTGTTGCGGGCGTCCAGCTTCGCGTCCCGTCGGCTGGGCTCACTGCGGCATCTCCAGCAGGCGGGCGGCAAGCTGCCGCCGGTGCTGATCGAGGAACTGGTGGCGGCGCAGCCGCACGCCCGGGTCTTCGTCATGTACGGCCAGACCGAGGCGACCGCCCGGCTGTCCTACCTGCCGCCGGCCCTGCTCGGCACCAAGCTCGGCTCAATCGGTCGGGGGATCCCGGGGGTCCAGTTGACCGTGGTGGACGAACAGGACAGCCCGGTCCCGCCGGGCGTCACCGGCGAGATTGTCGCCGTCGGCGAGAACATCTCACCTGGCTACCTGAACGATCCCGACGCCACCCGGGAGAAGTTCGCCGGCGGACGGTTGCGGACCGGTGATCTCGCCGTCGTCGACGCCGACGGCTTCATCTTCATCGTCGATCGGTTGGCTGACTTCATCAAGTCGTGGGGCAACCGGGTCTCAAGCCAGGAGGTGGAGGGGGCGGCGCTGCGGCTCAACAGCCTGGTTGCGGCGGCGGCGGTCGGCGTTCCCGACCCAGACGCCGGGGAGGCCATCGTGCTGCTCGCGGTGCCGCGGCCCGGGGCGTCGGTGACCGAGGACGAGATCGCCGCCCACCTGAGGGCGCACCTGGCCAAGCACATGCTGCCGCGGACCATCCGCCTGGTCGGCGCCCTGCCCCTGAACGACAACGGCAAGGTGTCGAAGACCCAACTGCGGGCTCTGGTCCAGCAGCCTGACGCCGTCTAGACTCCCGGCAAATGCTCATCACAAGGATGATTGCTTTCTGGGGGGAGGGCTCGAAAGGTGAGAGCAAGAACAATCGTGGTTGCCCTGGCGGTCCTGGCCGTGGTCGCCGGAGTGGGGGGCGGTGCGCTGTTGATGCTGGCGTCGCGGCAGGGGACACCGATGGCGAATGAACCACTGGACAATCCGCCGGCGACCGACGACCAGCTGGTGGCGGCGGCCGGGCGGCGCATCTTCTTCGCCCACCAGTCGGTTGGCAAGAACGTACTCAGCGGGGTGCCCGAAGTGTACGCCGCGGCCCAGCTGCCGGCACCGGAGATCGTCGATCTCGGTGCGGGCGCCGCGCTGCCCGAGGGCGGGAGCGAGCCAGTGCTGGCCCACGCCTACATCGGTGAGAACGGCGACCCGTACGGCAAGCTGGCTGACTTCGACTCGCGCCTGCGGGCCGGGCTGGCCGATCAGGTGGAAGTGGCGTTGCTGAAGTTCTGCTACCTCGACATCACCGGCGAGACCGACGTCGATGCCCTCTTCGAGACCTATCGTCGAACCCTGGCCGACCTGGAGCGCGACTTCCCTGAGGTCCGGTTCGTGCACGTCACCACACCGGTGAAGACCGAGCCGACCGACCTGAAGTGGCGGGTCAAGGAGGTCATCGGCCGCCCGAACGACAACGCCGCACGCGAGCAGTACAACGCCCTGATGCGCGCTGAGTACGGCGATGGCCGGCTGCTCGACCTGGCGGTCATCGAGGCCACCGCCCCGGACGGTACCGTCGCGATCGTGTCCAGCGACGGCCGTCAACACCTGGCGCTGGCCCCGCAGAACGCCGCCGACTCGGGCCACCTGAACGCGGCCGGTTCGGTCACTGCCGCCGACCGGTTCCTGGCCCTGGTTGGCGCCGAGGCCCCGGCGGCCTGACGGTGGGCATCGGACTGGGCACCGACATAGTCGATATCGCTCGTCTGGAACGCCTGATCGCGGTCGGTGATCAGGTGTTCCTGGCGCGCTGGTTCACCCCGGAGGAGCGGGCCTACTGCTCGGGCAAGGCTCGGCCGGCTGCCCACTACGCTGCCCGGCTGGCCGCGAAGGAGGCCGTAGCCAAGGCGCTGGCCTGGCAATGGACCGGCCCGGTGCCGTGGCGTGACATCGAGATCCGCCACGGTCCAACCGGGGCGCCGGTGGTCCGGCTGTCCGGCAAGGTGGAAGAACTCGCGGCGGCCCGGTCCGTCACCGGGATCACGGTTTCGCTGTCCCACGCGCAGGGGCATGCGACAGCGGTAGCGATTGCGGCAATGGCGGGTTGATTGGCGCGCCCCCAGCGCACCAGCGACCGGGGGTCCAAGGTGGGACGTGATCGCTGAACCTTGGCAGCGTACTGTGGCTGAGCCGTCGTGGGTGGCCAGGCCCCCCAGCCCAGCCACCCACGGCGGCGATCCCCCCTCAGTGGGCCCCAGATCTGGTGAGCACCGCCCGGAAGGTCTTCCAGATGATCAGCAGGTCCAAGGTGATGGACCAGTTCTCGACGTAACGCAGATCCAGTCGCACGCCTTCGTTGCCGGGCAGGTCGGAGCGGCCGCTGATCTGCCACAGCCCGGTCAGACCCGGCGTCACCAGGGCGCGACGATTGGCGTCCACCGGCATCTCGGCTAGCTCGTGGGACAGGTGCGGCCGGGGCCCGACCAGCGACATCGAACCCTCCAGCACGTTGAACAGTTGCGGCAGCTCGTCGATCGACCAGTCGCGGATGAACTGGCCGAATGGCGTGATGCGGGGGTCTTCGCGCAGCTTGAACAGCCCGCCGTGGCCCTCGTTGCGGTCCAGCAGGGCGGCCTTGCGCGCCTCGGCGTCCACCACCATCGACCGGAACTTGAGCAACTCGAACGGCTCTCCGTTTCGCCCGATGCGGGTCTGCCTGAAGAAGACCGGACCGCCGTCCTGAAGCTTGACCGCCAGCGCCACCACCAGCAGCAGCGGGCTGAGCACGATCAGACCGGTGAGGGTGAGGACGATGTCCAAAGCCCGCTTGATGGTGTGCTGCCAGCCGGTGAACTTCGGCTGCTCCACCTCCAGCAATGGCATCCCGACCACTGGCTTGATGTCCAGCCGGCTGTGCACCACCTCGGCCAGCCCGGGTGCCACCAACAGCTCGACGTCGACGTCCTCAAGCGACCACGCGAGCCGGCGCAGGTAGGACTCGCGCAGGTACTCCCCGCCGGTGACCGCAACCGCCTCATAGCCGCCGTGCATGACCACCGCTCGGACGTCGTTCAGACCACCCACCACCGGGATACCGAGTCCGTCGGGCTCGGTGCCGACGGGCAGGCAGGCGGCGATCACTGTCATCCCGCTGAAGGGTTCGCGAGCCACCGCGTCCCTAAGCGCGGCCACGGCGTCCGGGGAGCCGACCGCCAGGGTGCGGCGCATACCCACCCCCCGCTTCTGCAGCCTGTGCAGTCGGTCGCGGGCAACGAAGCGGCCGAGCGTCGACACCGTCACGCACAGCGGAGCCGTCAGGGCTACCACGGTCAGCAGGCTCCACTGGCTCAGCATGGCAGCGGGATAGACACTCAGGGCGAGCAGGGCGGGACCGGCCCTGAACACCGACCGCAGTTCGCCGGTGCCCACACCGATGCGGCGGCGCCGATAACCGCCGGTGGCCGCGATCAGCAGTGGCCAGGCTCCGGCTGCCAGCAGCGCAGCGAGGTACGAGAACACGTCGCCGGGCAACAGCAGGCGATCGATGACCTGGACGATCACCGCGAACGAGATCAGCCCGATGACCAAGTCCATGACGACCAGCGACAGGACATACTTCCGGCTGACCGAACGGAAGGAGCCGGTAGCCCCTTGGGCAGGCAGCGCCTGGCGTGCCGGGAAAATGGAGTAGCTGTGCGTGCCCTTGCGGAATCGGTCCCGAATTCCCCCCTTTAATTGCACGCTTGAACTGTTTTTGTGCACGTTGGACCCCCCTACGCGCCACGCGTCATCCCCCCCTGGGACGCGGTGGCCCGAGCTCGCGCTCGAGTGACGTCATCCTAGCCTCCGCAGCCGGGGAGGACTAGGGGGTTTACCCGCCCATACGGCCTCGTATCGGGCGCTGTCAGCGTCCCCAGGACAAGTGACGGCCACGGTAGGAATAACTGAAACGTTCATCTGTTCCCGTGGGTGTTCGCTCTCGGCGAGTCAATCAGCCTCCAGTAGGGCCTTGATCTCGGCCACGCCCAGCGGCGGGGCCGCCAGATCGGACGCCGAACCCACCACCTGGTCGAACAGGTCGCGCTTGCGTTGCTGCAGCGCGACCACCTTCTCCTCGATGGTGTCGGCGCTGACCAGCCGATAGATGTTGACCGGCTTGTCCTGCCCTATCCGGTGGGTCCGGTCGATGGCCTGGCTCTCCGCGGCTGGGTTCCACCACGGGTCGAGGATGAAGACGTAGTCGGCCTCGGTGAGCGTCAACCCGAAGCCGCCGGCCTTCAGCGAGATCAGGAAGACCGGGTCGTCCCCGGCCCGGAAGGCATCAATCCGCTCGGCCCGGTTGCGGGTGCGGCCGTCCAGGTAGCTGTAACCGATGTGCGCGGCGTCCAGTCGCTGCCGCACCAGCGCCAGGAAGCCGGTGAACTGGCTGAACACCAGCGCCCGGTGCCCGCCGTCGATCACCTCCGCCAGCAGGTCCAGCAGCGTGTCGATCTTCGCCGACACCACCGGGTAGCCCTGGTCGACCAGCCGCGGTGACAGGCTGAGCTGGCGCAGCACGGTCAGCGAGCGCAGGATGGTGATCCGGTTGCGTTGCAGGTCGCCGATCAGGCCGAGCACCTTCTGCCGCTCCCGGGCCAGGTGCCGATCGTAGAGCCGGCGGTGGGACGCCGTCAGCTCCACCGGCACGATCTGTTCCTGCTTGGCCGGCAGTTCGGTGGCGACCGCATCCTTGGTGCGGCGCAGCATCAGCGGCCGGGTCAGCCGCTGCAGCCGGGCGAGCCGCTCGGCGTCCCCCGATTCGATCGGTCGGCGGTACAGCTCGGTGAACACCTTCGGGTCGGGGAACAGCCCGGGCGCGGTGATCGACAGCAGCGACCACAGGTCCATCAGGTTGTTCTCCAGCGGGGTGCCGGTCAGGGCCATCTTGTGCCGGGCGGGCAGCCGGCGCACAGCCTGGTAGGCCTTCGACGCGTGGTTCTTGACGAACTGGGCCTCGTCCAGCAGCACCGTCGACCACTCGATCCGCTGGTAGTCCTCCGCCTCCAGCCGCAGCAGCGTGTACGAGGTGAGGACGAGGTTGGCCCCGGCGACCGCCTCGGCCAGCGGCCGGCCGCGGCGGGCCATGGTCTGGGTGATCGTCACCACCTCCAGGTCGGGGGTGAACCGGACGGCCTCGCCGGCCCAGGTGCCGAGCACGCTGGTGGGCGCCACCACCAGCATCGGACGCCGCAGCTCGCCCGCCTCAAGTTGGGACTGCGCGAGGGCGAGCGCCTGCAGCGTCTTGCCCAGGCCCATCTCGTCGGCGAGGATGCCGCCCAGCCCGGCCCGGGACAGGAAGCTCAGCCAGCCGAACCCGGTTCGCTGGTAGGGACGCAACTCGGCGCGCAGCCCGGCCGGGACGGTCGTGTCGGGCAGCTCGGTCAGGTCGAGCAGCGCTCCGACCGAGCGCCGCCAGGCGGCGGACTGCTCGGCCACCACACCCAGCCGCACCAGTTCGTCCCACAGGCCGGCGTGCTCTGGCCGCAGCTGGAAGGTCTGGTTCTCGTGGTCGACCAGCAGCCGGGCCTCGTCGATGAGGGTGCGGAGCTGGTCGAGTTCGGGACGGTCGAGGCTGAACCAGGTGCCCGACTCGAGCAGCAACCAGTCCTGCCCGAGCGACAGCGCACTGAACAGGGGCGCGAACGGCACCGGTTCGTCCCCGACGCTGACCAGCACGTCCAGGTTGAACCAGTCGCCGGACGGTGCGTCGGTGACGGTCAGCTCGATCCGCGGTGGTTCGGCGGCCTCCCGGTAGGACGGGGCAGCCTCGTTCGACCGGACCTCGACGTTCGGGTGCTCGGCCAGCAGCGGCAGGACGCGCTCGACGAAGTCGAACAGCTCGCGCCCGGTCAGCAGGCTGATGGCGGCGCGCCCCGCCCCGTCCGGCAGGCTGGCCACCAGCTCGGCCTCGGCCCGGTGGTCACGGATCGGCGGGTCGGAACTGGCCGGCGCGAATCCGACCTCGGCGCTGCGGCCGGCCAGTTCGTAGCGGAACGACCAGGCCACCCTGGCCGATGCCGGCTGGAACGTGACGTCGCAGAGCAGGGTGGGTGGTGAGGGTTCGGGCAGCACGACGTCGTCGGCCACCTGCACCTCGAAGCGCTGCCGCAGCCGGGGCAGGTAGCCCAGCGCGAACAGCTCGACCTCGTCGGCGGGCACCTCCAGCCGGTCGGACTCGGTGAACAGCCGGTGCTCGTTGCGGGTCAGCGGCTGGTCGAGCGGGCCGAACAGCAGCCGGTCGTCGGTGCGGACGGCCAGGCCGTGGGCGGGCGAGCCGATCAGCTCTGCGCCGGGCGGCAACTGGGTGCGGCCAGGGCCGCTGACCAGCACTTTCTGCACCCGCAGGCCGCCGGCCGCGGACTCGATGGTGATCAACGGGACGGCCGGGTCGTCCAGCAGCGCCGGTTGGGGCAGCGGCCGACCCCGCTCGTCGTTCCCGGCCACCAGCGGGACGCCGGCCAGCAGCGCCGTCCGCAGCACCCGCCACATGTCGGGCAGCAGCGCCGAGAACCGCAGCGAGTCGTCGGAGCGGCTGTAGTAGCCGAAGTCGCTGAAGCGTTGCGCCTCGTACAGGTCGACCAGCGCCTCCCGCTGCGCGTCTGCGAAGCGGGCCGGCGAGGTGCGCACCTCCGACCAGCTGGCCCCGGTCTTGATCCAGTTCCCGCGCGCTCCCGGCCGCATCGGACGGCACCAGTAGCCGAGCCGGGAGTGGTTGACCTGCAACGCCAGCGGGGCCTTGTCCGGGGTGCTGGCGGGGTCGTCGGTCAGGATCGGGTTGAGTGCCTGCTGCCAGCGCGGCTGGGCGCGCCGCCGCTGCACCGCCTGCATCTGCAGGATCACCGCGGCGCCGTGCTTGCAGTTCACCCCGACCGGGCAACTGCAGGTCGACTGCAGCGAGCCCGGCCCGTCGGGGCAGTTCACCACAGTGTGGTACGTGCGGAATCCCGAACCCCGGACCGTCGCCATCACCAGGGTGTCGACGCTCTGGATCTGGCTCACCCGGGCCTGCCGCTGGTACTCGGCGGCACGCCCCAGCGTCCCGGCGCCGAACCGCCGCTCCAGGTCGCTGCTGGTGAGTTGCGACACCCATTCGGGATAGCTCTTCATCGTCGTCCAAGGTACGCGGTACGACTGACAACGCCCTCCTCAGCCCTCGCGCAGCAGCGCTGGCCGGGCGATCACGTCCACCATGGCGCCGTTGCGGTAGGTGGTGATGGCCAGCGCTCCGCCGGGGACGTGGGTGAACAGCCTGCGCTGCAGATCCTGCGCGTCGGTAACCGGCTGGCCGCCGACCGTGACGACCAGGTCGCCCTCCCGCAGGCCCGCGATCGCGCCGGGGCTGCCGGGCTG